>NZ_JBYTCM010000015.1:0-147900 GCF_058790275.1 Mycobacterium sp. FW102-FHT13B02
AACCGAAGATGACACGCCGCGACCCCACTCAAAACCCGAGTGCATCAACCACGCAACACAAAACGCAACAGCCACCTGCCGCGGAAAATCGTGCACAAATCACTACTTCTTGGGCTTGTCGCTCGCCGCGTCGGAAGACAGGGCCGCGACGAAGGCTTCCTGCGGCACCTCGACCCGGCCGATGGTCTTCATGCGCTTCTTGCCCTCCTTCTGCTTCTCCAGCAGTTTGCGCTTACGGGTGATGTCACCGCCGTAGCACTTGGAGAGCACGTCTTTGCGGATGGCCCGAATGTTCTCGCGGGCAATGATTCTCGAACCGATGGCCGCCTGCACCGGCACCTCGAACTGCTGACGCGGGATCAGCTCCTTGAGCTTGGTCGTCATCTTGTTGCCGTACGCGGCCGCACCGTCCTTGTGGACGATGGCCGAGAACGCGTCGACGGCCTCGCCCTGCAGCAGGATGTCGACCTTCACCAGGTCGGCCTCCTGCTCGCCGGCCTCCTCGTAGTCCAGGCTGGCGTAGCCGCGGGTGCGCGACTTCAGTGAGTCGAAGAAATCGAAGATGATCTCGCCGAGCGGCATGGTGTAGCGAAGCTCGACGCGCTCCGGGGACAGGTAGTCCATGCCGCCGAGCTCACCGCGCCGCTGCTGGCACAGCTCCATGATGGTGCCGATGAATTCGCTGGGCGCGATGACCGTCGTCTTCACCACCGGCTCGTAGACGGCGCGGACCTTGCCCTCCGGCCAGATGGACGGGTTGGTCACGACGAGCTCGGTGTTGTCCTCTTTGACCACCCGGTACACCACGTTGGGCGCCGTCGAGATGAGGTCGAGGTTGAACTCGCGCTCCAGGCGTTCGCGGGTGATCTCCATGTGCAGCAACCCGAGGAAGCCGCAGCGGAACCCGAAGCCAAGCGCCACAGAGGTTTCCGGCTCGTAGGTCAGGGCGGCGTCGTTGAGCTGCAGCTTGTCGAGCGCCTCCCGCAGCACCGGATAGTCCGAGCCGTCGACCGGGTACAGGCCCGAGTAGACCATGGGCTTGGGCTCGCGGTAACCGGTCAGCGCTTCGGTGGCACCGTGGCGGGCCGACGTCACGGTGTCGCCCACCTTGGACTGGCGGACGTCCTTCACACCGGTGATCAGATAGCCGACTTCCCCCACGCCGAGGCCGTCGGAGGCCTTCGGCTCAGGCGAGACGATGCCGACCTCGAGCAGCTCGTGCGTCGCCCCGGTGGACATCATCTTGATCTTCTCGCGGGGATTGAGCTTGCCGTCGACGACGCGCACGTAGGTCACCACGCCGCGGTAGATGTCGTAGACCGAGTCGAAGATCATGGCCCGCGCGGGCGCATCCGCATCGCCAACGGGCGCCGGGATCAGCCGCACCACCTCGTCGAGCAGCTCACGCACGCCCTCACCCGTCTTGCCGGAGACGCGCAACACATCGGACGGTTCGCAACCGATGATGTGGGCGATCTCACCGGCATACCGATCGGGGTCGGCGGCCGGCAGGTCGATCTTGTTGAGCACCGGAATGATCGTCAGGTCCCGGTCCAGCGCCAGGTACAGGTTGGCCAGCGTCTGCGCCTCGATGCCTTGGGCGGCGTCGACCAGCAGCACGGCGCCCTCGCAGGCCTCCAGTGCGCGCGACACCTCGTAGGTGAAGTCGACGTGCCCCGGGGTGTCGATGAGATGCAGCACGAACTGCTCGCCGTTGACCTCCCACGGCAGCCGCACGTTCTGCGCCTTGATGGTGATACCGCGCTCGCGCTCGATGTCCATGCGGTCCAGGTACTGGGCCCGCATGTCCCGGTCGGCGACCACACCGGTGATTCCCAGCATGCGGTCGGCCAAGGTGGACTTGCCGTGGTCGATATGGGCGATGATGCAGAAGTTCCGAATCTGCGCCGGCGCAGTGAACGTCTTGTCGGCGAAACTGCTGATGGGAATCTCCTGGTGACGATGGGTCTGCGCGTATCACGCGCGGCTACCAGGGTATCTAGCGAGGACCCCGGCGGCTAAATCGCGGCCCCGAAACTCCCCTATGCTCGATGGCATGGCGTCGCAGTGGAGGACGTTCCAGCGTCTGGCGGAACAATTGGTGTTCAACGAGGCGCCCAAGCTCATCCGCACCTTGCAGCAGCCCGACGGGTTGTCCCGGACCATCCAGCAGGGCATCCGGTTCGGCATCGAGGTGGGTCTCACCGCACTCGGCGCGGTTTCGACGGAGCCTCAGGCGGCCATCACCGCCGGACGCCCGGTCACCGAGAACATCGTCCCCACCGCGCACCGCGCCCGGCGCATCGTCTACTCACCCAACCTGGACGGCCAGGCCGATCCGGGCGAGATCGTCTGGACCTGGGTCGTCTACGAAGACGACCCGACCCGCGGCAAGGACCGCCCGGTGCTGGTCGTGGGCCGCGATCGCAGCACCTTGCTGGGGCTGATGCTGTCCAGCCAGGACCGGCACCAGGGCGACCCCGACTGGGTCGGCATCGGCTCCGGCAGCTGGGACTACGAGGGACGCGCCAGCTGGGTGCGCCTCGACCGCGTGCTCGACGTGCCGGAGGAAGGCATCCGCCGCGAAGGCGCGGTCCTCGAACGCGATAAGTTCGAGATCATCGCCGCCCGCCTCCGCGCCAGCTATTCCTGGAGCTAGGCCCCCTTCCGCCCCTTTCCGCGAGCGTGCGTGTCTGTACCGCAATACGCCGCGTTCCGCGTACATTTTGGGCGCCCTCGCGGCCGCTGACGGTGCGCGCAGTGCGCTTTATCGCGCCGGCCGCCACATCGGAATCAGGCTGGGCCCGCCGTTCGGCAGCACCATCTCGCCGGTGACCTCGAATCCGAACCGCTCGTAATACGGCACGTTCACGGGGTTGCTCGACTCCAGATACGCGGGTGCATGTTCGGCGTCGACCCGGTCCAGCCGGGACTTCATCAGGGCCTGGCCGAACCCGCCGCCGCGAACAAGAGGGTCGCTGCCGATCACCGCCAGATACCAATGCGGCTCTTCAGGATGATGCTTCTTCATCAGTTCGGAAGCCGCCTGCCCGCGCAGCACGGCCGCGCCCAACGTCAGCAGCATGATGGGCGCGATCCGCAGTTCGTCGCGGCGCGTCTGCTGCCACGCCCCCGGGGGATCCCACAACGCCGCCGCGCCGATGCCGTCCGCCGACGAAGCGATCTCGATGCCGCCATGGTCCAGATGCTGATACTTGGCGAGCGCCGCGAACAGGCGCGGCAATCGGCGTCGACGCGCTGGGTCGTCGGGAATCATCCATGCCATGACCGGGTCGTCGGCGAAGGCGCGGGCGAGGGCGTGCGACAAAGCCCCGACGTCGGAACGCGTGGCCGCGCGGGTCTGAATTTCAGGCATGCCGCCAGCTTGCCGCGAACCGTCACGCTGATGGAAGATTCAGCCGCCCTGAGTGATGTAGTCCTGCAAGTGCTGCTGCTCGGTCTCGAGCTCTTCCATCCGGGTCTTGACGACGTCGCCGATGCTGACGATGCCGGCCAGCCGGCCGTCGTCGAGGACGGGCACGTGCCGCACCCGGTTCTGGGTCATCAGCACCACGAGGTGGTCAACGGTGTCCCGCGGCGTGCAGGTCGCCAGAACGGTCGTCATGATCTCCGAAACCGGCTGGCCCAGTAGGCCGCCGCCACGCTTGTGCAGCTCGCGGACCACGTCGCGTTCGGACACGATGCCGGCCAGGCCGTCCGGTCCGACCACCACCATGGCTCCGATGTTGAGCGCCGCCAGGCTGGCCAGTAGTTGGGACACCGTGGTTTCGGGGGCGATGGTCGCTACCGCGGCACCCTTGTTGCTCAGTACGTCCGCGATCCGCATTGCGCGCCTCCGATCGTGATACACCTCACACCAATGGTAGTCGGGCGCACACGTACAGAAGGGATTTAGCGCACCTGTCAGATATCAGTGTGAGTACGTCGACGCCGTCTCCGCGAGGCTCTTGCCCGCAGTCTCGGGCGCGAGCCACTGCGACAGCGCGGCCCCGACAAACGCGACCCCGGCAGCGACCAACATGCTCACCGACATTCCCAGATGCGCGATCGACCACGGCAACAGAAACGTGCCCATGCCCGCGCCGATCCGGCTGAATGCGGCCGCGAAGCCAGTACCGATGCCACGAACCTCGGTCGGGAACACCTCCCCCGGATAAACCTGGGTGAGCGTCGTGTAACCGGCATTGAAGAACGAGAAGGCGAAGAACATCACCAGCACGGCCATCGCCGGCGCACCGCTCCACAGCGCGATCAGCGCCAACAACACGGCACACAGCCATTGGGTGGGTACCGACAGCACGCGCCGGCCGAGCTTGTCGAGCAGCAGCGCGGTGCCAAGGACGCCGAGACAGGCAAGTGCCGACAAGCCGACCCCGCTCGCCAGGCCCTCGCCCATGCCGTACTGCTTGAGCACCTTGTCGGCGAAGGTGGCGATGGCGAAGTACGGGGTGACCGCGCAGAACCAGAAGCCGGAAGTGAACAGGGTGGCCTTCCAGTTGGCCCGATTGAACAGCATCGCGAACGTGCCGTCGACTCCCCGCTTGTTGTCGCAGCCCTCGCTCTCGCGGGTCACGGCGGCGGCCTCGAAAAGGTCCATGTACTTGTTCGCGATGGCCAACGCTTCTCTGCGCCTGCCCTTTTGGATCAACCAGCGCGGCGATTCGGGAAGGCCGATGCGGGCCAGGAACAAGCCAGACGCGATCACCGTGCTGGAGCCGATGATGATCCGCCAGTTCACCTCCGCGTCCATCAGGGCGTGCGCGACGATGAACGCCACCATGAACCCCACATACCAGGCCACCAGGGTTGCGCCGAGCAGACGGCCCCGCAGCCGCGCCGGTGCGAACTCGGTCATCAGCGGGAAGCCGATCGAGTACTCGCCGCCGATCGCGATGCCCATCAGAAAACGGATGATCAGCAACTGAAGCGCTGAGGTGATGAAGAACTGACCGAGCGCCACAAAAAATTGCAGGAACGACGCGATCACGAACAAACCCATGTCGATGAGGAACATGGGCTTGCGGCCGAACTTATCGGTCATCCAACCGCCGATCGGGGCGCCGACGAAGATGCCGAAAAGAGTGCCGGCAGCAATCAGCCCGATCCACAGATCGCTGACGCCGAGGTCGGACTGGATCAGGACGGTCGCCGGCCCGATGATGCCGAGGATGTAGCCATCGAGGAACATGCCGCCGATGAGCACAGCGGTGAGCCTGATGAGAAAACGGCGCCGGAACTCCGGCGTGCTGGTGGCGACGCCCTCGGCGTCCTTTCCAGCGGGGCTCGTGTCGGTCGTCTCAAGCACCACGTGTCTCCCCACGTTCTGTATGTGACGCAAATAGCGCAACGAACCGCGCCATATGCAACAGTGCGGGGTAGGTCACACAACGTGTCAAGGTGAGAGGTTCGGCACTCTCCCCCAGGTTCAGGCCAGCCGGGTGATCTCCACGACGACATCCAGATCAGTGGATCCCTCGCCCGAGTAGATGCCCTTCAGCGGTGTGACGTCCGCATAGTCCCGTCCCACTGCGACGGTCACGTACTGCTCGTTGATCTCGACGTCGTTGGTCGGGTCGTAGTCCCACCAGCCCCCGGTCCACGCCTGCACCCAGGCGTGGCTCTGTCCTTCGATGGTGTCGCCGACCTCGGCCCGGCGCTGCGGATGCAGGTAGCCGGACACGTACCGCGCCGGAATACCCATGGTGCGCAACAAGATCAGCGTCAGGTGCGCGAAGTCCTGACACACCCCCTTGCCTTCACGCAGCGCGTCCAGCCCGGACGAATGCACGCCAGTGGTGCCCGGGACGTAGTCCAGTTCGGTGTTGACCCAGTTCGCCGCGGCAGTCACCGCTTCCTGCGGGTCGTAGTACTTCATGATCCGCTGGCCGACCCGCTGCAGCCGCTTGCTGACCGGCGTGTACGCGGTCGGCACGAGCAGTTCGTCGAATCGGTCACGCACGCCGCCACTGGCCAGGTCGTCCCACGTGACCAGTTCGGCAGGCATCTCGCCCTTGTCGGTCTCGACGACCGACGACGACGTCACCTCCAGTTCGGTGTGCGGCGCATGCAGATCGAAGGTGGTCACCGCGGTGCCCCAGTAGTCGATGTACCGGTACGAGCGGGTGGCCGGTACGGTCTCCACCCGGTTGAGGATGACGTTCTGCCGCGAGTCCGAGCGTGGCGTCAAGCGAGCTTCGTTGAACGACGCCGTCACCGGTGACTTGTAGGCATACCCCGTGGCATGGACAACCCTGAGCCGCCACATATCAGATCTCACCTTCCTCGATGACCGCCACCGGGTGGCCCGCGTCGGTCCACGCGACCCATGGCGCCGCGTGAAAGTACTCCAGCGCCAACGCCTCTCCGATTTCCCGGCAGCTGCGTTGCAGACCCGCCAGGCGCGCCTCCAGGGAGTCCAGCAGCAGACCCGGCCGCAGGAACTCCAGCTCGCTGCGGGCCCGGCCGAGCAGGCGCTGCGCCTCCCCGGTGGCGCCGACCCGGTCATGCGGCCGGTGGTGCAGTTCATCCAGATGCCGCTCCGCCACCCGGAGCGAGTAGAACACCGACCGCGGAAACAGCCTGTCCAACAACATGAATTCGACGACACGGCCGGCGTCCAGCACGCCGCGGTAGGTGCGCAGATAGGTGTCGTGGGCACCGGCCGAGCGCAGCACCGTCACCCATGCCGGCGACGACGCACTGTCACCGACGCGGGCCAGCAGCAGGCGCACCGTCATGTCGACGCGCTCGATCCCCCGGCCCAGCATCATGAAGCGGTAGCCGTCGTCACGCGACAGCGTCGAGTCGGCCAGGCCGGCGAACATCGCCGCGCGTCCTTCCACGAAGCTCAGGAATTCGTGCGGCCCGAGCTTTCTGGCGGCCCGCTCGCGGTCCGCCAGGGCGTTGAAGGTGGTGTTGAGGCACTCCCACATTTCGGTGGACGTGACTTCTCTTGCACCGCGGGCATTTTCCCGCGCGGCCGAGATCGACTCGACGATCGAATTCTGTCCGTCACCCCGGCCGAACGCAACCAATTCGGTCAACGACCACATGTCCAAGGGCGCCGCAGGTGGTTCGATTCCCAAGACCCGCAACAATGTTCGGGACGCCAGGTCGGGGTCGACGCTCGAGTCCTCCAGCAACTGGTGCACAGTGACGTCCAAGATGCGGGCGGTGTCGTCGGCCCGCTCGACGTAGCGGCCGATCCAGTACAGCGATTCCGCGTTGCGTGCCAACATCAGTACATCACCTCCTGTTGCTGTTGCTGTTGCTGTTGCTGTTGCTGTTGCTGTTGCTGTTGGTGGGCGGTTTGCACGGCCTGCTGCGGGGGCCCGTCATCGGCCGCCTGACCGCCAGACGGCAGCGCGCGGACCACTTCGGCGGCGGCGAGTTCACGGTCGGCGGTCGATGCCCGCGATGCCAGCACCCAGGTGTCCTTCGATCCCCCGCCCTGGCTGGAGTTGACCACCAGCGAGCCCTCGGGCAGTGCCACGCGGGTCAGCCCGCCCGGCAACACCCACACGTCGTCGCCGTCGTTGACCGCGAACGGCCTCAGGTCGACGTGCCGCGGGGCGAGCTTGTCGCCGATCCGCGTCGGCACCGTCGAGAGCTGGACCACCGGTTGGGCGATCCAGCCGCGCGGGTCGGCGCGGACCTTCTTCGAGATCGCGGCGATCTCCTTCTCCGAGGCGTCCGGCCCGAAGACGATGCCGTAGCCGCCGGACCCTTCGACCGGTTTGATGACCAGTTCGCGAATCCGGTCGAGCACTTCCTCGCGCTCTTCGTCGAGCCAACAGCGGTAGGTGTCCACGTTCGCCAGTAGCGGCTTCTCGCCCAGGTAGTACTCGATGATCGTCGGCACGTAGGTGTAGACCAGCTTGTCGTCACCGACCCCGTTGCCCACCGCGCTGGAGATGACGACGTTGCCCGCCCGCGCCGCGTTGAGCAGTCCCGCGACGCCGAGCACCGTGTCGGGCCGGAACTGCATGGGGTCGAGGAACATGTCGTCGATCCGGCGGTAGATGACGTCCACCTGGCGCTCGCCTTCGGTGGTGCGCATGTAGACGACGTTGTCGCGGCAGAACAGGTCGCGGCCCTCGACCAGTTCGACGCCCATCTGCCGGGCCAGCAGAGAGTGCTCGAAGTAGGCCGAGTTGTAGACGCCCGGAGTGAGAACCACCACGGTCGGGTCCGCCTCGTTCGATGCCGCGGCGTTGCGCAAGGCCCGCAGCAGGTGCGACGAGTAGTCACCGACCGCCCGGACCCGGTGGGTGGCGAAGAGGTTGGGGAAGACCCGCGCCATGGTGCGCCGGTTCTCCATGACGTACGACACCCCGGACGGCGAGCGCAGGTTGTCCTCGAGCACCCGGAAGTCGCCCTTGTCGTCGCGGACGAGGTCGATACCCGCGACGTGGATGCGGACACCATTGGGCGGGACGATGCCCGCGGCTTCCCGGTGGAAGTGCTCGCACGAGGTCACCAACCGGCGTGGAATCACGCCGTCACGCAGGATCTCCTGGTCGCCGTAGACGTCGTCGAGATACATCTCGAGCGCCTTCACCCGCTGCTTGATGCCCTTTTCCAGCTTCGACCACTCGGTGGCCGAGATGACCCTGGGCACCAGATCCAGCGGGAACGGCCGCTCCTGACCGGACAGCGAGAACGTGATGCCCTGGTCGGTGAACGCACGGCCGAGTGCTTCGGACCGGGCCGCCAGTTCGGACGCGTCGGACGGCGCCAACTCGGCGAAGACACCCTTGTAGAGACCGCGAACGACGCCGTCGGCGTCGAACATCTCGTCGTACGCATCGGCATAGCTGTCGACATCGTCGTAGCCGCCGAACACACCGTCGTAGCGATTCCCTGGTGTGGTGCGCCGCGTCCGTACGGGGCCACTGTGCGATGTCCGTGGGCTCATGGCAGACATGCTGCATCAACCTGGCAGTTTCGGCAGGGCAACTTGGCATTCACCGATATGCTCGGGTCATCGCCAGTCAGTGCGCGGGCGCCGCGCTTTGGGGATTTCGCGTGGACGCTGGTAACCTGAACAGTCGCTGCCCGTGGACGGGCGAAGAGCGCAGACTTAAGACCGAGCATGCTCGTCCCAGAGCATGCCCAAATTGAGATTTAGAAGGAACGACACGCGTGGCCAACATCAAGTCGCAGGAAAAGCGCATCCGCACCAACGAGCTCGCACGTCTGCGCAACCAGTCGGTGAAGTCGGCGCTGCGTACGGCCATCCGCGGTTTCCGTGAGGCCGTCGAGGCGGGCGAGAAGGACAAGGCCGGCGAGCTGCTCGTCGCCACCAACCGCAAGCTGGACAAGGCCGCCACGAAGGGTGTCATCCACAAGAACCAGGCCGCCAACAAGAAGTCGGCGCTGACCCTGGCCTTCAACAAGCTCTGATCTGAGCCTGTAAGTTTTCGCGGAACCGCGGCCCGTTGATCGGGCCGCGGTTTTGTTGTGTCCGCCTCAGCTCTGGCGGCACATTCGGCAGCTCAGCTGTCGGCCAGCTCAGCGACGCGGCGCACCGCCGATTCCAACGCGTAGTCCGCGTTGGCCGCGACACCCTTGACGTCCGCGTTCAGCGCCGCGACCACCCGCAAGGCCTCGGCCACGGTGTCCCGGTTCCACCGCCGGGCCTGCTTCTGCGCCTTCTGCACGCGCCAGGGCGGCATACCCAGCTCCCCCGCCAACCGGTACGGGTCACCCGACACGCCACCGACGCGCGCGATCGAGTGCACCGCCTCGGCCAGTGCGTCGGCCAGCACCACATGCGGGACGCCGCCCGCCATCGCCCAGCGCAAGGCTTCGGCGACACCGCTGACGTCGCCCGAGACGGCCTTGTCGGCGATGTCGAAGCCGTTGACCTCCGCCTTGCCGGAGTGATAGCGGCGCACGGCCGCCACGTCGATCTGCCCCCCGGTGTCGGCCACCAGCTGTGAGCACGCCGCGGCCAATTCGCGGATGTCCGAGCCGACCGAGTCGAGCACGGCATTGATGGCGTCGTCACTGACCTTCACCTTCAGCGACCGGAATTCCTTGCGGACGAAGTCGGCACGCTCGGCTGCCTTGGTGATCTTGGCGCACGGATGCACCTCGGCGCCAAGCTTTTTGAGCTGATCCGCCAGCGCCTTGGCCCGGCCGCCACCGGAGTGCACGACGACGAGCATGGTGCCGCCCGGCAGGTCGGCCGCGGCGTCCGCGATGAGGGCGACGGCGTCCTTACCGGCTTCGGCGGCGGACTCCAGAACCACAACGCGTTCCTCGGCGAACAGCGACGGGCTCAGCAGTTCGGCGAGCTCGCTGGTGGACACGTCGCCGGCACGCAGTCGGTCGACCGGCACATCGTTGTTCATCGCCCCGCCGTTGCCGGCCTGCTTACGCGCATCGCGCAACACGGCCGCCACAGCACGCTCGACCAGCAGTTCCTCGTCGCCCAGCACCAGATGCAACGCC
Organism: Mycobacterium sp. FW102-FHT13B02; assembly: GCF_058790275.1. Lineage (NCBI taxonomy): Bacteria > Bacillati > Actinomycetota > Actinomycetes > Mycobacteriales > Mycobacteriaceae > Mycobacterium > Mycobacterium sp. FW102-FHT13B02. The sequence goes on from NZ_JBYTCM010000015.1 coordinate 10,480, forward strand.
TCGGTCGATCCACTCACCCGTTGATCGTTTCATGGCGCGCTGACAAGCCCTCGCACGCACTCACACACTCCAAGCCAAACGGAACTTCTCGGCGAGTTCGGTGTCGGAGAGGCCGCCGTAGTTCTGGTGCTCGTAGCCGCGCACACCGAGGACGGCATCGGTGGCCGCGTTGCCGAGGATGTCGCGGACCACATCGCTGCTGCGCAGCGCGTCGAGAACCTCGATCTGCTTCACCGGCAGTGTCACCACACCGGCGCGCTCGCGTTCGGCTTCGGTCAGGGAACCCGGGTCGACGGTGACTTCGGGCGGCAGCGGCAGTGCACGGGTGATGCCGTCGAGCGCCAGCCCGAGGATGGTTGCCGACGCGAGATACGGATTGGCCGACGGGTCGATGATCTTCACCTCGACATTGGCGCCGTACGGATTACCGGATGCAGCGCTGACGAACCGCACCGCGGCCTCTCTGTTCTCGGTACCCCAGCAGACGTTGGCACCGGACCAGCTCCCCGGCTGGATGCGCAGCCCGGACACGATGGAGCCGCACAAGACCCCCTGCGCGCCAGGCAAACCGGCCAGCAGCCCCGCCACGGCGGCCTCGCCCGCCGGTGTCATCCCGCGCATCCCCGAACCGCCGGAGAACACCGGCACTCCATCATGATTCAACGAAAAATGCTGATGTGCACCAGAACCCACGCTGCCGGCGAAAGGCACTGGCGACAGACTGATCCGCAGGCCGTGGCGGCGGGCCACCCGTCCGATGATGATCCGCGCGAGCACCAGCTGATCGGCGGCGGCCACCGGATCGCGCGGTTCCAGCGAGAACTCGAATTGGTTCGCGCCGTATTCAGGGTGGAACTGTTCGATGGACACCCCTGCGGCGCCGGTCGCGTCCATCACGTCACGGACAAACCCTTCGAATTCGAGCACGCCGGCCAATCCGTACTGCGCCCACAGAACGGACGGCAGCTGCGCGCCGTCGGGGCCGACGACCACGAACTCGACCTCATGCCCGACGGAGGCCGTCAACCCGGCGGCCGCCAATCGCTGCGTAACCCGTTGCAGCACACCGCGACCGCAGTGCGGGTCTCGGTTGCCGTCCTGGGTGAAGAACGCCCCGGGCGCCCAGGCGAGTCCGTCGCCGAGGAGGTGTAGGCCCGCCAGGTCGATGCGCACCCGCCGGTCCCCGACCACACCGATCTGATCGCTCACCACGATGCCGGTCTGGTCAATGGCGAACACATGCCATGTCGGGCTGGTGCCCAGCCCGTGGTCAGCGAACACCGCCACCCGGCTGAGCGGAACCACCTTCGCTTGCGTCAGGCCCGCGGCGTTGACCACGGTGCCGATCAGGGTCCCGACGCCGGCCGCTTCGAGCGCCGCTACCGTCGCGGCCGCAGAGTCAGGAGAATGGTCGTCCACGTCAATAATTCTGCAACGCGGCGCCAGAGTTCACGGCCGTATCGCATTTCCTCGTCGTCGACGCCACGCGGCCAGCAGCAGCGCCACCCCCACCGTCGTCGTACCGAGCAGGAGAGCGCCGCCCCAACCCGACGGGACACTCACCGCCGCCCCGGGCACCGCGGCACTCCACCGCGCGACATGCAGGAGCCACCATAGTTCCGGCCCGGTGAACCGGATGAGCAGTTGCGCCGCGGCAGGCCAGAACCAGCCCACCGCGGCAGCCGCGGTACCGAGAATGGTGATGGGCGGAATAACCGGAGCCACAAGGAGATTGGCCGCCACCGCAACCAGACTCAGGCTTCCCGATATCGCCGCCACCAACGGCGCCGTCACAAGTTGCGCGGCAACGGCCACGCATACCGCGTCAGCGACCGGCTTCGGCCAGCCGCGGCCCACCAGCCGGCGCGACCAACCCGGCGCGATCACCACGAGTCCCGCCGTCGCCACCACCGACAGCGCGAATCCCGCATCCACGGCGAGCGCCGGTGAGATCACCATCAGCACCAGCACACTTGCCGACAACGCTGGGATCGCCTGCCGGCGCCGATGCACCAGCAGGCCCATCAGCATCACCGAACCCATTGCCGCAGCGCGCAATACGCTCGGGGACGGCTGCACGATGACGACGAACGCAAACAGCGTCAGCGCCGCCAAAGCCACGGCGATCCGCGGCCCGACCAGCGCCGCGCTCAGCAGAACCGCGCCGCACACGATGGTCACGTTCGCTCCCGACACCGCGGTCAGATGCGTCAGTCCGGATCGCCGGAAGTCCGCTGTGGTGTCCGACTCGACCGCCGACACATCACCCAGGACCAGGCCCGGCAACATCGCAGCCTGATCCGGCGGCAGCGCCAGTCGAGCGGCCTTGCCGAATTCCGCCCGCACGTGCGCCGCCGCGCGCTGCCCGGTCGAGGCCGTCCCGAACCGCGGCTGTCCCACCGCGGCCAGCACAGCCACGGACAGGTCGCGTCTCTTGGGCCGGGTGACCCTGGCCCGGAACGCCATCGGGCGGCCCACACCGACCTCCGAATACCCGACAGCAGGCGCGAAAACCATGACCCGCCCTGATGATTCGACGTCCTGAAGCCTCTGCAACGAGGCCGTGAACATCAGGCGGCCGCCCTGGATGGCCTTCGGGGACTCCGATGGCGTGACCGTGACCGTCACGGTGGTGCCGAACCGGGAAGCCAGCGGATGGGTGTCGACCGCATGCACACGCACCGTCGCGACGATCGCGAAGGCCGCCCCCACCGCCGCCACGGCGAGCACTGCGCGCCAGCGCACGTCGCCCATTCGCAGCCCGACTCCCACGACGCCTGCCACCGCGACCACCACCGCCGCCAGCGCCGCCCACGGCCCCCACCACAGCCCGACCGCGGTCACCGTCCAGCACGTCAGGGCTGCCGGCACCAACCGCAGGTCGACGCCCGGGACGTCCGGCGCGGGACTGCCCGTCACACCTTGACCAGTTCACGCAGTTTCTCCAGCCGACCCGGCCCGATGCCGTCCACCTCACCCAGCTGATCAACGCTCGTGAACCGGCCGTTGGCCACGCGCCACGCCACGATCGCTTTCGCCATGACCGGACCAATACCGGGCAACGCGTCGAGCTGCTCCTCGGTAGCGGTGTTCAGATCGACCGGCCCTTTGGGGCCAGCGCCTCTTCCATCACCGGACGGCCCCTTCTCCGGCGGTGCGGCCGTCGCGCCTGCCGAACTGCGCATCACCGCCGGCGCACCCACCGGAGCGGTGATGCCGACCAGGATCTGCTCGCCGTCGGCCACCTTGCGAGCCATGTTCAGGCCGACGAGGTCGGCGCCGGCCAGCGCTCCCCCGGCGGCGGTGACCGCGTCGGCGATCCGCGCACCGGCAGGGAGCGTCACCAGCCCCGGCTTGTGGACCAGGCCGGCGACGCTGACCACGACGTCCTCGGCCTTCACCGGGGGTGCGGGCGCTCCCGGTGTGCTGGACGAAACCATCTGCACCGGAGGCAGTCTCGCCGCGGTCACGGGCGGCTTGTCATCACCGAGCACCGCGATCACGGTCACCAGGACCGCGACCACGCCGACCACCGCAAGCGCGATCACCCCAGCACGCCCGGGGTCGGCCCGCACCGTCGCCAGCCACCCCGGCCCACCTGACACCGTGTCGGGCAGCCATCGCGACAGCGAGGTGTCGTCGTTCTGGTCTGGTTCTCCGTCGGGTTCCGTCGCGTCGCCTGGCTGTGCGGTCAGCCGCCGCTGCGCCCGGTCGACCGGTGTCTGAGTGACCATGTCCGCGACGTTAGGCACCGCCACCGACCGAAACGCCGCGAAAATGCCGCCACGCCGACTGCCTGTGGATCAATCGCGATCTGTGGATGATGTCGAGATGGAGCAAGGATTGATCAGACGCGCCTGCACACTTTCACAAATGTCGTGCGTGTCGCGTGGGCTTGTCAATCTTCGTTGCAAATGTACAGGCAAGACCGGCTTTGCTCATTGCCGTCAAACTTGCGCGATATGCATCGAGTAATTGACCGTTTATTCCACTATTCTGCCCGCAAATCGTGGTTCAAATACTCCCTCGACATCATTCATCGATTGCAGTTGAGATCAACATACGCAGTTTTATAGCGAATGAGATTTCCGACGTTCCCGGTCGGGCCTCGCTGTATCCAGGAGTGCTTGACAGCAGTGCCCTCCCGCACCGCGATCACCGTACATTGCTCGATGGGTGCGTTACCGATCTTGTTGACTATCGGCCGAAGTCCTTGTGCTTCCAGCTCACTGATCGTGGCCTGGGCCGATGCCTGCACCTCGGGCGCAGCCAGCGCCGGTGCCGCCGAGCCCAGATTCAACACGATCGCTACAGACGCAACCCCGGCACTCTTGGTAATACCGCCGCCCAACAATTCGATTTCCTTTCCCACATTGAGAACCGTTTATCTGCGCTTATCTCAAAGTTCAATTTTAGCCAGGATCGAACATGTGTCGAGATACTCATATGCGACGCATAATGATCGCCATGTCAATTTCATAATTGATTCATAGCCGTTTCAGAGATCGCCAGCTCATGGCGTCCGGATGAGAGGACTTGTCAATCTGTCTTGCATCTCGACAATGCGACGAATCGTCCGGCCGCCGGGACCCCCGACGTCGGGTAGACACCTGCGGCATAGTGTCTAGCGAAAGCGCACAGCCCCAACGAGGAGGCATCCATGACCAACGACCGACCGCTCCGCGTCATCCAGTGGACCACCGGCAACATCGGTAAGCGATCCCTGCACGCGATCATCGCTCGTGACGACATGGAATTGGTGGGCGTCTACGCGTACGGTGCCGACAAGGTCGGGGTCGACGCCGCCGATCTCGCCGGCTGGCCGGAGCCCACCGGCATCAAGGCCACCAACGACATCGAGGAACTGGTCGCCCTCAAGCCGGATGCCTGCTGTTACAACCCGATCTGGCCCAGCGTCGACGAACTGGTCCGCCTGCTCGAATCCGGCATCAACGTCTGTTCCAGCGCGGCCTGGATCACCGGCGGCAAGCAGTCCCCCGAAGATCTGGCGCGCATCCAGAAGGCCTGCGAGGCAGGCAATTCCACGATCTTCGGCAGCGGCGCACACCCTGGCCTGACGAACATGATGGGCATGGTGCTGTCCAGCGCGTGCGAGAGCGTCGACGAAATCCGCATCACCGAGTCGGTGGACTGCGGCGTCTACGAGTCGGCGGGAACCATGGCCGCGATGGGCTTCGGCAAGGACCCGGAGACCCCCGGGCTGGCCGAGAGCGTGCGCCTGGAGAGCGAAGTGTTCGCCGAGTCGGCCGCGATGATGGCCGACGCCATCGGCGCCAAGCTGGACAACATCACGTTCGACGTCACCTTCACCCCCGCGACCGAAGACTCCGACCTGGGGTTCATGCAGATCCCGAAGGGCACCGTGGCCAGCGTCTACGGCTATCACCGTGGCTGGGTCGGTGACAAGAACGTGGTCAGCGTCGGTTTCAACTGGATCATGGGCGAACACGTCACGCCGCCGAAGCCCGTCGCGCACGGCCATGTGATCCAGGTGTTCGGCGTGCCCAACATGCGCACCGTCGTGTACTGCCTGCCGTCGAAGGACTGGAGCGAGGTCAGCCTCAACGGGCTCGGCATGATCTACACCGCGCTGCCGGTCACCAACGCGGTGCCCGCGGTGGTTGCCGCCGCGCCGGGCATCCTGACCCTGAAGGACCTGCCGCCGGTCACCGGACGGTTCGCCGGCTAGGGAAATGCCGTTCTCAGCCGGTTGACCAACCACCGGGGTGCGGTGGGCCTGCCCGGGTCACTGACCCGGGTGGCGCTGCTCCTGCAAGTTGACGATCACGCCGACAGCCCCGGAGCCGACGTGCACCGCCAGCACCGGCCCCATGTCGGTCACCACGAGTGATTCGACCTGGGGCAGACGGGAAGTCAGGGCGGCACCGATCGACGCGGCGTCGTCGTGATTGTCGACGTGGTGCACGGCGATGGCTGCAGGCCGGTCACCGACCAGCGTGGTCACCCGGTCGATCAGCGCGGCATGCGCCTTGGCCACGGTCCGAATCCGCTGATCCAGCACCAGTCGGCCGTCGATGTCCAACTGCAGCAACGGCTTCAGCGACAACGCGGTGCCCAACCAGGATGCGGCCGTGCCGATGCGGCCACTGCGGCGCAGGTTGTCCAACCGATGCACGACGATGAAACCGTGTTGCTTGCCGGACTCCGACCGGGCCTGCGCCTCAACGGCGTCAAGGTCCGCTCCGGCCGCCGCGGCCCGGGCCGCGGCGAGGGCGACGAACCCGACCCCCATGGCCGCCGATCGTGAATTGACCACGCGCACGGCAGGACCCAGTTCCCGGCCGACGGCCGCGGCGGCGCTGAACGTGCTCGACAGGCCGGCCGACAGGTGCACCGCGACCACGCCGTCGCCGCCGCTGTCGGCCAGCGCCTGCGTGTAGACGTCGGTCAGATCCGCGGGCGCCGCGCCCGCGGTGGACACGTGCGACCGGTCCTGGATGTCCTGCGGAATCGGGTCGACCCCGTCCTGGTAATCGATACCGTCCTGCAGCACGTGCAGGGGGACCACCCGAATGTCCCAGCGCTTCAACTGATCCGGGTCAAGCCGGGCCGACGAGTCCGTGACCACCACCACGGTCATGACTAGTCGTCAGTCCGCTGCGACACCACACCGGCCTCGGCCAGCCCCTTGAGCATGAGTTCGGCAACCGCGCGGTGCGCCTCGAAGTTCCAGTGGATGCCGTCCGGATTCGCCCGGCCCGACATCACCTCGTCACCGACGGCGGCCTTGAGGTCGACGACCGGAATCTCCTTCGCGTCAGCCCAATCGGTGATCGCCGCCACCGTGGCGTCGCGCCACCGGTGCGAGCTCCCGTAGGTCTCCGCGATGTGCACCGACGGAATCGTCGCGACGAACGGAATACCGGGACGGTTGAAATCGATTGCCCCGCGGGTTTCTTCGAGGTATTCGACAGTCAGGTGCGCCGGCAGCGCGGGCCGGGCGATCGGCGACAGCCGCGGCTGCAGCCAGCCGTAGCCGTCCCGCACGATGGGGCGCAGCCACGACGGACGCACGTAGCGGATGAGCTCCCGCAGTGCCGTCGGCAACGGCGACGGCAAGGAGTCCATGCCGCACGTCGCGAAGATCACCGCGCCGGCCTTCGGTAGCGCCGCCCAGGAACGCGGGTCCTGGGTCGCCGCCCACCACACGTCGCGGCAGGTCCAGCCGATCCGGCCGATCAGCTCCAGGTCCCAACCGAGTTGGGAGGCAACGATGTTCGGCCAGATGCGCGGATCGTCGGACGGCAGGCCGCCCGTCGGGCCGTAGTAGGACAACGAGTCGCAGAAGACGAGCAGGACAGGACGGTCAGAGGACATCGTTGGCCACCTGAGCCGAGGCGTTCCAGACGTCCAGGCGCCACGTCACAGGATCGCCGTCGGCCAGTCCGGCGCTGTGTCCCGACAGCTGTACCCAGCTGGCGTTGCCCATGCCGCCGAGCACCGGCCAGTTGTCCACCGGGAGGTCCAGCAGGGCGGCGGTCAGCGCCGCGATCAGGCCGCCGTGCGCCACGAGCACCACTGGGCGGTCGACCTCGTCGACGCCCCACTCGGGCAGCTTGCGCAGCTGCTCGATCACCACCGGCAGACTACGATTCGCGACGTCCACCCGACTCTCGCCGTTGTGCGGCGCCCAGCGGGCATCCTCCCGCCAGGCCAGCCGCGCGCCGGGTGCGACGGCGTCGACCTCCTGATGCGTCAGGCCCTGCCAGTCGCCCAGGTGCGTCTCGCGCAACCGCTCATCGACGGACACCGGCATGCCGGCCTGGTCGCCCAGCGTGGTCGCGGTATCGAGGGCACGGCGCAGATCGGACGACACGATCACCAGTGGCTGCCGCTTGGCCAGCACCTCGGCAGCGGCGACTGCCTGGGCCCGGCCCAGATCACTGAGGTCGGTGTCGAGCTGGCCCTGCATTCGGCTGGTGGCGTTGTACTCCGTCTGGCCGTGACGCAGCAGCAGGAGCCGCCGGTTCCTCACTCGCCGTCCTCGTCCGACGCGTCGCCGTCGGGGTTCACCGGGAGCTCACCCTCGAGGTCTACTTCGACGGTCGGGCAATCCCGCCAGAGCCGGTCCAGCGCGTAGTACTCGCGCTCCTCCTGGTGCTGGATGTGCACGACGATGTCGACGTAGTCGAGCAGCACCCAGCGGCCCTCACGGGCGCCTTCGCGGCGGGCCGGCTTGTGGCCTGCCCAGCGCATCTTCTCCTCGACCTCGTCGACGATGGCGTTGACCTGGCGGTCGTTGGACGCGGAGGCGATCACGAAGTAGTCGGTGATGACCAACTGGTCCGACACGTCGATGACGCGGATGTTCTCGCCGAGCTTGGCGGCGGCCGCACGGGCGGCGACCGTCGCCATGTCGAGGGCTTCGGGGGTGGCCGTCATGTGTTCTCCTGCTGGTTCGCGGCCTGGTAGAGCCTCCGTTTGGATACGTATTGGACGACGCCGTCGGGCACCAGGTACCAGATGGGCCGGTTGGCCTGGGCGCGGCGACGGCAGTCGCTCGACGAGATGGCCAGCGCGGGCACCTCGACCAGGGTCAGGGCGTCGGGTGGCAGTTCTTTCTGTGCTTCCTCGATGTGCTTGCCGTCCAGCTCGTAGCCGGGCCGGCTGACGCCGACGAACCGGGCCGTGGAGAACATGTCCTCCCAGTTCTGCCAGGACAGGATCGAGGCCAGCGCGTCGGCGCCGGTGATGAAGAACAGGTCGGTGTCAGGGTTCTGCCTGGCCAGGTCGCGCAGCGTGTCCTTGGTGTAGGTGGGACCGCCTCGGTCGATGTCGACCCGGCTGACCGAGAAGCGCGGATTGGCAGCTGTGGCGATGACCGTCATCAGATACCGGTCCTCAGCGGCGGTGACGTGCCGGTCCCGCTTCTGCCAGGGCTGTCCGGTGGGCACGAACACCACTTCGTCGAGCTGGAACAGGTCGGCGACTTCGCTGGCCGCGACGAGGTGTCCATGGTGGATGGGATCAAAGGTCCCACCCATCACTCCCAGCCTGCGTCGAGTCACGATTGGCCAGCTTACGGCAGTGTTCGGAGCCAACTCGGGGGCAGGACCTCGCGGGCTAGACGGGCAGCAGGTTGTCGATCACCGCGGCGAGCTGCTTGGCGGACCGGCATTCGTGCATGGTGATGACGTCCTGGTACTTGGCCGTCGCCGAGTCCCCGCTGCCCCACAGGTGCTTGGGCTCGGGGTTGAGCCAGTGCGCATGGCGGCTGGCATTGACCATGTGCGCCAGCAGGTCGGCCTGCGGGTTGCGGTAGTTGTTGCGGCCGTCGCCGAGCACCAGCAACGCCGTGCGAGGCGACAGCGCACCCGGCCACTTGTCCATGAACGAGACGAAGGCGTGGCCGTAGTCCGAGTGCCCGTCCCGCGTATAGACCGCCGCCTCGCGGGTGATCTTCTGCACTGCCACGGCCAGGTCGGCATCGGGCCCGAACAGCTCGGTGACCTCGTCGGTGGTGTCGATGAAGGCGAAGACGCGCACCCGCGAGAACTGCTGACGCAGCGCATGGACCAGCATCAGCGTGAAGTGGCTGAAGCCCGCGACGGAGCCGGACACGTCGCACAGCACCACCAGTTCAGGGCGCGCCGGGTGCGGTTTCTTGAGGACGACGTCGATGGGCACGCCGCCGGTCGACATCGACTTACGCAGCGTCTTGCGCAGGTCGATCTGGCCGGAGTGAGAACGACGCCGACGGGCGGCGAGCCGGGTGGCCAGCGTACGGGCCAGGGGCGCAACGACATTGCGCATCTGGCGCAGTTGTTCGCCTGATGCCCTGAGGAATTCGACATTCTCGGCCAGCTGCGGGATGCCGTAGGTCTGCACGTGGTCGCGGCCGATCTGCTCGGCTGTGCGCCGCTTGGTCTCCGACTCGACCATATGTCGCAGCTGCGAAATACGCTTCGCGGCAATTGCTTTGGCGATCTGTTCCTGAGTGGGTGTCGGCTCGTCACCGTACGGCGCCAGCAGGCCGGCCAGCAGCTTGCCTTCCAGCTGGTCGAGCCCCATGGCCTTGAGCGCCTGGTACGACGAGTACGACGGACCGCGGCTCGAGTTGTATTTGCCGTAGGCGTCGACGATCTGCGCGATCATCGCCATCAGGCGGTCGTCGAGGTTGGCCATGTCGGCGTCGGAGAGCAGATCGAGGAGCGCCGAGCGCATGCCCTCGACGTCCTCGGGCGGTATCCGGTCGGGCCGGCTGTCCGGATCGTCTTCGTCGTCGAGTTCAAGCACGGCCCGGTCCCCCATGGCCGCCGGGAACCACAGGTCGAACAACGCGTTGTAGGTCTCACGGTGGTCGGGCCTGCGCAGCACCGCGCAGGCCAGCCCCTCACGCAGCACCATGCGGTCACCGAGCCCCAGGGTGGCCATCACCCGTCCGGCGTCGACGGTCTCGGACGGCCCGACGTTGATGCCCACCTTGCGCAGGGCTTCGACGAAGCCCACCAGGTGGCCCGGAATACCTTGCGGGGCAAGCGGTTGCGCGGGGGTGCGGGCGACGGCCATGGCTCGCTTCCCTAGTTGAGCTTCAGCTCGCCGGCAGCACGCTGCTGATCGGACTGGTGTTTGAGCACCACACCCAGCGTGGCGGCGATCATCGCGTCGTCCAGGGTGTCCATGCCCAGCGCCAGAACCGTGCGGCCCCAGTCGATGGTCTCGGCGACCGACGGCAGTTTCTTGAGCTGCATACCGCGCAGCACGCCGATGATGCGGACCAGCTCGTCGGCGATCTTCTCGGGCAGCTCGGGCACCCGGGACAGCAGGATGCGCCGCTCCAGGTCGGGGTCCGGGAAATCGATGTGCAGGAACAGACAGCGCCGCTTGAGCGCCTCCGACAGCTCCCGCGTGGCGTTCGAGGTCAGCACCACCAGCGGCGTCTGCTGCGCTTTGATGGTGCCCAGTTCGGGCACGGTGACGGCGAAGTCCGACAGAATCTCCAGCAGCAGGCCTTCGATCTCGATGTCGGCCTTGTCGGTCTCGTCGATCAGCAGCACGGTGGGTTCGGTCCGCCGGATGGCCGTCAGGAGCGGCCTGCTCAGCAGGAACTCTTCGCTGAACACGTCCATCTTGGTCTGGTCCCAGTCACCCGACTGCTGGCCTGACTGAATCCGCAGGATCTGCTTGGCGTGGTTCCACTCGTATAGCGCGCGGGCTTCATCGACCCCCTCGTAGCACTGCAACCGCACCAGCTCCGAACCGGTGCACTGGGCGATGGCCCGGGCCAGTTCGGTCTTGCCGACACCGGCCGGTCCTTCGATCAGCAACGGCTTGCCCAGCCGGTCGGCCAGGAAAACCGCGGTGGCCGTTGCGGTATCGGGCAGGTATCCGGTTTCGGCGAGTCGCTTGGCGACGTCATCGATGTCCGCGAACAGCGGCACCGAGCGAGCGGGTGTACTCAAGTTTTTCTCCTCTATGCAGGCCGGGTCTGGCCGTCGCCCCACACGATCCATTTGGTGGATGTCAGTTCCGGCAGCCCCATCGGGCCGCGGGCGTGCAACTTCTGGGTCGAGATGCCGATCTCGGCGCCGAAGCCGAACTGCTCGCCGTCGGTGAAGGCGGTCGACGCGTTGACCATTACCGCGGCGGCGTCCACCTGTTCGGAGAAGCGCTGGGCCGCAGCGAGATTGGTAGTGACGATGGCCTCGGTGTGCCCGGTGCCGTACTCGTTGACGTGGCTGATGGCACCGTCGACACCGTCGACCACGGCCACCGCCATGTCCAGCGACAGGAACTCGGCGCGCAACTCGTCCTCGCTCGGGTCCAGATGTACCGTCACCCCGGCGTCCTGCAGGGCTGTGACCAGCCGGGGCAGCGCGGTGTCGGCGATGGCCCGGTCGACCAACAGGGTCTCGGCCGAGTTGCACACGCTGGGGCGGCGGGTCTTGGAGTTCAGCAGGATGCTCTCGGCCATGTCGAGATCAGCCGCTTCGTGGACGTAGACGTGGCAATTGCCGACACCGGTCTCGATGGTCGGCACGGTGGCGTCACGCACCACGGCGTCGATGAGGCCGGCGCCGCCACGCGGGATCACCACGTCGACCAGACCGCGGGCCTGGATCAGGTGGGTGACGCTGGCCCGGTCCTCGCTGGGCAGCAACTGCACCGCGTCCTCGGGCAGGCCCTCGGCGGCCAGTGCCGCACGGAGCGCCGTGACCAGTGCCCGATTGGAGTGGGCGGCCGACGAACTGCCGCGCAACAGCGCAGCGTTGCCGGACTTGAGGGCAAGGCCGAAGGCGTCGACGGTCACGTTGGGCCGGCTCTCGTAGACCATGCCGACCACGCCGAGCGGCACCCGCTGCTGCCGAAGCTGCAGGCCATTTGGCAGGGTGCTGCCGCGCAACACCTCACCGATCGGGTCCGGCAGTCCGGCGACCTGGCGCAGTCCGGCGGCGATGCCGTCGAGCCGCTGCGGGTTCAGGGCCAGCCGGTCGATCATGGCTTCGGCGGTACCGGCGGCGCGCGCGGCCGCGATGTCCTCGGCGTTGGCGGCCAGCACCAGGTCCGCGGCGGCCAGCACCGCGTCCGCGGCAGCGTGCAGGGCGCGGTTCTTGGCTTGAGTGGTCAGCGTGGCCAGCGTGCGGGATGCGACCCGGGCCCGCCGGGCGGCGTCATGCACCTGCTGGCGCAGATCAGTGTCCGTAGCTGCGTGCACACTCATTAACCCAGGGTAACGAGGTATCTGCGGTTCAGGCCGGTCGGGGCTACCGTGGCCCCGTGACTCGCATCACCGTCGTGGGCAGCGTCAATATGGACCTGGTGTTCGGTCTGGCCCGTCTGCCCGGGCCCGGGCAGACGGTGCTGGCGTCGTCGTTGCATTCGGAGCCCGGCGGCAAGGGCGGTAATCAGGCCGTCGCCGCGGCCCGGGCCGGTGCTGATGTCCAGCTGGTCGCCGCACTCGGCGACGATGCCACCGGCGGTGCCTTGCGAAAGCACCTGCAGGACAACGGCGTCGGCCTCGACGGCGCGGTCAGCCTGCCGGTCCCCAGCGGCACCGCGGCGATCATGGTCGGTAGCAGCGCCGAGAACATGATCGTGGTGGCACCGGGCGCCAACGCGCACCTGACCCTGGACTCACGCCAGGTTCGAGCGGTCGTCGCCGATTGCGATGTGCTGTTGCTGCAGCTGGAAATCCCGCCGGCCACCGCGCTGGCGGCGGCCCGGCTGGCCAAGGACAGTGGCGCGACGGTGGTGCTGAACGCCTCCCCTCCGGGTGCGGACCCGCACGCCCTCGCTGCATTGGCCGCCGCCACCGACGTGGTGATCGTCAACGAAACCGAAGCCGCGGGGTGGCATTGGCCCGTCGCGCATCTGGTCATAACCCGCGGCGCTGACGGCGCCGTGCACCGCACCGCCGAAGGCGAGACGCACATCGCCGCACCCGAGGTCGAGGCGGTCGACACCACCGGCGCCGGTGACGTCTTCGCCGGCGTGCTGGCCGCCGGCTGGCGAACGGACCCCGAGCACGCTCTCCTGCGGGCCGTGACGGCGGGCGCGCTGGCCACCCTGGTCCCCGGTGCCGGCAACTGCGCACCGTACGACGAGGCCATCGAGGATGCGCTGGGTTCGGCGCCCTGACGAGCCCCGGCCTGGCCGATCACCCTGCCCATCGCCCACGACCCCACCCTGACGCAGCAAATACTGCAGGCACGCGACCGGTGGCCCTACAATCTGACGATCTGACGGACGACCACAAAGGAATCGCTGTGTCGCGGAGATTCTTCTTGCTCACGGTCGCCATCGCCGTCTTCTACGTGCCGCTTGCCCTCAACTACACCTGGCCGCTGTTCGCCCCCGAAATGTCGCGCTGGCAGGACTCGGTCAACACGCTGATCAACGGTCGCGCCTACGCGGTCGGTGAAGGGTCCGTCGAATCGGTCCGCCACGGCGCCTACGCCGAACATCGCATGGTCCTCATGGTCCACACCACGCTGGCCGGACTTGCCTTGGCGCTGGGCTTGTTTCAGTTCTCACCGAAGCTGCGCGCCCGCCGGCCCGCGCTCCACCGGTGGACCGGCCGGGCGTATCTCGCGCTGATGTCGGTCAGCATGTTGACGGCGTTGGTGTTTCTGTATGTCACACCGGCTGCGCAGCATTTCATCGGGCCGGCGTTCGAAACTCAGTTGCGCGCCTTGGCAATCGGCACGCTCGGCAGCGCCTGGTACGCGGTGTACGCAATCCGCCGCCGCGACGTCATCACCCACCAGGCCTGGATGACGTACGGCATCGCACTGATGATGACTGCGCCGCTGCTGCGCGTGATCTGGATCGGGATACAACCGCTGATCCCGCAGCACGACCTGCTGACCAACATCGGCGTGGGCTCCATCATCCTCGGCGTCGCCGCACCCGCGACCGCCGTCTTCGCCTTCATGCTGACTCAGCGCTCGGCTCCGGATGCGACCGTCGCGTCCGCCCCGCGGCGCGCGTACTTCTTCGCCCTCGCGCTGGCGGTTGCCGGCTCGCTCGCTTACACGACCCTGGTCGTCCGGTTGTCTGCGCCGATCCCGCACGCCTTGGTCCTTTTCCACCTGGTGCCGGCGTGGATCGTCATCGCACTCGCGGCGCGCGGGGTGTTCCGGGCGCGGGCCATCGGCGATACGGTGCGCGAACGGCAGTGGCGCTGGATCCTGTGGAGCTTCGCCGCCGCACCGACGGCCGCCAGCTTGTACGCACAGATCGTGCCGCCGGCTTTCACCGTTGCCGACGCCGTGCTCGCCGGCGGCATGGACGGACCGGTCATTCCCATCACCGTCGCCTTCGCACTGGTCGTGCACGCAGCGGCGCGGTCCCAGCGCCCGGCTGACGACGACCTTGATGAACCCAACGTTCTCGCGGCCGCCTGACCCACTTCTAGGCCGTGGAAAGTTATCCACAGGCTGGAAATTCTCTTGTGGCGCGGGTCCGGCGCGGGTCCGGCGCGGTAATTAGAGTCGAAAGTATGTTCGATCAGTTGGTCATCGAAGCCAAGGAAGCCGACGACGCCGCCCTGGTCGATTCGATGACCAGCGCCACCCGTGCCGAAGCCGGGGCGGCGGCCAGCCGGCTGGCCGCCATCGCCGAACTCACCTATCGCCGCTGCACCGATTACGAAGACCGCGACCTGTGGGCGTGCGACGGCTGGGACGCCGCGGCCAGCGAGATCGGCGCCGCCCTGAACATCAACCGCTGGCACGCCGCCAGCCAGATGCAACTCGCCCTGACCCTGCGCGACCGCCTCCCCCCAGGTCGGGGCGCTACTCGCCGCGGGCGACCTGTCCCTCGGGTTGGTCACCCAGATCTGCTGGCACACCGAGCACGTCCAAGACCCGGCCACCCTCGCCCTCATCGACACCGCCATGGCCGGCGCCGCACGCGACTGGGGACCCCTGTCCAAAGCCGACACCATCGGGCAGATCGACAGCTGGATTGAAAAATTCGACCCCGCTGCCGTCCGCCGCACCCGCAACGCCGTCCGCGGCCGCGACGTCGAATTCGGCAAGCCCGGTGACCCCGCCGGCGTCACCTCCATCTGGGGCCTGCTGCTGGCCACCGACGCCGAACTCCTCGACCGCACCCTCACCGCCATGGCACGTGAGGTCTGCGACGACGACCCGCGCACGCTGAGCCAGCGCCGCGCCGACGCCCTCGGCATCCTGGCTGCCCGCGGCGATCGACTGCCGTGCCACTGCGCCAACCCCGACTGCCCCGCGGCCGGCACTGATGCCCGCGCCGCAGCGGTCATCATTCACGTCTTGACCGACGCTGCGCCACAACCGATCAGCGACCCCCTGCTCGACGCTCCTGAGGTCACGCCCCCGGTCACGGCCGCCACCCCCGTCGCCGACGCACTAGCACCCCGACCCGAACCCGCACCTGTCATCGACCAGAAGGCCATCGGGCACCTGTCCGGCGGGCCCGTCATCCCCGCCGTGCTGTTGGCTGACCTCGCCGCCCGCGGCGCCACGGTGAAAAATGTTGTGACACCCCCGGTTCCGCCCGATGGGCAGCCGCACTACCGGCCATCGACCGGGCTCGCCACCTATGTCCGCATGCGGGACCTGACCTGCATGCACCCCGGCTGCGACCGCCCCGCTGTCGACGTTGACCTCGACCACACCATCCCGTGGCCGGCCGGACCGACCCATCCGGGCAACCTGACCCCCAAGTGCCGCAAACACCACCTGGCCAAGACCTTCTACACCGGCGCCAACGGATGGCACACCCGCCAGCACCCCGACGGCACCATCTCCTGGACCGCACCAACCGGCCACACCTACACCACCGTGCCCGGGAGCCGAATCCTGTTCCCCGACAAACACTTCCCCACCCCACCACCGCCACCAGCACCAGTGGCGACCAGCAGCGACCACCCCGACCGCGACCTCATGATGCCCACCCGCCGCCGCACCCGCACCGACGACCGCTCCCGGCACATCCGGCGCGAACGCGCCCTCAACTGGACCGAACTGCTGGAGTCCGCATCAACCCCCGACGCCAAACTCCAACTCGCCCAACAACTCATCGACGGCGACAGCTCACCACCGTTCTGACGCCGAGATGTGCGTCGAAAGCGACGCCGGCTCAGGCCTCCGGCACGTTGCGCTCGATCTCATCGAGCCAGATGCGCGCCGACATGTCCGACGGCGCTCGCCAGTCCCCGCGCGGGGACAGCGCGCCGCCGGCTGACACCTTCGGCCCGTTCGGCAGCGCCGACCGCTTGAACTGGCTGAACGAGTAGAACCGCTGGACAAAGACTTTCAGCCAGCGCCGGATGTCGGCCAGCGAGTAGGCCACGTGCTCGTCGTCGGGGAAGCCGGCGGGCCAGTCACCTGCGTCGGCATCCCGCCACGCATGCCAGGACAGGAACGCGATCTTCGACGGCCGGAACCCGTACCGCAGCACCTGGAACAGCGAAAAGTCCTGCAGCGCATACGGACCCACCTTGGCCTGGCTGCTCTGCACGTCAGCGCCTGGTACCAGTTCCGGGGTGATCTCGGTGTCCAGCACCGACTGCAACACATCGTTGACGTCGCCGCCGAACTGTCCCGACGAGATCACCCATCGGATCAGATGCTGGATCAGGGTTTTCGGTACGCCGCCGTTGACGTTGTAGTGCGACATCTGGTCACCGACGCCGTAGGTGGACCAGCCCAGCCCGAGCTCGGACAGGTCACCGGTCCCGAGCACGATGCCACCGCGCTGGTTGGCCAGCCGGAACAGGAAGTCGGTGCGCAGCCCGGCCTGCACGTTCTCGAAAGTCACGTCGTACACGGCCTCACCACGCGCGAACGGGTGCCCCATCTCGGCGAGCATCAGCCGTGCAGTGTCCCGAATGTCCAACTCGGAGAACGTGACTCCGAGTGCCTTGGCCAACGCGGTGGCATTGCTCTTGGTGCGGTCGCCGGTCGCGAAGCCGGGCATGGTGAAGGCGAGGATGTCGCTGCGCGGCCGGCCCTCCCGGTCCATCGCCTTGGCCGCGACGATCAGCGCATGGGTGGAATCCAGCCCACCGGACACCCCGATCACCACGGTCGGGAAGTTGAGTGCTCGCAGGCGCTGCTCCAGTCCGGACACCTGGATGTTGTAAGCCTCATAGCAATCTTGTTGCAGCCGCTGTGGATCCGACGGCACGAACGGGAACCGCTCGATCGCGCGGAGCAGGCCGATGTCGCCCATCGGCGGGGACAGCGTGAATTCGATGCGCCGGAAGTCCGAGGTCCGGTCGGCGAACTGGCGCCGGTTGTCGTCGAACGTGCCCATCCGCAACCGCTCGGCGGCCAGCAGCTCGGTGTCGACATCGGCGACCGACCGGCGCTCCCCACGCGGGAAACGCTCGGATTCGGCCAACAGCACACCGTTTTCGTAGATCATGGTCTGGCCGTCCCACGCCAGGTCGGTGGTCGACTCGCCCTCCCCCGCCGCCGCATAGACGTACGCCGCCAGGCAGCGCGACGACGCCGAGCGGGCCAGCAGTTTGCGGTCGTCGGCGCGCCCGATGGTGATGGGGCTGCCCGACAGGTTGGCCAGCACCGTCGCGCCGGCCAGCGCGGCCGTCGCACTCGGCGGCACGGGCACCCACATGTCTTCGCAAATCTCCACGTGCAGAACGAAGTTCGGCAGGTCGGCGGCGGCGAACAACAGGTCGCTGCCGAACGGGACATCGACACCGTTCACCCGGATGGTCCCGGTGATGTCATCACCGGCCGCTACCTGCCGCGATTCGTAGAACTCGCGGTAGGTCGGCAGGTACGACTTGGGCACGACGCCGAGGATCGATCCGCGGTGGATCACCACCGCGGTGTTGTAGATGCGGTGGCGGTACCGCAGCGGCGCACCGACCACCAGCACCGGCAGCAACTCGACCGACGCCTCGACGATCGTCTCCAGCGCCCCGGTCACCGACTCCAACAGCGTGTCCGACAGCAGGATGTCCTCGATCGAGTACCCCGACAGCGTCAGCTCCGGGAACACCGCCAACCCCACGGCGTCGTCGTGGCAGTCACGCGCCAGGCGCACCACCGACTGGGCGTTGGTCGCGGGGTCCGCGAGCGTGGTGTGGTGCGTGCACGCGGCAACGCGGACGAATCCGTGCCGATAGGCGGAATAGAAGTCCACGACTCGATTGTCGCACCGACACGTCGCGCAACACCGTGGACGGCCTACCCTCGATGGCGTGCAGGCTCCTGAACTGGTCAATCTGCTGGCCCACCGGCGTCTCGCCGTGCTGACCGGCGCCGGCATCTCCACCGATTCGGGCATTCCGGATTACCGCGGGCCGGACTCGCCGCCGAGCAATCCGATGACCATCCAGCAGTTCCTGTCCGGTCCGGCCTTCCGGCAGCGGTACTGGGCCCGCAACCACATCGGCTGGCGGCACATGGCCGCCCGCCGGCCCAACGTCGGCCACCGCGCCATCGCCGCGCTGGAACAGGCCGGTGTGGTCACGGGCGTCATCACTCAGAACGTCGACCTGCTGCACACCAAAGCCGGGTCCCGGACGGTGGTCAACCTGCACGGCACCTACGCGCGGGTGATCTGCCTGCGCTGCGGGCGCACCATGACCCGGGCCGCGCTGGCCGAAGAGCTGGAACGACTCAACCCCGGCTTCACCGAACGGGTCGCCACCCAGGTCGGCAGCATCGGCGTGGCTCCCGACGCCGACGCGACGGTCGAGGACACCACGACCTTCCGGTACCTCGACTGCCCCAGCTGCGGCGGCATCCTCAAACCCGACATCGTGTACTTCGGCGACAGCGTGCCGAAAGACCGCGTGCAGCAGGCCTACTCCCTGGTCGACGACGCCGACGCACTGCTGGTCGCGGGATCGTCGCTGACGGTGTACTCGGGCTACCGCTTCGTCCGGCACGCGGCCGCCGCCGGGATGCCCGTCGCGATCATCAACCGGGGCCCTACCCGCGGCGACGAGCTGGCGACGGTGAAGATCGACAGCGGGTGTTCGGAAATCCTGGCGCTACTGACGAACGAACTGCCGGCTCAGAACCTGTCCGGGTGCCAGTAGACGTCCTCGGGCGTCCCCGACAGCGCGTTGTCCACAGCCTCCCGGCCCTGCATGTACCCGTAATCCTGGTTGGACGACTCGTAGCGCCAACCGCCGAAGCGGCCCCGGCTGTAGAAGCCGTGGCTGCGCAGCCGCTCGTCGAGCGTCCGCACGATGTCGTCGCGGCCCAGCGTCGGCACCGGATAGCCCATCGGCACCTCCTGCACGAACCGGCTGACCACGTATTCGGACTCGGCGCCCAGTGCCCGCAGTGATTCCTCGGTGCGCCGCACCGCGTCATCACCGGTCAGCGTTTGCCCGGGCAGCAAAGGCACCTCGCACAGCACGTTCCAGCGGCCGGCGCCGGCGTTGGCGGGGTCATAGTTGTTCAGCATCGTGGCCCGGTACCAGGGCACGCCCCGGTCCGGGCAGTACAGCCAGGTCTTGTCGGCCAGCGCCGCCGGTGCCGGACCGCGGTAGCCGAGCCCGACCGCGTAGATACGGCTGGCGCACAGGGTGTTTCGCCGGGGTGTTCCCTCAGCGCCCGCCCCACCGAGCCAGTCCCACGCGGTGGTCAGGGGCGCTGAACTGACGCAGTGCTCGTACGCGACGGTCGAGCCGTCGTCCAGCGTCGCCAGCCGCCGAGCCATGTCGATGTCGACCACCCGGGTGCCCAGCCGGACCGTCTCGGGCGCCAGCATCTGGTCGTACACCCCTTGCCACAATGCGCCGGTGCCGCCGATCGGGTACGGAAAACTGCCCGCAGGCGCGGTTGCCGAGCCGGCCAAACCGAGGCGCGGCACGTTCGGCGCGGCACTGCCGCTGCGCAGCGACGTCCATTCGTGGTCGATCTGTTCGAGCGGGGCCGTCCACATCTTGTAGTTGTAGGGGCCAAAAAACTCGTCGAAAAGTTTGCCACCGAAATTGTTCCGGTAATAGTCGGCGAGGTTGTGCAGCGGTGCGTCCGGGTACAGATCGGTCGGCAGCTCGGTGAGTTGCTGCTGAATGGGCGTCGACACCAGGGCATGCGGTCCGCTGCCGTCCAACCACACCCAACCGTTCCGGGCGACATCGTTCATCTTGACGCCGGAAGCGGCGACCGCCCGGTCGAATTCTGCGAAGTGGCTGTGCAGCACATGGCCACCGAGATCCCACGTGAAACCGTGCGCGTCGCGAACCGAGGCTGCCATGCCCCCGACCTGATCGCCGGCGTCCACCACGAGGTGGTCGATGCCGAGTTCGGTCAGGCGGACAGCAGCGCCCAGCCCCGTCGGACCCGCTCCGACAATGAGAAAGGTCGGCACCGGGTCAGAAATCGACGACCAGTCGGGCCGGCTCGAAACCTTCGGCGAACGCCCGGCGGCACAGGAAGCCGTAGTGCTCAGCTGAACTGCGCACCCAGGAGGCACTGACCTTTTCGCTGGCCTCGGCCTGCGACACGTGCGACATGAGGGCTTCGATCTTCTTGTCCAGCGCATCCGAGATGTCCACGAAGGCCGTCGGATTGAAGCCGATTGCCGACGGTCCGCCGTAGGTCATGATCGACGACACCCACCGTGCGGCACCGAGGGTGCAGCGGGAAACCACTCGGTGATCCTGGTGGCTGTCGTTGGCCGTATGGGTGTAAACGATTGTCGCAGCAGACTTTTCGATGGCATCTTCGATCAGGTGCACCAGCTCGAACTCCTGGAGCGAGACGCGGCAGTCGCCGAAACCCTGGCCCCACAGCAGCTCGTGGACACCCAACACCTCGACGGCACGGAGTTGCTCATTCACCCGCTCCTGCGATTCGCCCGGCCCTTCTTCGCCGCGGGTCACCACCAGCATGGTGACCCTGTCGCCGGCCGCTACATGCTTTGCCAGCGCGCCGCCGCAGCCAAGTTCGATGTCGTCGGGATGCGCGCCGACCGCCAGTACGGACTGTCTCGCCATCGCCCCCCCAATTCTGTTTGCTGCGCAGGTGTCAAAGGCAGCATAACCCTAATTTAATAGGCATGGCTTCTCTAACAGGCAAAACACAGAATGAGGCCGTGATTCTAGCCAAATACACACAAAGTCGACGTCAAATTGCTACCAGGTCGTCGGCATGAACCGCAGGTCTGCGCAGCTCCACGGGCAGCTCGGGAGTGGACCGCCCAATGATGCCAGCGAGCTCGGAGTCGTCGTAGGCCACGACCCCGCGGGCCACCGCGGTGCCGTCCGGACCATGCAGTTCGACGACGTCGCCGCCGTGGAAGCGGCCCGACACCGCTGTGATGCCCGCCGGCAGCAACGATTTCCTTTGCCCGACGACGGCCCGCACCGCACCGGCGTCCAGAGTCAGCGTCCCCGTCGTCTCCGCCGCATAGCGCACCCAGAACCGCCGAGCCGACATGCGCTCGGGGCGGGCGGCGAACACCGTGCCCACCGAGGCGTCGGTCAGCGCGGCAGCCGCGTCGCTGGCGGCCGCCAACAGCACCGGAACACCCGCATCTGCCGCGAGCAGTGCCGACGACAGCTTGGACGCCATGCCGCCCGTGCCCAGCCGGCTGCCGCCGGTCGCCGACACGCCGTCGAGGTCGCCCGACGCGGCGACCTCGGGGATGAAGCGGGCCGGATTGTCCTTGGGCGCCTTGCGGGGATCGCCGTCGTAAAGCCCGTCGATGTCGCTCAACAGGATCAGTGCGTCGGCCCCGACCAGTTGTGCCACCAGGGCCGACAGCCGGTCGTTGTCGCCGAACCGGATCTCGTTGGTGGCCACGGTGTCGTTCTCGTTGACGATCGCCACCGCGTGCAGCGCCCGCAGCCGGTCCAGCGTGCGCTGGGCGTTGTTGTGCTGCGCCCGCTGGGCGATGTCGTGCGCCGTGAGCAGCACCTGACCGACGGTCCGGTCATACCGGCCGAACGCCGCGCTCCACGCGTTGACCAGGGCCACCTGCCCGACGCTGGCCGCGGCCTGCTTGGTGGCGAGGTCGGTCGGGCGCTTGGTCAGGCCGAGCGGCTCGATACCGGCGGCGATGGCGCCGGAGGACACGATCACGACGTCCGAGCCGGCCTTCATCCGCTTCTCGATGGCATCGGCCAGCGTGGCCAGCCGGCCCGCGTCGAACATGCCGTTAGGTGCCGTGAGCGCGGTGGTGCCGATCTTGACGACGACGCTGCGCGCGGTGCGCACGGCCTCGCGATGCGCCGAGACGACGGGTTCCGGGCGAGTCGTCACGACTCGTCCCCTGGACCCTCGCTATCCTCCGCCGACCGGCGGCGGTCTTTACGGGCCGCTTTACGTTCCGAGGCCCCGATGCGGTCGGTCTGCTCCAGGCGAATATCGGTGCCGCGACCGGACATCTGCATGTCGATGCCCGCGGGCGTCTGCGGCTCCCAGTCGAACGTGACGTCGCCGATGGTGACCGCGCAGCCGGCGCGGGCGCCCTTCTTGATCAGCGCGTCCTCGACACCCAGCCGGGCCAGCCGGTCGCCGAGGTAGCCGACTGCTTCGTCGTTGTCGAAGGCCGTCTGCGCGATCCAGCGCTCCGGCCGGGTGCCGCGCACGATGAAGCCACCGAAACCGTCCGATTCGACGGTGAAGCCGCTCTCATTGACCGCGACGGGCCGGATGACGGGGCGCCGCGGCGCCACCACGGGCTGTGCGGCCCGGTACGCGGCGACCATGTCCCACATGGCGAAGGTCAACGGGCGCAAGCCATCTCGGCTGACCGTGGAGATTTCGTAGACGGGCCAGCCGTACTTGGCCGCCACCTCTTCTTTCACGAAATCGGCGAGTTCGCGTGCGTCCGGCACGTCGATCTTGTTGAGCACCACCGCGCGCGGCCGCTCGGCCAGGTCGCCGAGCGTCGAATCCCCTTGCAGCGTCGGCGTATACGCCGCCAGCTCGGCCTCGAGCGCCTCGATGTCGGAAATCGGGTCGCGGCCCGGTTCCATCGTCGCGCAGTCCACCACGTGGACCAGCACGGCGCAGCGTTCGATGTGACGCAGGAAGTCCAGGCCCAGGCCGCGGCCTTCCGAGGCGCCGGGGATCAGACCCGGAACGTCGGCGACGGTGAAGGTGTTGTCACCAGCGGAGACCACACCCAGGTTGGGCACCAACGTGGTGAACGGGTAGTCCGCGATCTTCGGCTTGGCAGCCGAAATGGCCGACACCAGAGAGGATTTACCGGCCGACGGGAAGCCCACCAGGCCGACATCGGCAACCGTCTTGAGTTCGAGGGTGAGATCGCGGACCTCGCCCTTCTCCCCCAGCAGCGCGAAACCTGGCGCCTTGCGCGCCCGCGAGGCCAGCGCGGCGTTACCCAGCCCGCCGCGGCCACCGGCGGCGGCCTCGAAGCGGGTACCGGCGCCGACCAGGTCAGCCAGCATCCGGCCCTGATCATCGAGGACGACGGTGCCGTCGGGCACGTGGACCTCGAGATCGGCGCCCGCCGCACCGTCGCGGTTACTGCCCGCGCCGGGCTTACCGGAGGGCGCGTCGACATGCGGACGAAAGTGGAAGTCGAGCAGGGTGTGCACCTGCGGGTCGACGACCAGCACGATGCTGCCGCCCTTACCGCCGTTGCCGCCGTCGGGCCCACCGAGCGGCTTGAACTTCTCCCGATGTACCGACGCACAGCCATTGCCGCCGTTACCGGCGCGCGCGTGGATCACCACACGGTCAACGAACCGGGGTGCCATCTGACGTCCTCTCCATCACAAACCGTTTCCCCGTCGCTTCGCTCGCCCCGGAGAAAAAGAAAAGCTGCCACGAGGCGAAACCTCGTGGCAGCTTCACACCTCGTGGGAAAAGGTTAGACCTCTGCCGGGACGATGTTGACCGTCTTGCGGCCACGCTTGGTGCCGAACAGCACCGAGCCGGCGGCCGTGGCGAACAGAGTGTCGTCGCCACCGCGACCGACGTTCACGCCCGGGTGGAAGTGGGTGCCGCGCTGACGGACGAGGATCTCGCCGGCCTTGACGACCTGGCCGCCGAAGCGCTTGACGCCCAGTCGCTGGGCGGCTGAATCGCGACCGTTACGAGAGCTGGACGCGCCCTTTTTATGTGCCATGTCTGTTCGCTCCCTTACTTACTTGATGCCGGTGACCTTGACGACCGTCAGCTGCTGACGGTGGCCCTGGCGCTTGTGGTAGCCGGTCTTGTTCTTGAACTTGTGGATACGGATCTTCGGGCCCTTGGTGTGCTCGAGCACCTCACCGGTGACAGCGACCTTGGCCAGCGCGTCGGCGCTGGTGGTGACCTTCGCACCCTCGACCACGAGAGCGACGGGCAGCGACACCGAGGCGCCCTGCTCAACGTCGAGCTTCTCGATCTTGACCACGTCACCGACGGCAACCTTGTACTGCTTGCCACCAGTCTTGACGATTGCGTACGTGGCGTTATCGGCTGCCATCGTTGGTGTTCCTCTGTTCTTCGTTTCGTCTACTGCGGGGCGCGCGCCACCCGAAGGCTGCGAGCGCTGGTCTGTGATGCGGGGCCGTTATGGCACCCGCTGTCGCCGGTGTCGGCCAGGCGACAACTGGTCAAGGGTACGTGACCAGTTAATCGAGGGTCAAACCGCGAGGACCCTCACGGCATCAGCCATCGACACCTCCGACCGGCGGACCGGCGGGACGGGCCGCGGCGCGGCGCCGCTGCCGGACGACGGGAGCCGGGTTGACGACCGGCGCAGCGGGCTGATCAGCCTCTTCCTCGTCGTCCTCGTCCGAATCCTCATCGTCTTCGTCATCGGAGTCTTCGTCCGAGTCGTCCTCGTCCGAATCGTCGTCGTCCGAATCCTCATCGTCTTCGTCGTCCGAGTCTTCGTCGTCCTCGTCGAGGTCCAGCTCGTCGCCGTCGTCGTCGCTGTCCTCGAAGTCCTCATCCAGTTCGACTTCGAGTTCGTCGTCTTCGGCGTCGTCCTCGTCTTCGTCAACCTCGTCGGCGTCCAGGTCGTCGGCCTGGTCCAGCTCGGTCAGCGCTTCTGCGGACTCGATGGCATCGCCGTCGGTCGCCTCCTCGGCGATGTCTTCATCGTCGAGTTCGTCCTCGTGCTTGCCGTTCGCGGCCGCCATGGCCTTGAACATCGGGTGCTCGCCCTGCGGATGCGGCGGCACCTTCGCCACCGGAGTCTCCTCGGCGGGCGGCGCCGCCTTCTTGGCCCGCTTGCTGCGCCGGCCACCGCCACCACCGTTACCGCCCGCGACTTCGGTCTTGCGGCCGTTCGCCGACGCGGTGTCGACCGGATCGACGTGCAGCATGATGCCGCGGCCCGCGCAGTGCGTGCAGGTCGTGGAGAACGCTTCGATCAGGCCCGTGCCGAGGCGCTTACGCGTCAGCTGCACCAGACCCAGCGAGGTCACCTCGGACACCTGGTGCCGGGTCCGGTCCCGGGCCAGCGCCTCGGTCAGGCGGCGCAGCACCAGGTCACGGTTGGATTCGAGCACCATGTCGATGAAGTCGATCACCACGATGCCGCCGATATCGCGCAGCCGGAGCTGGCGCACGGTCTCCTCGGCGGCCTCCAGGTTGTTGCGGGTGACCGTCTGTTCCAGGTTGCCGCCCGAACCGGTGAACTTGCCGGTGTTGACGTCGATGACCGTCATGGCCTCGGTGCGGTCGATCACCAGGGTGCCGCCCGAGGGCAGCCACACCTTGCGGTCCATGGCCTTGGCCAGCTGCTCGTCGATGCGGTACACCGAGAACACGTCCGGCCCGGTCGGTCCACCCGCCGGCTCGTACTGCGACATCCGCGAAAGCAATTCCGGCGCAACGGAATTGACGTAATTGCTGATGGTGTTCCAGGCCTCGTCACCCGACACCACGAGCTTGGAGAAGTCCTCGTTGAACAGGTCGCGGATCACCTTGACCAGCACGTCGGGCTCTTCGTAGAGCGCCACCGCGGCGCCGGCGGCCTTGGCCTTGATAGTTGCGGCCTCGGCGTCGATCTCATTCCAGCGTTCCTGCAACCGGTTGACGTCGGCGCGGATGTCCTCTTCCTTCACGCCCTCGGACGCGGTGCGGATGATGACGCCGGCGTCGGCCGGGACGACCTCTTTGAGGATCTCCTTCAGGCGCTGACGCTCGGTGTCGGGCAGCTTGCGGCTGATCCCGGTCGAGGACGCGCCCGGCACGTACACCAGGTAGCGCCCGGCCAGCGAAATCTGCGTGGTGAGGCGGGCGCCCTTGTGCCCCACCGGGTCCTTGCTGACCTGAACGACGACATAGTCGCCGGGCTTGAGCGCCTGCTCGATCTTGCGGTTGTTGCCGCCGAGGCCGGCGGCCTCCCAGTTGACCTCCCCGGCGTAGAGCACGCCGTTGCGGCCGCGACCGATGTCGACGAACGCCGCCTCCATCGAGGGCAGCACATTCTGCACGATGCCGAGGTAGATGTTGCCGACCAGGCTGGCCGACGCCGCGGATGTCACGAAGTGCTCGACCACGACGCCGTCTTCCAGCACGGCGATCTGGGTGTACCGGGCACCTTCGTGCGGCGGTTCGGTGCGGATCTTGTCGCGCACCACCATCACGCGCTCGACGGCCTCGCGACGAGCCAGGAACTCGGCCTCGCTCAGGATCGGCGGACGGCGGCGGCCCGCGTCGCGACCGTCGCGACGGCGCTGACGCTTGGCCTCGAGGCGGGTCGACCCGGTGATGCCCTGAATTTCGTTGTTGTCCGACTTGGTGCGCGGGGCGCGCTCGTGGACGACGGTGTTGGGCGGATCGTCCGACGAACCGTTCTCGCCATCGGCATCGTCACCACCGGCACCGCCCGACTTGCGGCGACGACGGCGGCGACGACGGCGACTGGCACCGTCGGACGCGTTCGCGTCGTCGTCACCGGAGTCCTCGTCGGCCTCACCGTCGGTGTCCTCGTCGCTCTCGGCCGATGCGTCCTGCGTCTCGCCGTCGGCGTCTGCGTCTGCGTCGGTCGCGTCGTCGCTGCTCTGTTCGCCGCGGCCGCGGCCACGCCCACGGCGACCACGACGTCGGCGCCGGTTGGCGGGCCGGTCGCCATCGTCGTCGCCGCCGTCATCGGAACCGTCGTCGGCACCGTCGGCCGTGTCGTCGGCAGTGTCATCGTCGGCGAAATCGTCGGGCTCGGCGGGCGGCCGGAAGGTCACGGGCTGCGGCGCCACGAACAGCGGCAGGTAGTCAGCGGGCTCGGCTGAAGTCGTCGGGGCGGCCGGAACCGTCTCCAGCAGCAGCCGGGACTCGGGCTCGTCTTCGTCGGGCTGCGCGTCGCCTGCCTCGGCCGCCTCGCGGGCGATCTCGACGGCAGCTTCGGCGACGTCGACGGCTTCGACGGCGACCTCAGCGGCTTCGGTAGTGACCTCTGCGGCTTCGGTGGTGACCTCGACCAGCGCCTCGGCCACCGGCTCGACGGGTGCGGGTGCGGCGGCGTCGGCACCGAGACCCAGCAGGTCGCGGACCCGCTCGGCCTCGGCACGGGTCACCGTGGACGCGGGATTGCGGGGCCTGCCGTCGACCCCGGCGAGGGTCTCGGTGATCTTCTTGCTGGTGGTCCCGAGGATTCGGGCCAGCGAGAAAATCCGCAGGCGCTCGGGGAGCTCTATCGGCTCCGCTGCGCTGCCGGCGTCTTCGGATCGGGCTTCAAGTTGGGCATCGTCGGCCACGTATTCTCCTCAAGCCCCCGGGCGCGTCGTGCGACGCGGCCACGCGAGGGCTTCTTGTATTGGCTCGGGGAACTTCTCCCGAGATTGTTGTGGTCTCGCACCTAGCGGCCCATGGGAGCCCTCGGTGCCTGGCTGAATGATGGCTGGACGGTCGGCGCCGCACCCGGATTTCTCTGAGTGGTCGCGTCGTCTAAGTCTTCATCCGGGCGTCCGCTCCTGGTATGAAGCAGGTCACCCGTACGCCAGTATCCCACATCGCCGGCCAATCTCCGACGAGGTGCCGCCGGTAGCTCAGCTACCGGCGGCCCACAGTGTCAGTTACCGGGGAACCAGAGGGCGATTTCGCGGGCCGCGGACTCCGGGGAATCCGAGCCGTGCACCAGGTTGTCCTGGGTGAGAAGGGCCAGGTCACCACGGATGGTGCCGGTCGCGGCCTTCTCCACCGGGTCGGTGCCGCCGGCGATCTGCCGGAAGGCGGCGACGGCGCGCGGGCCCTCGACGATCGCGGCCACAACCGGGCCGGAAGTGATGAATTCCAGCAGGTCGCCGAAGAAGGGCTTGCCCTCGTGCTCGGCGTAGTGCTTGGTCGCCAGCTCCACGCTGACGGTCTTCAGCTCAAGAGCAGCAAAGGTCAGGCCCTTGCGCTCGATCCGGCTGATGATTTCGCCGATCAGGTTGCGCTTGACGCCGTCGGGCTTGATCAAAACAAGGGTCTGCTCAGTCACGGCGGACAGCGTACTAGTCAGTAACCGAATCCAGCGATTCGGGCGGAAATCACTGCTGGCCAGGCAGCAGACCGCGGTCCTGGCGGCGCTTGACCTCGGACCGCAGATAGAAGATCAGTACCCAGACGAGCAGGAAAATGATGCCGACCACGCCGATGGTCACGTCGATGAACGCACCGAGGATCAGCACGAACTGAATCCCGATGTTGGCCCACAGCGCCCAGGACCGGCCCTGCATCCCGGACAGCAGGGCCAGCACGATCGCCATGCCGATGAGGTAGCCGCTGCTGAGCGGCGTCAGGCCGCCGTGGAACACCGACACCACCGGCAGCGCCAGCAGCACCACGATGACTTCCAGGATCAGCGTGCCGGCCATCACGCCGCGGAAACTCCGCCACGGGTCGGGCTGCTGGTTAGGGGTGCTCACGCCGGGTCCTTTCCGAACAGGGTGCGGGCCGCTCCGGCTGTCACGACCGAACCGGTGATCACCATGCCCGCCCCGGAGAGGCCGTCGGACGAGCCGTAATCGTTGCCCGACTCCTCGACCAACGCTGTCGCCGCCTCGATGGCGTCGGGCAGCGTCGGCGCGGTGATCACCCGCTCCGGGCCGAAGGTTTCCTCTGCGAGGGATGCCAGCGTTTCGGTGTCCATGGCCCGCGGCGACCCGTTGTGGGTCACCACCAGCAGGTCGAAAGCCGGCTCGAGCGCGGTCAGGATGCCGGCCACGTCCTTGTCCGCCATGACGGAGATGACGCCGACCAGGAACCGGAATTCGAATTCCGTCTGGAGCGCGTCGGCGAGCGCCGCAGCCCCGGCGGGATTATGCGCCGCGTCGATGAATACCGTTGGGGCACTGCGCATCCGCTCCAGGCGACCAGGATTGGTCACCGAGGCGAAGCCGGCGCGCACGGTGTCGACGTCGAGTTGACGGTCGGCGCCGGCGCCGAAGAACGCCTCGACCGCGGCAAGCGCCAGGGCAGCGTTGTGTGCCTGATGTTCACCGTGCAGCGGCAGGAAGATGTCGGTGTAGACGCCGCCGAGCCCCTGTAGCTCCAGGAGCTGCCCACCGACGGCGACCTGCCGGCCACGGACGGCGAACTCGGAGTCCTCGCGGGCGACGGCGGCATCGGCCGTGACCGCCTGGGCCATCAGCACTTCCATGGCCTCAGGCACCTGACGGGCGATCACCGCGACGGTGCTGGGGTCGGTGCCGGCAGGCACCAGGTCCGCCTGCTGACGGGCGATGATGCCGGCCTTCTCCCCCGCGATCGCGGCGATGGTGTCACCGAGAAAGTCGGTGTGGTCCAGGCCGATCGGGGTGATGACGGCAACCGGGGCGTCGACGACGTTGGTGGCATCCCAGCGCCCGCCCAGCCCGGTCTCGATGACCGCGACGTCCACCGGCGCATCGGCGAACGCGGCGAACGCCATGGCGGTGAGCACCTCGAACTTGCTCATCTTCGGGCCCGGCTCCCCCAGTTCGCCGGCCAGCTCGCCGGCCTGAGACTGGCGGTCGACGATCTCGATGAACGGTTCGATCTCGGTGTAGGTCGCGACGTATTGCGCTGGGCTGATGGGCTTTCCGTCGATCGCGATGCGCTCGGTGGCGGCCTGCAGGTGCGGGCTGGTGGTCCGGCCGGTGCGACGGCTGAACGCGGTCAGCAGCGCATCGATCATCCGGGTGACCGAGGTCTTGCCGTTGGTGCCGGCCACGTGAATGCTCGGGTAGCCGCGTTGCGGCGAGCCGAGCATCTCCAGCAGCGCCTCGATGCGCACCGTGCTCGGCTCGATCTTCGTCTCCGGCCACCGCTGGTCGAGCAGATACTCGACCTGCAGCAGCTCGGCGATCTCGTCGGGCGTCGGCGCCGCACCAGCGGCGCCATCGAACCGGGGCTGCGGTTCCGTCATCGCAGACCGGCCAGCCGGGCGTTGATCCGGTCGACCTCTTCGGTGGCCAGCTGCTGGCGGGCCCGGATCTTGGCGACGACGTCCTCGGGCGCCTTGGCCAGGAACGCCTCGTTACCCAATTTGCCTGCGGTCTGGGCGAGTTCCTTCTGAGCGGCGGCCAGGTCCTTCTCCAGCCGGCGCCGCTCTGCGGCGACGTCGACCGTGCCCGAGGTGTCGACCTCGACGACGACCGTGCCCTTCGACAGCCGGACCTCCACTGCCGCGGAGGGGTTGAAGTCGGCAGCCGGCTCAGTCAGCCAGGCCAGCGACGTCACCGAGGCGACCTGGGCGTCGAGGTCGGCCTCGCTGATGCCCACGAGGCGCGCGGGCACCTTCTGCCGGTCATTGAGGCCCTGGTCGCTGCGGAACCGGCGGACCTCGGTGATGAGCTTCTGCATGTCGGTGATGCGCTCAGCGGAAACCTGGTCGAGCGCGACACCGGATGCCTGCGGCCACTGCGCGATGACGACCGACTCGCCGCCCGTCAGCGACTTCCACAGCGCCTCGGTGACGAAGGGCATCACCGGGTGCAGCAGCTTGAGCAGCACGTCCAGCACCGCGGCCAGCACGGCCTTGGTGTGCTCGGCGCGCGAACCACCTTCGAACAGTTGAGCTTTCGCGAGCTCGAGGTACCAGTCACAGAACTCGTCCCACGCGAAGTGATACAGCGACTCGCAGGCGCGGCTGAACTGATAAGTGTCGAGCGAGTCATCTACGTCGACACGCACCTCTTCGAGCCGGCCCAGAATCCAGCGGTCGGCGTCGGTGAGCTCGGACGCGTCCGGCAGCGCGGCGGGAGCCGCCCCGTTCATCATCGCGAAACGTGTTGCGTTGAACAGCTTCGTCGCGAAGTTGCGGGATGCGCGGGCGTGGTCCTCGCCGATCGACAGGTCGCCGCCGGGGCTGGCGCCACGGGCCAGGGTGAAACGCAGCGCGTCTGCGCCGAACATCTCCACCCAGTCCAGCGGGTCGATGCCATTGCCCTTGGACTTGCTCATCTTCTGTCCGAACTGATCCCGGATCAGGCCGTGCAGGAAGACATTCTCGAACGGCACCTTGGCGCCTTGCAGCACCGGGTCGTCGGCCACGAAGGTGCCGAACATCATCATCCGGGCCACCCAGAAGAACAGGATGTCGTAGCCGGTGACCAGAACCGTTGTCGGATAGAACTTCTCGAGCTCCGGTGTCTTGTCCGGCCAGCCCATGGTGGAGAACGGCCACAGCGCCGACGAGAACCAGGTGTCCAGCACGTCGGGGTCCTGCTCCCAGCCGGCCGGCGGCTCCTCGTCCGGGCCGACGCAGACGGTCTCGCCGTCCGGGCCGTGCCAGATCGGGATGCGGTGTCCCCACCAGAGCTGCCGCGAGATACACCAGTCGTGCATGTCGTCGACCCAGGCGAACCAGCGCGGTTCCAGGCTGGCCGGATGAATCACGGTGTCACCCGAACGCACGGCGGCTCCAGCGTTTCGGGCGAGCGATTCCACCTTGACCCACCACTGCATGGACAGCCGCGGCTCGATGGCCTCGCCACTGCGCTCGGAGTGCCCGACGCTGTGCAGGTAGGGCCGCTTCTCGGCGACGATCCGGCCCTCGGCGGCCAGCTTCTCGCGCACCTTGACGCGGGCCTCGAAGCGGTCCATGCCGTCGAATTCGGTTCCGGTACCGGCGATCGCGCCCTTGGTGTCCAAGATGGTCGGCATCGCCAGGTTGTGCCGCAGGCCGATCTCGAAGTCGTTCGGATCGTGCGCGGGCGTGACTTTGACTGCGCCGGTGCCGAATTCGGGGTCCACATGCTTGTCGGCCACGATGATGATGTCGCGGTCGAGGAAGGGGTGCGGCAGCGTGCTGCCGACCAGCGCGCGGTAGCGCTCGTCCTCGGGATGCACCGCGATGGCGGTGTCACCGAGCATGGTCTCGAGTCGCGTGGTGGCCACCACGATGTGGGGTTCCGCGTCGTTCATCGAGCCGTACCGGAACGACACCAGTTCGCCCTCGACGTCGTCGTACTTCACCTCGAGGTCGGAGATGGCGGTCTGAAGCACCGGCGACCAGTTGACCAGCCGCTCGGCGCGGTAGATGAGCCCGGCGTCGAACAGCCGCTTGAAGATGGTGCGGACGGCGCGCGACAGGCCTTCGTCCATGGTGAACCGGTCCCGGCTCCAGTCGACACCGTCGCCCAGGCGACGCATCTGGCCGCCGATGGTGCCGCCGGACTCGCGCTTCCATTCCCAGACCTTCTCGACGAAGCCCTCGCGGCCGAAGTCCTCCTTGGTCTTGCCCTCGGCGGCGAGCTGCTTTTCCACCAGGGTCTGGGTGGCGATACCGGCGTGGTCCATGCCGGGCAACCACAACACCTCGTAACCCTGCATGCGCTTGCGCCGGGTCAGCGCGTCCATCAGGGTGTGGTCGAGCGCGTGGCCCATGTGCAGGCTGCCCGTGACGTTCGGCGGCGGCAACACGATGGAGTACGGCGGCTTGTCGCTGGTCGGGTCGGCGGTGAAGTACCCGGCGTCAACCCAGCCCTGGTACATGTCAGCTTCTACCGCGCTGGGATCCCACGATTTGGGCAGGGAATCGGCCGCATTCACGGTCGTGGGATCAGGCGTATCGCTGGCAGTCACCGGCCAATTCTAGGTAAGCGCCGCGACCTGACGTAAACGCGCCCGACAAGCGGCACATTTCCGGCCGCGGGAGAACTACCTGCGGTTGCCGAACAACCCGCCCAGGACGCTGCCGAGCACGCCGCCGGCGCCCTGGTTGCCACCGCCGCCGAGGACGCTGCCCAGCGGGTGGTCTCCGAGACCAGCCATGGCTTCCCACCCCATGTCCCCCGGATGTGTGTGAAACCTCGCCGCCGACACTAGCCGGGTCGGCGACGAGGCACAGCACTTCCGCGCTGGCTGCGCGAATCAGCGCCCCAGCGCTTCGGTTTCGAACGTGACGCCGGCGGCCGGCAGCCGGGTGAGGAGCACGTCGCCCATGGCGGCGGCCGGGGTCAGGACGCCCTTCAGATCCGAAAGCCGGTCGCGGTCGAGCGCCAGCGCCAGGCCGCACTCCCCCAGCAGCACCGCGGTGGCCTTGTAGCCCGGGTCGCCCTGCTGAGCCATGACGGAGCGGTACCGGGCGCCACTGGTGGTCCGGGTGTATGTCTCGACGCGGTAGTGGCCGCGGTCGCGGGCCTGCTCGCTGGGCCCGGTGCCCGGCTTCGGTACGACGCGGTCGATGAGGCCGCGGGGCAGCTTGTTGAAGAAGCGACTACCGAGGTTCATCACGGCGGCGTTGACCGCGGTACCCAGCGCCGAGGCGACAGGAGCGATGGGCGACGACCCCAGGCTCATGTGCTCCGAGTACCGGAACCGGCGGCCGTAGTCCCAGTCCAGCAGCGCATTGGTGCGCCGCACGATGCGCGTGTTCGCGACCGCCATGACGAAGGCGCCGGTCCAGGTGCCGGCGAGCTCCGGCGCGATGTCCCGACCGCGACGCCACGGGGTATCGGACTGGTGGCCCATTTCCGGCTCGGCGGCGCGATCTGTGGTCAGCGTGTAGGGGTCCATCATGGTCCGGCGCAGCTCCTCGTCGCCGGACGTCAGCGAGAACAGCTCGAGCATGGAGGCGACGGTGCCGCCCGAGACGCCACCGGAGAAGCCACGCAGCACATAGTCGGTGTCGGTGAGCTCCCCGGCTCCGTCGGCCTGAGCCGCCTTGTACAGCGCGTAGACGGTGAGATCCGAAGGGATGGAATCGAATCCACAGGAGTGCACGATGCGGGCACCCGTGTCGGCGGCCTGTTTGTGGTACAGGTCGATGCTTTCCCGGATGAACAGGCTCTCCCCGGTGAGGTCGGCGTAGTCGGTGCCGGCCGCAGCGCACGCGGCCACCAGCGGCAGGCCGTATTTCAGGTACGGACCGACCGTGGTGACGACCACCCGGGTCCGGGCCGCCATCGCATCCAGGCTCTGCTGCGACGAGGCGTCGGCGTGGATCAGTCCCCAGCCCTGACCCGCTGCGCCGAGCGAGTCCCGGACCGCGGCCAGTTTGTCCATTGACCGGCCCGCCAGCGCGATCCGCGCCGCCCCCCCGTTCTCGGCCAGATATTGGGCGGTCAGCTTCC
Source organism: Mycobacterium sp. FW102-FHT13B02 (assembly GCF_058790275.1). Classification (NCBI taxonomy): domain Bacteria; kingdom Bacillati; phylum Actinomycetota; class Actinomycetes; order Mycobacteriales; family Mycobacteriaceae; genus Mycobacterium; species Mycobacterium sp. FW102-FHT13B02. Next base: position 45,386 of record NZ_JBYTCM010000015.1, read on the forward strand.
CGACGAAGCCGGTGGCGCCGTAGAGGACGATGTCGAATTCGCGCTGCGGTGCGGTCATGCTGCTCAACCTAGCCGTACGACGATCAAGCGGCGAGGAACGAGCCGCGATGTGGGGGTACCTCCCGCTTGCGGGGGCGAGTGCGGCAAATCAGACTAAGCCGAGGGTCTCCGGCAGGTCGACGTGTTCCTTGAGGACGTGCTCGGACAGGAACGCCGTCACCACCTGGTACCAGATCTTGGCGTGCTGCGGCGCGGCGATCCAGTGCCCTTCCGACGGGTAGTAGAGGTAGCGGTGCGCGGTGGTGCCGGTGTCGTCGGCGGGCAGCCCCGACCTGGTCAGCAGGTCGTTCCACAACCGAAGGCCTTCGCCGATCGGCACTCGATAGTCCTTGTCGCCGTGGATCACCAGCATCGGGGTCGTGATGTTCTCGACGTGCAGGTGCGGCGAATTGCGTTCGGCCATCTCGGGTGTCATCTCGCGGGCCCACCAGTAGGCGCCGTCGGTCGTCGGTCCGAATTGGTCCAGGGCCCACAGGCTGGCGTGGGTGACGATCGCGGCGAATCGGTCGGTGTGCCCGGCGATCCAGTTGGCCATGTAGCCGCCGAACGAGCCGCCCATCGCCGCGAGCCGGCCGGCGTCGATGCGCGGGTGGTCGCAGGCGGCGTCAACAGCAGCCATCAGGTCGGTGAACGGCGCGAAACCCCAAGCGCCCCAGCCACGTTGGACGAAGTCCTGGCCGTACCCGGTCGACAGCGCCGGGTCCGGCATCAGCACCGCGTAGCCGAGCGCGGTGAGCAGCCAGGGATTCCACCGCCAGTGCCAGGTGTTCCAGCTGCCCAGCGGTCCGCCGTGTACCCACAGCAGCAGCGGTGCCGGCGTGTCACCGGCGGGCAGTGTCAGCCAGGACCGAACGGGCATGCCGTCGTCCGTCGTTGCCGTCAACTCGACCAGCTCGCCTGGCAATTCGGGAAGTTCGACGCACGGTAGCACTGTCACGGCGCCGGAGGCGTCGACCCGGACCGGATGCGGCGGGGTCAGGTAACTGCTGCGCAGGGCATACAGCGCACCGCCTGCGACGGGGTGGATTTCGCCGTAGGCGAAGTCGTCGTGGGTCAATCGACTGACCGCTCCGCTCGCGGGGTCGACGGTGAAGATCGGCGCGCGGCCGTTGTCGTCGGCTGTCACCAGCAGCGTCGATCCGTCGTGCGACCACCGCACCGACGTCGGCCAGCGGTCCCACTGCGCGGTGAGCTCCACCGGCTCGCCACCGAAGACCTGGCGGCACAAGGTGATCCGCGGTGCTTGATTCGGCGTCGAATGCGTCTCGCGGAGGAACGCGACGGTGCTGCCGTCGGGCGAGATCGCGGGGCTGCCCAGGTCGGCATCGGGGTCGTCGGCGATCACGGTGCGCGCGCCGGTGCCGATGTCGATACGAACCAGGACACTGCGCAACGCCGCCCCCGGGGCGGCTATCTCCCACGACGCGACCGCGAAGGTCCCGTCGGCACTGATGTCGACGGCGGCTTCGTTCAACGCCATGCCGGGCTGCGGCGTGATGTCGTGAGCCGCACCGGATTCGACACGCAGCAGGTGCGCATGATCCGGTCCCAGGTCGTGATCCCAGTGCCGTACCGGGTAACCGGTGTGCAAGATGGCCGAGACCTTGTTGTCTTTGCGCAGGGTACGCAGTCGCTTGTCGTCGTCAGGCGTGGCGGCCGACGGGAGCATCGGCGCCGTCACCACCACGACATCAGCCGAACGGGCGGCGTGCACCGCGCTGACGCCGCCCGACAGCTCGAGAATCCGTTGTGCTTCACCGCCGTTCGCCGGTAAGCGCCACAGCGCCGCGGGCGGGTCGTCGTCGGCAGCGGTGGCTCGTGCCGCGACGAACAGCAGATCGCCGGCCGCGGTGAAGGCCGGCTGGGACTCCCCTTTGGCCCCGTACGTCAGCCTGCGCGCGTCGCGCTGCCCGTCCGGGTCGAGTTCCCAAGCTGCGGTGACAAATTCGTTGCCCTTGTCGGTCAGCTCACTGATCATCGTGACGACGCGACGGCCGTCGGGCGAGACCGCAAGCCCGGATACCCGGGGCAGGCGGAGGTAGGCATCGAGGTCATCGAACGGTGTCACGGCCATGCTCCGTTGTTAGCACATGACCGCTCGGCGCCTCACGCGATTATCGGCGGCGGTGGCTGTCGAGGAAGTCGTCGATGAGAGCGTTGACGGTGTCCGGCGCCTCATATGCCGCCAGATGACCGACCTGCTCCAAGACCACCAGTTCTGAGCCCGGAATCGCCGCGGCCATCCGGCGTACTTCGGCGACCGAAAAGCTCTCGTCTTCACGGCCGGCGACCACGAGAGTGGGAACGCCGATCCGACCGAACAACGCGTGCTGGTCCGGACGCCTGACCACGATGCTCTCCACCGCAAAGCTGGCGGACCGCGCGTTGTTGCGCTTGATCATTCCCACCAGTCCATCGACCAGGTCGGGCCGCTGCCGGCGGGTGGTCACCCCGAGGAAGCGCGGCACCACCGTCGATCGCACGAAAAGTGGGCGTCCGGCCAGTCGGGTCAGCCGGGCCGCCAGCGCGAGCTGCCGACGATCCCATCGGGGCCCCTCCGACGCGGTGCCGTTGAGCAACACGGCGCACCCGACCCGGTCCGGGAACATCGCAGAAATGGTGCCGCCGATCATGGCGCCCCACGAATTGCCCACCAGATGCGCCCACGGCAGCCCCAGCCCATCCAGCACATCGACATACGCCCGAGCACTCTCCTCGAAGGTGAAGGTGCCGCGCAGCGGCTGGCTGCGCCCCTGCCCGGGCGGGTCGATCGCGATCGTGGTGTAGCTGGCGGAGAAGTGGGCCACCTGCGCGACGTAGAGCGTGTGGTCGGTCAGCAGACTGGGCATCAGGAGGATCGGGTCACCGGAGCCGGTGACGTGGAGCTGCAGGGTGCCGAGGCTGGTCGCGATGTCATGCGTCGCCATGCCCCCATAGTTTCACCAAGTGCCAGACCGCCCTGGGCGGCTCCGACAACGACAGAGGGTGTCGGACCATCTGGTCCGACACCCTCTGTCGTCACGTTCGAGCGGTTGTGGCGCTCTTAGGCGCGGGGAGTTAGCCCCGACGGCCGCAGACCGGCCAGGCACCCATGCCCTGGCTGGCGCGCACGTTCTCGGCAACCCGGATCTGCTCTTCGCGACTGGCCGACGACGGCGAGCCGGAGCCGCCGTGGGCGTGCCAGGTGCCCATGGTGAACTGCAGGCCACCGTAGTAGCCGTTACCGGTGGCGATGCCCCAGTTACCACCGGATTCGCAAGCTGCAACGGCGTCCCAGTTGACACCGCTGTCCGCGTTCGCGGTACCGGTACCGATGACCATCGGGGCCACAGCAACTGCCCCGGCAACGGCAACCAGTCCAAGCGTTGTGCGGATGTTCTTCACTTCGTTCCTCTCGCCGAGCGCGCGCCATCCATCGCCCGCACATAGGCGGTGCGACTTGCTGCCTGCCAGGCAGGCGTAGGGGGCTGAATCGTGCCGTCTCGGTCAGACACGACAGCGGGGGCGGCTTGATCGGTCCGGGCTGAAGGCCGGCGGACGCTACGGGCAACAGGCCATCTGCTCTGGTGCCACCGCGATCCCGCTCACACGCAGGTTCATGGTTTTTTTCAGTTATTTGCTCTCTTCGAGCAGCGATAGGACCGTAGCAAGACTTCGGGCTTCTATGTCTAACCCATCGCGACCAGATAACAGCCAGATCACAACCGAACCTGTGAAGATCATAAGCAGGTCACAAGACGTATAAAGCTCCGCTAACAAATCACAGTTCGGCAACATTTCGTGATAGAGGTCACCATAAAATTGTGGCCTGGCGCACAAAATTCAATTCACATGAGTCACAGTCGTCGCAGGTCAGAAGCGCATTTCCGTGACACGGCACTAAACCTCTGGCGTGTCGCACTGTGAAATCAAGTTGCGCCGGCGCCTCAGTTCGCCGCCCACGCGGGTGCCGAACTGTGCCGGGATGGATCAGGCCGCTCGATACCGCCACTAATCAGGACTTTTCATCTCTACGACACGAACCGGTCGGGCACGGTTAAGCAACGTTCCACGGGGTGTGATCACCTAAATACGTTGTGCCACAAGATATTTGGAATTCAATCATTGGCCGGTCGGTAAATTGCCCGGAATTGCGTGGTTCTATTTGCATATTTGTTGCTAATTCCGCCGATAACGAGAAATGCAAATTCGCCGAACAGCGAGTAATTCAGGAATACGCTGCGCGGCCATGGACCTTTGCTGCGTTGCTCAGATGAAGTCGGTGGGGCTGTTGACGTTGACCAGGGCCCGCTGCCGGTCCATCACCACCCGCTGGGTGTCGGCGGTCTCGACCAGTGCCCGCATGCTGCGTCGCCCGTGGGCCACCAGCTCGTCGGCCCGGGTAGTCAGTGCGGTCCGGTAGATGCCGGCCAAATAGTGATCGCGGCCGTCCCAGGGCAGCACCACGTCGGCGTCCACGCGCGCCGCGTGCCGGGCGAGTTCATCGATCAGCTCGACTGTCAGATACGGCATGTCGACGGCACACACGAAGGCGCGGGCATAGCCGGCATCGGCCGCGGCCCGCAGCCCACGCGCAGTGGCCAGCAGGGGTCCGACGCCGGGCGTCGCGTCCCGCAGCACTTCAGCGTCCAGGTCGGGCAGCGCCTGGCCACGAGCGGCGATGACGAACACCCGCGCGCACCGGGATCGCAGGATCGCCACCACCTGCTCGACGAAGGTGATCTCCCCCACCGCTCCGCGGAACCGGACGGTGGCCTTATCTCGTCCCATCCGACGAGACGCCCCGCCGGCCAATACAACTGCGGCCAGCGGGGCGTCTTCGGTCAAAGCCAAAGCGTCGGAACTATTCGTCGACGGTCCAGGTGTCCTTGCCACGCAGCAAGGATTGCAGAGCGGCCGTGTCGTGCGCCTTGGAATCCATCGCCGACTTCACCTGCGCACGCGCTTCGTCGTCGTAGGTCGGCCGGTTCACCTGACGGAAGATGCCCATCACGGTGTGCTCGAGGTTCTGCTCCGACAGGCGCGACAGCGCGAATGCGTAGGCCGGGTCATCGATGTGCGCGTTGTGCACCACGATGTCACCGGGGTCGACATCACCGGTCTTGCCGATCTCCAGTCCGTAGCCGGACTTGGTCACGCAGTACTCGTTCTCCGCGCCGAAGGTGATCGGCTGGCCGTGCTGCAGGTTGATCAGCCGCTCCTCGGCGCCTTCCTTGCGCAGTGCGTCGAAGGAACCATCGTTGAAGATCGGGCAGTCCTGCAGGATCTCGACGATGGCAGCGCCGCGGTGCGCGGCCGCGGCCTTGAGTACCTCGGTCAGCCCCTTGCGGTCGGAGTCCAGCGCGCGGCCGACGAACGTGGCCTCGGCACCCAGCGCCAGCGACACCGGATTGAACGGCTGGTCCAGCGAACCCATCGGGGTCGACTTGGTGACCTTGCCGACCTCCGAGGTCGGCGAGTACTGGCCCTTGGTCAGACCATAGATCCGGTTGTTGAACAGCAGGATCGTGATGTTGATGTTGCGGCGCAGCGCGTGGATCAGGTGGTTACCACCGATCGACAGCGAGTCACCGTCACCGGTGACGACCCACACCGACAGGTCCGGACGCGCCAGCGCCAGGCCGGTCGCGATGGTCGGGGCACGACCGTGGATCGAGTGGAAGCCGTAAGTCTCCAGGTAGTACGGGAACCGGCTGGAGCAGCCGATGCCGCTGACGAACGCGATGTTCTCGCGGCGCAGGCCCAGCTCCGGCAGGAAGTTACGGATGGTGTTGAGGATGACGTAGTCACCGCAACCCGGGCACCAGCGCACCTCCTGGTCGCTGGTGAAGTCCTTGCCCTTCTGCGGCTGGTCCGTCGTCGGAACCAGGGCATTCTTGCCGAGGGCTTCGGTCAGTCCCAGATCAGCACCGATCAGATCCGTCATGCGTTTGCTCCCACACCGGTCTCCACGGTGGCGGCCGCCAACCGTGCGAACTTGGCCTTGTCAGTTTCCTTTTCGCGCAGCGATCCGTCCAGCGCCGCGCTGATGATGCCCTCGACCTCGTCGGCCAGGAACGCCATGCCCTCCACCTTGGTCACCGACTGCACGTCGACCAGGTACTTGCCGCGCAGCAGCAGCGCCAGCTGGCCGAGGTTCATCTCGGGCACGACGACCTTGTCGTACTTGCGCAGGACCTCTTCGAGGTTGGCCGGGAACGGGTTGAGGTGACGCAGCTGGGCGTGCGCGACCTTGACGCCGTTGCGACGGGCGCGGCGGCAGGCCTCACCGATGGGACCGTACGAGCTGCCCCAGCCGAGCATCAGCAACTCGGCTTCGCCGCTCGGGTCGTCGACCTCGAGGTCGGGGACCTTGATGCCGTCGATCTTGAGCTGGCGCAACCGGACCATGAGGTCGTGGTTCTTGGGCTCATAGGAGATGTTGCCGGAGCCGTTGGCTGCCTCCAGACCACCGATGCGGTGCTCCAGGCCGGCAGTGCCCGGGATGGCGAACTGGCGACCCAGCGTCTCGGGATCGCGCGCGTACGGCTGGAACGGCTCGCCGGCCTTGGCGAAGGTGTGCCGGATGGCCGGGTAGCTGGCGATGTCCGGGATGCGCCACGGCTCGGAGCCGTTGGCGATCGCGCCGTCGGACAGGATGATCACCGGGGTGTGATAGGTGATGGCGATCCGCGCCGCATCCACCGCGATGTCGAAGCAATCCGACGGCGAGGCGGGCGCCAGCACCGCGACGGGCGACTCGCCGTTGCGGCCGTAGAGCGCCTGCAGCAGGTCGGCCTGCTCGGTCTTGGTCGGCAGACCGGTGGACGGGCCACCGCGCTGCACGTCGATGACGATGAGCGGCAGCTCGGTCATCACCGCGAGGCCGATGGCCTCGGACTTCAGCGAGACGCCGGGACCCGAGGTGCTGGTCACGCCCAGCGCACCGCCGTACGAGGCACCGATGGCCGCGCCGATGCCGGCGATCTCGTCCTCGGCCTGGAAGGTCAGGACATTGAAGTTCTTGTGCTTGGACAGCTCGTGCAGGATGTCGCTGGCCGGCGTGATCGGGTAGGTGCCGAGCACCACCTGGATGTCACCCAGCTGGCCGGCGGCGACGATGCCGTACGCCATGGCCGTGTTGCCGGAGATCTGACGGTATTCACCGGACTTGAGCTTGGCCGGGGCCACCTCGTAGGTGGTGCCGAAGGCCTCGGTGGTCTCGCCGTAGTTCCAGCCGGCCTTGAGCGCCAGCACGTTGGCCTCGGCGATTTCGGGCTTGCGGGCGAACTTTTCGCGGATGAAGGCCTCGCTGTGCTCCAGCTCGCGGCCGTACATCCAGGACAGCAGGCCGAGCCCGAACATGTTCTTGGCGCGCTGACCGTCCTTCTTGGTCGCGCCGATGGCCTCGACCGCGGCCAGGGTCAGCGTGGTCATCGCGACGGGGATGACGACGAACTCGGACAGTTCGTCGTTCTCCAGCGGGTTCTCCTCGTACCCGACCTTGGCCAGGTTGCGCTTGGTGAACTCATCGGAGTTGGCGATGATCATGCCGCCGCGCGGCAGGTCGGCGACGTTGGCCTTGAGCGCGGCCGGGTTCATGGCGACCAGCACGTCGGGGCGGTCACCGGCGGTGAGGATGTCGTAATCCGCGATCTGGATCTGGAACGACGACACACCGGGCAGCGTGCCCTGTGGTGCGCGGATCTCGGCGGGGTAGTTCGGCTGCGTCGCAAGATCATTGCCGAAGAGCGCGGCTTCCGAAGTGAACCGGTCACCGGTCAGCTGCATACCGTCACCGGAGTCACCAGCGAAGCGGATGACGACCTTCTCGAGCTTCTGCCGCGAGGTGCCGTTGTCGCCGTCGTTAAGACCCACGACGCCTGCCTTTCACACTCTGTTTCGACAGTCCGTCGCACCGTTCCCGGAGACGCCGCAGGGCGTGCTCACGATCGCCAGCTCGGCGCCGCCAAAATTTTGATGTCACTGCTAGTACCGATTATTGCACTTCTCTTAGGGTGGGCTGACCCAGACGCGCCGATGACGGCTGGGTTGCGACCCGATGAATGCGCAGGTCCATGACTTGACAGGTGTTCACACCGATCAATTATGTGGCATTGGTCACGTCCGATGACCGAGTATTCCTAAGAAATCGGTTACTCGCCGGTAGCCGTCGGCACCAGCGCTAGGAGATGGCCGCCGGCGTCATCCGGCGCCCCTCGCGCCGCTGCGGAAAGCGCAGGTGACGCAAGCAATTGGGCGTCAGTCCGGTTCGCCGTCCGGACGGGTGTCCATACGGCGGCCGTGCCACCGCAGGCGGAGCAACATCAGCTGCCGGTGCGCCCGGAACCCCAACGCCAGCGGGTCGGCCCAGGCGCGGCGACCCGGCGTACCACGACCGGTATCGGTATCCATACCGCCATTGTCCAGATGCTGCGCAACCGTGCACGTCCCGCGATGGGGCGCCAACATGTCGGTTCGGTGAAGATTCGCGACATCATCCGGCGGCCCGGGTGTTAACGGCAACGCACTCGCGGCGGCTACCAGATCGCGACCACGGTGTCGACAAGGACATACGCGGCGACGGCGAAGACGAGATAGGCGAACCAATGCTGCAGCCGCCGCGTGTCGAGCCGGGTGCCCCGGTGGCCGGCGATCAACGAACCGACGATCGCCGTGCCGACGAACGCCGCGGCGATGGTCCAGTCGATGCTGGTGCCGCTCAGATGAGAAAGGAGACCCGCCACCGAGTTCGCGACGATGATGAGGAGCGAGGTACCGATCGCCACGGGCATCTCCACCCCGAGCATCAACACCAGCGCCGGAATGATGAGAAAGCCGCCACCGACACCGAAGAGTCCGGTGAGCACGCCGACGAGGAAGCCCGCAGGAATCGACCTGGAGGCACAGCGGCGCCAGTTGATTCCCGAATCGCCCACTTTGCAGGCGGTACCGGTGCCGCCGTTGTCCCGCAGCATCCGGAATCCGGCCAGCACCATCACCACCGCGAAGCCGACGAGGAGGGCGGGCTGAGGCAGGTGGCGGCCGATGGCGCTACCGACGAACGTTGCCGGGATGCCGGCGGCCGAGAAGATGGCGGCCAACCGCCACTGGACGTGCCCGGCACGAATCTTCGGCATCGCACCGACCGCCGACGCGATGCCGACGACCAACAGCGACAACGGAATTGCCTGCTCGATCCCCAGCCCCAGCACATAGACCAGCGCCGGCACCGCCAGGATGGACCCGCCTCCGCCGAGCAGGCCGAGCAGGACGCCAATGACGGCGCCCAAGCCAAGGGCGAGAACGATATTCACGGAACTTCACTCTCCTCGAGCGGAACGGCGGGTCGCGTCGTCGCGCACGGCGCGCGACGACATTTCGGTCAGTGCGTCTTGCCCGCGATTTGGGCCCGCACGTCGGCCATGTCGAGTTCCTTGACCCGGGTGATCAGATCCTCGAGGGCCGCAGCCGGCATCGCACCGGGCTGGCGGTACACGAGGACGCCGTCGCGGAATGCCATGATCGTTGGGATCGCCTGGATTTCGAGAGCGGCGGCAAGCTGCTGCTGCGCTTCGGTGTCAACTTTTGCGTGCACCACGTCGGGGTGCGATTGCGCGGACCGATCGAAAACCGGAGCAAAGGCACGGCAAGGGCCGCACCACGATGCCCAGAAATCGATGAGGACAATGGGATTTTCGGTGATGGTCGCCTGGAAGTCGGCGGCGGTCACAGTCTTGGTGGTCATTGCGATTTCCTTTCGTGGGTGAGCAACAACGTTGCTAGGCAAGGCCTTTCAGCATGAGATTCCAATACATGAACGGCAGCCCGTACTTCTTCAGGTACCAATACGCCCGGTGTGGGATGGTTGGGTCGAGCAGCGGGAACGAGGGTTCCAGATTGAGTTCGTAGTCGAATTCGGCGAGCAGCATCGCGTGCGATGACGTGACGATCGGGCACGACGAGTAGCCGTCGTACGACGCCCGCAGCGGCCGGCCTTTCAGGAAGGAGTCGATGTTCTCGACCACCACCGGGGCCTGCTTGCGGATGGCGGCGCCGGTCTTCGAGTTCGGCGAGGAACCGGCGTCGCCGAGACCGAAGACGTTGGGATACCGCACGTGCTGCATGGTGTGCTTGTCGATGTCGACGTAGCCCATAGCGTCGCCCGTCGACAGCGCGCTGCGTTTGATCCAGTCCGGTGCGGACTGCCGCGGCACGGCATGCAGTACGTCGTAGGGCAGCATGGTGTCGGTCCCACCCGCCCCGACGCTGGTGACGCCGACCTTGTGTGACGCCGCGTCGACCAGGGTCACCTCGGAGTTGGTGTGCAAGGTGATGCCGTAGTCGGCGATCACCTTGTCGAGACTGTCCGCGATCGCCGGAATCCCGAAGGGCCGCGCGCCCGGCATGACGAGGTGGACGTCGATGTCCTTGAGCACACCCTGCGACCGCCAGTAGTCGGCAGCCAGATAGGCGATCTTCTGTGGAGCTCCGGCACACTTGATGGCTCCGGACGGGACGGTGAAGACCGCGGTACCCGACCGCAGGTTTCGGATGAAATCCCACGTCCGCGGCGCGAGGTCGAATCGGTAGTTCGACGAAACGCCGTCCCGGCCCAGGGTCTGGGCCAACCCCTCGGTGCGATCCCAATCGAGTTGGATACCCGGGCAGACCACGAGCGCGTCGTATTCGTAGGTGGCGCCGTCGGCGCAGGTCACCGTGTTCGCGTCGGGGTCGAAAGCGCTCGCGGCGTTCCTGATCCACGTCGCGCCCTTGGGCATCACCGAGGATTCGGCGCGCTCGGTCTCGGCGGCCTGCGCCTGTCCGCCGCCGACCAGAGTCCACAACGGTTGGTAGTAATGCTTGTCCGAGGGTTCGATGACCGCGACGTCGGTGTAACCCTTGCGCAGCAGCCGGGCCGCGACCGTGATGCCGGCGGTTCCGCCGCCGACGATCACGATCTGATGCTTGGCAGTGATGGTCATATCTGTGATATCTCCGATCTTCAGGCGTTTCTTCAGGCGTTCTCGACGGCTTCTGCCCAGGCGCCATAACCGCCCAAGATGTCACTCACGTCGTTGAATCCGTTCCGCCGCAACAGGCTTGCTGCGACGGACGAGCGGTACCCACCGGCGCAATAGACGACGGTCGGTTTGGCGGGGTCCAGCTCACCCAGCCGAGTGGGCAACTGCCCCACCGGGATGCCGATGGCGTTCGGGATGGTCCCGGCCGCAACCTCACCGGGGTTGCGGACATCGACGATCTGCAGGTTCGGCAGCTCGGCGGCCCTTTCGCCAAAGGCTTTGGCGGTCAGCCTCGACGCCACCTGGACATCGCCCTGATGGTCGACCAGTGCCCCGTACGGCTCGGCCACGTAGCCGATCACCCGGTCGAAGCCGATCCGGGCGAGCCGGTTCTTGCCCTCGAGCTCTTCACCTGGTTCGGTGAACAGCACGATGTCGACATCGGACGGCAGAACCGAGCCGGCGAACTCGGCGTAACGACCTTGCAAGCCGATGTTGACCGCACCACGCAGGTGGCCCAGCGCGAATTCTTCGGGACCGCGCCCGTCCACCAGGACGGCGCCGTCGTCGATCGCCGCGCGGGCCTGCTCGTAGGTCATCGCCGCCGGCATCTTGGTCTCGTCCAGCAGCTCACGGTCCTTGCGGTTGAGAATCGCGTCGTACACGAAATAGCCCGGCGCGGGCGGCTGCCCCTCCGTGACGAGATTCATGAACGAGGTCTTGTCGGCGGCCCGCAGCGCGTAGTTCGTCGCCTTTTGATCACCGATCGTCGACCACAGGTCCGTCGACAGATTCTTGCCGCACGCCGACCCGGCGCCATGTGCCGGGTACACCCGAGTCGCATCGGGCAGCGTCATCAGTTTGTTGTGCAGTGACTCATAGAGCTTGTCCGCCAGTTCCTCTCGGCTGAAGCCGATCGAGGCCAGCAGGTCGGGACGACCCACATCGCCGATGAACAGCGTGTCGCCGGTCATGACGCCGTAGGGCGTCTGGTCATCCGCGTGCTCGTAAACCACCACGCTCATCGATTCGGGGGTGTGCCCGGGGGTATGCCGGAACTCCAGCGTCACGTCGCCCAGCGAGTACCGCTCACCGTCGGCGACACCCATCGACTCGAACTCGGTCTCGGCGACCGACGAGTAGACGATCTTGGCCCCGGTGGCCTTCGCCAGCTCCAGGTGCCCGGAGAGGAAGTCCGCGTGAAAGTGGGTCTCGATGACCAGTTCGATGGTGAGCCCAAGCTCTTTGGCATCAGCGACATATCCGGCCACGTCGCGCTGCGGGTCCACGACGACTGCGCGTCCGGTGGTTTCGTCACCGATCAGGTAGGACGCGTGCGACAGGCAATCCAGGTAGTACTGCTGCAGGATCATCTCCGGCTTCTTTCTCCTCGTTGGGTAGCACCACTCTGAGCTATACCCCTACGGGTATATCAATTACCCCCGGGGGTATCTTATTCCAATCCCGATGAATACGGGTGGGGGTATTGCTCACATCACTTTGAACAATACCCCCTCCCGTATATTCAGCTAGAGGCTTAGGTCCTCGGGGGCCGCGGCCGTCTGCCGGCGATACCCGGGGTGGCGGGCGCCGTAGCACCGGCGATAGGCGCCGCCTATCACGGCATCTGAAATGCCGATGGCTCCCGCCCCGCTTCCACCCCGGGATCACCGATTACGGGGATTAGATTGGCAAGATGACCAGGGTCAGAGACGGCCACGATGTTGACGCCACCTACGACGAACACGCCGTAAAGGTCACCAACGCCGAACACGAAGCCGCCGGCGTAACGGCCGTGATGGTCAGCATGCAGCGCGGACTTCGGCAGATGGGGCCGCTGCGCACCGCGGAGACGCTCAGCAGGATCAACCAGCGGCACGGGTTCGACTGCCCGGGCTGCGCCTGGCCGGAGGAACACGGCGGCCGCAAGCTCGCCGAGTTCTGCGAAAACGGCGCCAAGGCCGTGGCCGAGGAAGCCACGCTGCGCCGCGTCACCCCGGAATTCTTCGCCCGGCATTCGGTGGCCGACCTCGCCGACCGGCCCGAGTACTGGTTGTCCCAGCAAGGCCGGCTCACCCACCCCATGGTGCTGGCACCCGGGGACACCCACTACCGCCCGATCGACTGGGACGACGCCTACGCGTTGATCGCCTGGGAATTGACGGCCCTCAGCAGCCCCGACGAGGCGTTGTTCTACACCTCCGGCCGCACCAGCAACGAGGCCGCATTCCTGTACCAATTGCTCGCGCGCAGTTACGGCACCAACAACCTGCCGGACTGCTCGAATATGTGCCACGAGTCGTCAGGCACCGCCCTCGTCGAATCGATCGGCATCGGCAAGGGTTCGGTCACCGTCGATGACGTCATCCACGCCGACTGCATCGTCATCGCCGGACAGAACCCGGGCACCAACCATCCCCGCATGCTGTCGGTGCTGGAGAAGGCCAAAGCGGGCGGCGCCAGGATCATCGCCATCAACCCGCTCCCCGAGGCCGGGCTGATGCGATTCAAGGATCCACAGAAAGTGCACGGCGTCGTCGGCCACGGGGTGCCCATCGCCGACGAGTTCGTGCAGATCCGCATCGGTGGCGACATGGCCTTGTTCGCCGGGCTGGGCCGGCTGCTGCTGGAAGCCCAGGATGCTGCACCGTCCGGGCGCATAATCGACGGCGACTTCATCGCGGCACACTGCGCCGGCTTCGAGGAATACGAAACCCGCACCCGCACAATCGACCTGGACACCGTCACCGAGGCCAGCGGGATCAGCCGTGAACAGCTGCACCGGGTCGCCGACGCGCTGATCCGGTCCGAGCGCACCATCATCTGCTGGGCCATGGGCCTGACCCAGCACACCCACGCGGTGGCCACCATCGGCGAGGCCACCAACCTCCTGCTCATGCGCGGCATGATCGGAAAACCCGGAGCGGGAGTGTGTCCCGTGCGCGGACACTCCAACGTCCAGGGCGACCGGACCATGGGCATCTGGGAGAAGATGCCCGAAGAGTTCCTGGCCGCCCTCGACGCCCGCTTCGGGATCACATCCCCGCGCAAGCACGGCCATGACACCGTGGACGCGATCCGCGCCATGCGCGACGGACACGCCAAAGTGTTCGTCGGGATGGGCGGCAACTTCGTCTCCGCCACCCCCGACACCGACGTGACCGCCGCGGCGATGCGCAATTGCGCGCTGACGGTGCAGATTTCGACGAAACTCAACCGAAGTCATCTGGTGCACGGCCGCACCGCGCTGATCCTGCCAACGCTCGGCCGCACCGACAAGGATTTCCAGGCCGGCGGCAAGCAGCTGGTGTCGGTGGAGGATTCGATGTCGATGGTGCACCTGTCACGCGGCGGGCTGACCCCGCCCAGCGACTGCGTGCGCAGCGAGGTCGCCATCGTCTGCCAACTGGGCCGCACGCTGCTGGGCCCCGACCACCCCGTGCCCTGGGAATCCTTCAACGCCGACTACGACGGCATCCGTGACGCCATCGCCGACGTCGTCCCCGGATGTACCGACTACAACACCCGAGTCCGCCAACCTGACGGCTTCCAACTGCCGCACCCACCCCGGGATTCTCGCGAATTCCCCACGCACACAGGCAAAGCCAACTTCTCGGCCGAACCTGTCGAATGGGTGCCGGTACCCGAAGGCCGGCTGGTGCTCCAGACGCTGCGCAGCCACGACCAGTACAACACCACCATCTACGGCCTGGACGACCGCTACCGCGGCGTCAAGGGCGGCCGGCGGGTGGTGTTCGTCAACCCGGCCGACATCGCTGCGTTGGGTCTGCAAGACGGCAGCCGTGTCGACCTGGTGTCCGAATTCGACGGCCAAGAGCGCCGCGCGAAAGACTTTCTGGTGGTGCCCTATTCGACGCCTGTCGGTAATGCCGCGGCCTACTACCCGGAGACCAATCCGTTGATCCCACTGGACCACACCGCCCGAAAGTCCAATACCCCGGTATCCAAGGCAGTGGTGATCAAGCTTGCCCCGGGGGTCGAGCGCAGCGAGCGGGGGATCTGACCAGCCATGGGACGCGTAACCGCACGGCGCCGGGCCGAACACGTCACCGCGGGCGGCGCGGTGTCCCGTCCGGAAACCCTGGCAGTCGAGGAACCCCTGGAAATCCGGGTCAACGGCTCCCCGCTCACCGTGACGATGCGGACGCCGGGTTCGGATGTGGAACTGGCCCAAGGGTTTCTGCTCACCGAGGGCGTGATCGCGCGCCGTGACGACATCGCCCGCGTCGCATACTGCCGGGGCGCCACTTATCCCAATCCCGAGTCGCTTCGCTCCAGCCCGCCGGAAGACGGCGCCAACACCTACAACGTGCTCGACGTGACGTTGGCACCGCACGTCCCGCCGCCGTCGGTCGACGTGACGCGCAACTTCTACACCACCTCGTCGTGCGGCGTGTGCGGCAAGGCGTCCATCGACGCGGTCCGGACCGTAAGCCACTACTCCCCCGGAGACGACCCGACCAGCGTCACCTCCGACGTGCTCTCG
This sequence comes from Mycobacterium sp. FW102-FHT13B02, assembly GCF_058790275.1. Classification (NCBI taxonomy): domain Bacteria; kingdom Bacillati; phylum Actinomycetota; class Actinomycetes; order Mycobacteriales; family Mycobacteriaceae; genus Mycobacterium; species Mycobacterium sp. FW102-FHT13B02. The sequence goes on from NZ_JBYTCM010000015.1 coordinate 60,956, forward strand.
GCGATGCCACAGCGGCTGCGCCAAGCGCAGAAGGTGTTCAACAGCACCGGTGGCTTGCACGCCGCCGCGCTCTTCAGCGCCGAGGGGGAGATGTTCGTCGCCCGCGAGGACATCGGCCGGCACAACGCGGTGGACAAGGTGATCGGGTGGGCGCTCGAACAGGGCCGCATTCCACTGACCGGTACCGTCCTGCTGGTCAGCGGCCGGGCGTCGTTCGAACTGACGCAGAAAGCCGTCATGGCCGGCATTCCCGTGCTTGCAGCGGTGTCAGCGCCGTCCTCATTGGCGGTCGATTTGGCCAGCCAGGCGGGGCTCACGCTCGTGGCGTTCCTGCGCGACGAGTCGATGAACGTCTATACCCGCCCGGATCGCGTGCTCAAGTAGGCCGCCCGACCGGTACCAATAGGAAAAGCCCCCGCCGTGGCGGGGGCTTTTCTACTGGCAAAACTAAGCGCTCTTGTCGCGACGCTCGGACCGCGCTGCCTTACGCGGCACGATGGTCGGCAGCACGTTGTCCTGGACGGTCTCCTTGGTGACGACCACCTTGGCGACGTCGTCGCGGCTCGGGATGTCGAACATCACCGGCTGCAGCACCTCTTCCATGATGGCGCGCAGGCCACGGGCACCGGTGCCCCGGTGGATGGCCTGGTCGGCGATGGCGTCGAGGGCCTCCTCGGTGAACTCCAGCTCCACCCCGTCCATCTCGAACAGCCGCACGTACTGCTTGACGAGTGCGTTCTTCGGCGTGGACAGGATCGACACCAGCGATTCCTTGTCCAGGTTGGTCACCGACGCCACGACCGGGAGACGACCGATGAACTCGGGGATCAAACCGAACTTGATCAGGTCCTCGGGCAGCACCTCGGCGAAGTGGTCCTGGGTGTCGATCTCGGCCTTGGAGTGCACCTCGGCGCCGAAGCCCAGACCGCGCTTGCCGACACGGTCGGACACGATCTTCTCCAGCCCGGCGAACGCACCGGCAACGATGAACAGCACGTTGGTGGTGTCGATCTGGATGAACTCCTGGTGCGGGTGCTTGCGCCCGCCCTGCGGCGGCACCGACGCCTGCGTGCCCTCGAGGATCTTCAGCAGCGCCTGCTGCACGCCCTCACCGGACACGTCGCGGGTGATCGACGGGTTCTCGCTCTTGCGGGCGATCTTGTCGACCTCGTCGATGTAGATGATGCCGGTCTCGGCGCGCTTGACGTCGTAGTCGGCGGCCTGGATCAGCTTCAGCAGGATGTTCTCGACGTCCTCGCCGACGTAGCCGGCCTCGGTCAGCGCGGTCGCATCGGCGATGGCGAACGGCACGTTGAGCATCTTGGCCAGGGTCTGCGCCAGGTAGGTCTTGCCGCAACCGGTGGGCCCGAGCATCAGGATGTTGGACTTGGCGAGCTCGACCGGTTCGGACCGGGAGTCGCGCGACTTCTCCTGCGCCTGGATGCGCTTGTAGTGGTTGTAGACAGCGACCGCCAGCGTCTTCTTGGCGTTGTCCTGGCCGATGACGTAGCCCTCGAGGAAATCCCGAATCTCCTGAGGCTTGGGCAGCTCGTCGAGCTTGACGTCGTCAGCGTCGGCCAGCTCCTCCTCGATGATCTCGTTGCAGAGGTCGATGCACTCGTCGCAGATGTAGACGCCAGGTCCAGCTATTAGCTTCTTGACCTGCTTCTGGCTCTTTCCACAGAACGAGCACTTCAGCAGGTCACCGCCGTCTCCGATGCGCGCCATGGGGTGAGGCCCTACTTTCTCCGGTCGCCGTCAGTCGTTACACCAGATAATGGGTTATTTCGGGTGTGATCCCGACGCTACCCGTTCGCTCCGTTGCGATGCGACCGAAAGGGGCGAATCGCTCTAGTGGTATTTATCCGTGTGCAGGAGAACATAGCCCGATCGGTGGCTTGCCACCCGTCGGCGCGCTGACCGTGATTCTGGCGTGTCTTCCGGGCGCCGGTTGGCGCCCGCTCGGCAGGCCTGTGATCAGGGCTGTTCACCTGTCTGCAACCCTACCGTGTGCACATCGAAGCCGCCGACAAGTTTCGCGGCCGGCGCAAGCGCAGGACCGTCGCGCCTAACCCAGCAGCCGACCACCCAGGTCCCCCACCGGCACCGCCACCGTGAGCGGGCCACCGTTGCCGACGAGGTGACTCTCGCCGAAGAAGAACGTGACGGTCTCGTCGGTGAGCGCGAAGTTCCGGTACGAGGTGCGGTCCGGTTCGATGAGTGCCGCATCGAACCCCTTCAGCGTGCGTTGCACCACCGGCGTCAGGATCGCCACCGGATCAGCACCCGGGCCGAACAACGTGTCGATGGTGATGGGCCCGTCCGCGCCATAGGTGAACGTCCGGAACCGGATGTCGGGGTGTCCTTCATGGGCGAAGCCCGTCGGGTCCACGATCTTGAGTACCAGGGTCTGGGTCCGCGCCGAGCGGTACACCGTCGGCGTCACGGTCTCCTCGTACCCCCGGCCGCGGCCGAACTTGTCCACCCAGCCGACGAACCCGTCACGATCCACGGCCAAATAGTCCGCGACAGCCTGTTGATCGGGGTAGTCGACCGGGAAGGCCGCCGTCCGTTCATACCCGGCCCCGATCTCGTGGATCCGGCAGATGCCGGTGGCGTCCGCCGTCCCGCCCAAGGCAGCACACGACCGCTGCGCGGACGCAGTCGGCGCCAGGCTCAGGAACGTCACTGCGGCGGCCGCGACAAGGACCGAAATCTTCATGCACCGATGGTTCGCCGACGCGCTTGGCGGATCCTTGGGATAGCCCTACCCGAGTTCGACGGTGAACTCATGGGAGCCGATGCGGATGCGATCGCCATCGAACAGATTGGTATTGGCCTCGATTCGGGTGCCCTGCACGTACACGCCGTTGGCGGAACGCAGATCCACCATGACAGGGCCGGTACCCGCATCGACGATGACGGCGTGGTGGCGGCTGACGTCCGCCGCGTCGAGCACGATGTCGTTGTCGGCCAGGCGCCCGATGCGGGTGGCCATCGCGCGCAGGGCAAACCACCGCCCGGTCGTATCGCGCAGCCCGGCCTTCGATGAGGTCGATCGGGTGGTGCTCGGCCTGAGCCGGCCGATGGTGTGCACCGCCGTCGCCTGCGCTGTCCCCTGCACGTCGAGCGGTTCCTGACGCAGAATCCGTTGGTGCAGAGCGCTTATCGCCTGGCCGGGATCGATACCGAGGTCGTCGGCCAGGATCGACTTCACGCGCTGGAACGCGTCGAGCGCGTCCGCCTGTCTCTGGCAGCTGTAGTAGGCGGTGATCAACTGTACCCACAGCGGTTCGCGGTAGGGATGTTCAGCGACCAGCGATTCCAGCGGTCCGATCACCAGAGCGGCGTGACCACAAGCGATTTCAGCCTCAGCGCGGGCCGTCTCCACCGCAATCCGGTCGTCGACCAGTGCGGCGGCGACCGCGTCAACGAAGGCGAAGTCGGCCAGATCACCGAGGACCGGGCCACGCCATTCGGCCAGGGCGGCCGAGAGGCGCACCGCTGCCGTTGTGAACTGCCGCTCGGCGGCCGCCCGCACACCGGCGACCTTTTCCTTCTCGAAGCGCCCGAGGTCCGTTACCTCCTCCGGCACATCGAGTCGATAGCCGGGCGGTGCGGCGGCCAGCGTCTCCCGCGGCATTCCGCACTCCGCCAGGATCTTTCGGAGATTGGAGACGTAGGAGTGCAATGCGGTGCGGGCAGCCGCGGCAGGCGACTGCTCCCACACCGCGCCGATCAACGCGTCCACGGACACCGGGCGGCCGCGACCCAGCAACAGCATCGCGAAGACAGCTCGCTGCTTGGGTGCGCCCAGCGGCACGTCATGGTCATCGACGGCCATCCGCAGCGTGCCGAGCACACCGAAATCGATTCCGGTCGGCCGCATGGGCCGAGGGTATCCGGCGCTATCGGCCCATGCGGGCTATTGCCAGTTCCGCGAACGCCTTCAGCGTTTCGCAGCGCCACACCGCAGTGGGGCTGCACAAACGCCAGCGGCCGCCAACCTGAACAGGCTGGCGGCCGCTGGGCGTCGGAGACTCAGGCCTTCTGGGCCGAGAGCTTCCGGTACTCGAGGACCGTGTCGATGATCCCGTACTCCTTGGCTTCGGCCGCGGTGAGGATCTTGTCGCGGTCGGTGTCCTTGCGGACCTGCTCGGCAGTCCGGCCGGTGTGACGTGCGAGCGTCTCCTCCATGAGGGTGCGCATGCGCTCGATCTCGGCGGCCTGGATCTCCAGGTCGGAGAACTGACCCTGGATGACGCCACCGAGCGACGGCTGGTGGATCAGCACACGGGCGTTCGGCAGCGCCAGGCGCTTGCCCGGCGAACCGGCGGCCAGCAGCACCGCGGCAGCCGACGCGGCCTGACCGAGGCACACCGTCTGGATGTCGGCCCGCACATACTGCATGGTGTCGTAGATCGCCATCAGCGAGGTGAACGAGCCACCCGGCGAGTTGATGTACATGGTGATGTCGCGATCGGGGTCCTGCGACTCGAGCACCAGCAGCTGAGCCATCACGTCGTTGGCCGACACGTCGTCCACCTGGGCGCCCAGGAAGATGATGCGCTCGTCGAACAGCTTGGCGTAGGGGTCGACGATGCGCTCGCCGGTGTGCGTCCGCTCGGTGAACTGCGGCAGGATGTAGCGCGCCTGCGGGGCGAGCGCCGGGTTCAGGTGCTTGGAGATCACTTCGAGGCTCCCTTACCGCCGTTGAGGTTTGCGCGGGTGATGATGTGGTCGACGAAGCCGTATTCCAGCGCTTCCTGCGCGGTGAACCAGCGGTCGCGGTCCGAGTCGGCCTCGATCTGCTCGATGCTCTTGCCCGTGAATTGGGCGTTGAGCCGGAACATCTCCTTCTTGATGACGTGGAACTGCTCGGCCTGAATGGCGATGTCCGCCGCGCTACCGGTGACGCCACCGAGCGGCTGGTGCATCAGGACGCGGGCGTGCGGCAGCGCATGGCGCTTGCCCTTGGTGCCGGCGGCCAGCAGGAACTCGCCCATCGACGCCGCCATGCCCATCGCGTAGGTGGCGATGTCGCACTCCGACAACTCCATGGTGTCGAAGATCGCCATGCCGGCGCTGATCGAGCCACCGGGCGAGTTGATGTACATGTGGATGTCTTTGGACGGGTCTTCGGCCGTCAGCAGCAGGATCTGGGCGCACAGCCGGTTGGCGATGTCGTCGTCGACCTGCGAGCCCAGGAAGATGATGCGCTCGGCAAGCAAACGCTCATAGACCGAGTCCGTGAGGTTGAGCCCCGGTGCGCTTGAACGCATGTCAGTCACGACTGGATACCTGCTTTCTCGAGTTCGTTCACACGACACTAACCAACGGCCGACGGCCGCGAGTCCCCGACGCGGTCTAGTTCGCTCACAGCGTCACAGTCGCCGTAGAGCGGACGGTGCCGCAGGCATCACTGAAGACACCTGCGGCACCCGTACCACGATCAGACTTGGGGACTCAGTCCTCGTCCTTCGATTCCTTGGCGGCCTTCTTGGCCTTCTTCTCCTTGGCCGGCTTCTCGTCGTCGGCCTTGGCCTCTGCCTTGGCCTTCTTGGCCTTGGCGGGCTTCTCGCCCTCGGCTTCCTCGGCCGGAGCCTCGTCGGCGGCCGGAGCCTCGGCCTCGGCCTCATCGGCAGCCTCAGCGTCGCCGCCGGCGGGGCCGAAGAACTCCGCGGTGTCGACCGCGTTGCCGTCGGTATCGGTGACGGTCGCCCCATTGACCACGGCGGCGATGGTCATGCCGCGGCGGATGTCGGCGAACATGGACGGCAGCTGGTTGTTCTGCTGCAGGATCTGGATCAGCTGCTGCGGCTCGATGCCGTACTGGCGGGCCATCAGCGCGATGCGCTCCATGAGGTCACCCTGGCCGACCTTGACGTCAAGCTCGTCGGCGATGGCATCCATCAGCAGCTGGGTCTTGACGGCCTTCTCCGCGTTGGTCCGCGCGTCGGCGTCGAACTCTTCGCGGCTGCTGCCCTGCTCCTTGAGCTGCTCCTCAAACTTGGCCTCGTCGTGGTCCAGTCCGTGGACGGCGTTGTGGACGGTTTCGTCGACAGTCGCCTGCACGATGGCCTCGGGCAGCGGCACCTCGATCTGCTCCAACAGGGTCTCGACGGCCTTGTCGCGAATCTGCTCGGCCTGACCGATCTGCTTCACCCGGCGAACCTGGGTGACCAGGCTCTCCTTGAGCTCGGCGATGGTATCGAACTCGCTGGCCAGCTGGGCGAAGTCGTCGTCCGGCTCCGGCAGCTCGCGCTCCTTGACCGACTTGACGGTGACGGAGACCTGGGCCTCCTTGCCGGCGTGCTCACCGGCGGCCAGGGTGGTCGGGAACTCCTTGGACTCGCCGGCCTTCAGGCCGATGATGGCCTCGTCGAGGCCCTCGATCAGCTGACCGGAACCGATCTGGTGCGACAGACCCTCGGTCTTGGCCTCCGGCACGTCCTCGCCGTCGACGGTGGCCGACAGGTCGATCGAGACGAAGTCGCCGTCGGCGGCGGCGCGCTCGACACCGGTCAGAGTGCCGAAGCGGGCGCGCAGGTTCTGCAGCTCGGCGTCGACCTCGTCGTCGTTGATGGCGATGGGGTCGACGGTGATCTTGATGGCCTTCAGGTCCGGGAGGGTGATCTCCGGACGCACGTCGACCTCAGCGGTGAAGACGAGCTCGTCGTTGTCCTCGAGCTTGGTGATGTCGATTTCCGGCTGACCCAGCGGCTTGACGTCCTGCGTGGTGACAGCCTCGCCGTACTTGGTCGGAATGGCGCTGTTGACGACCTGCTCCAGCACCGCGCCGCGGCCGACGCGGGCCTCGAGCAGCTTGGCCGGCGCCTTGCCGGGACGGAAGCCGGGCAGGCGGACCTGCTTGGCCAGCTCCTTGTAGGCCTGGTCGAACTCGGGTTGAAGCTCGGTGAAGGGCACCTCCACGTTGATGCGAACCCGGGTGGGGCTCAACTGCTCCACGGTGCTCTTCACAGCGTTACTCCTTGTGTTTTGTACTTGCCATCAGTTGGTGGTCGGGGTGACAGGATTTGAACCTGCGGCCTTCCGCTCCCAAAGCGGATGCGCTACCAAGCTGCGCTACACCCCGTGCCTCGTCGCGGTCGCATTACCGCGGTCGAGATACTACGTCCTAGACACACGACACCATCAATTGGATTGGCGGCCGCCGTCCCGGTACTGTCTGCCGGTACTGTGATCGCAGCAGTGCACGCGGGCGTAGCTCAATGGTAGAGCCCTAGTCTTCCAAACTAGCTACGCGGGTTCGATTCCCGTCGCCCGCTCCACAGGACCGGCCTGACCAGGCCGGTCCTTTTGTTTTCGGCCTCGTTTTCCATGGTGTGCACAGTCCGAAATCGCGTCGCGCCGAAACCGCCGCACCGGCAGTCCACGACCCCGCGCCCAGCCAGCCCCGCGGAACGACATTTCTGTCGCCGAACAGCTTTGCCTGGATGACTCCGAAGAAATATCGACCGCGCGGCGAATTGATTGCGCCGAGAGCGGCGTTCACTTACTCGATTCTGTGAATTTCCTGGCAATGTTGTGCAAATTGCCGCAATGCCGAACGCTTTTAGACCCCCGCATGTAGTCGCAGCTAAAGGCCCTCGGCAACGTTAATCAAGACACGATGGCAAATATTTTTGCCATCCGAGTCGATAGCTAATGCCGATGGCTGTATAAAAGCACGATGACCACGTCGCTCACTCGATTCGACCGCCGAAAACGGCAGTCGTTCGACGTGGATTCCGGGGTTGCTGAGAGCACGTGGCGCGACCCCAAGCGATACCTATGGTTACTGGTCCCGTCCGCCCCTGGCGCAGTGACGCTGTCCTGGCTGCTGGTGTGGTCGACGGGTCTGCACATCTTCTGGTGGACCGCTCTCGTGCTGATTCTGGTCGCCGGGCCGACCGCCGACCATCTGTTCGGGCGTGAGAAGCCCGATCGCGCACCCGACCGCATCCTGGCCCAGTTGCAGCAGGACAAGTTCTACCGCTTCGCCACGCACATGTTCCTGCCCACGCAGTACCTCGCGCTGGTATTCGGCTGCTGGGTGTGGGCCGGCGGCGGCTGGGTCACGCTGACGTTCAGCGACAAGATCGCATTGATGGTCGCGGTGGGGCTGTCCGGTGGCATCGCCAACAACGCAGCCCATGAACTGGGGCACCGGCGTGAACGCGCCGAACGGTGGCTCAGCAAGCTGGCTCTCGCGCAGAGTTGGTACGGGCAGTTCTACGTCGAGCACAACCGCGGGCACCATGTCCGCGTCGCGACGCCTGAGGATCCGGCCAGCGCCCGCTTCGGCGAGAACGTGTATGCCTTCGTCGTCCGGTCGGTGGTCGGCAGTACCCGCTCGGCCTGGCGCCTGGAAACCAAACGCCTTCGCCGCCAAGGACATTCACGCTGGAGCCTGCGCAATGACGTCCTCAACGCCTGGCTGTTGAGTGCGATCCTGTTCGCCGGCCTGGCGCTGTGGTTCCGTCCGGTGGTCGTGCCGTGGCTGTTCGGCCAGGCACTCATCGGCATCTTCTTGCTGGAGGGAATGAACTACCTGTCGCACTACGGCCTGCGCCGGCAGAAGCTGCCGTCGGGCCGCTACGAGCGCCTCCGTGCCGAGCACAGCTGGAACAGCAACACGGTGATCATGAACGTCTTCCTGCTGCACCTGCAGCGGCATTCGGACCATCACACCGACCCGTCGCATCGATACCAGGGCATCCGGCACACCGAGGATGCGCCGCAGCTGCCCAGCAACTACACCGCGATGCTTGTCCTCACCCTTGTGCCGATGCTGTGGCGTCGGGTGATGGACCCGCGGGTCCTGGCGATCTACGGCGGCGACGTCCGGCTGACCGCGCTCAGCCCCCGGCACCTCAAGCGGATGCAACTCGACGGCAGCTAGCGCTGCCTGCCGTGCCCCTCGAACAGGTTCCAGGACTGGCTCCCCCGAACCACGTGCAGGTAGTACGCGTAGTTCGCCGTCGTCATCGCGATCGCAGCCAGCCCGAACCCGATGCCACGAACGAGGCTGTCCGGCACATCGAGCAAGACGAGCACCACCTCGACCGCGAAGAAGATTCCGAGCAGCGTCAGGCCCTTGCGCCACATGCCCTTGACGAAGAAGTAGATGGGGCCGAACAGGAAAGCCAGGATGTTCGAGGTGAGCTTCAGCCGGTCCATGAAGGACAGCGCCCGGTAGGCCGCCCTGGACTCCGGCGTCGAGTTCGGCAGGCCGTAGGCGTTGAAGAAATCAAAACGCTTCTGCCACGACGGGGACACGGTGGAGCTGGGAAATTGCTGTGACACCGCACCGACAATAACGACTGTGGGGCCTCACGTGCGCACGCGGGCCGTCCCGGTCGCCTAGCTGTTGCCCGGAATCGGGCGGGCTACGCCGTTCGTCGTGCGAACGACGTTCATTTGCGGCGGATTGGCGGGGGCAGCGGCCGTCGAACTCGCGGTCGCGGTCGGCGTCGTGCCCGCCTGGCCGGCCAGCGGCGTGTACTGCTTGGTGGGCGGCGGCGTATAGGTCGTCGGAGCCTGAGTGGTCATCGTCGACGGGCCGGTGGGGGGCGCGGGCTGCGGGCTCACGGTGACGGTCGGCGCCGGTGCGGTGACGGGAGCCGGCGCGACCGTTGCCGGGGCCGGCGACGTGGCGGCAGGCGCCGAAGTGGCGGTGCTGGTCGGGGCGGCCGGTTGATCCGGTGCGGGTGGCGGGATTTCGAACCCGGCAAGGGCTCCAATTGCCAGCAGGATCAACACGATGACGACAGAACCGGTCCCGATGATCAGTACCTTGCCACCGTCGGACTGGAACCATCGCGTCGGTGCCGTCTCGGTTTCCGGTTCTGCCATCAGTTCGGTCTCTGCGTTTGCCATCAGTTGTTCTCCTCCCAGCAAGGTGCCGGGAGCGTATCTCGTAAACCCGCAGGTCGCGATTCGAGCTGACAGCATTTACCCAGCTCACAGGCATCTTCACGGGAACGTAACGCAGGCGCAATGCCGCGTCACATCGCTTATGCGCGATTTGCCGGTATCGACACTGCGGCGGCTACCGAGTCGCCACCTGGAACACCGTCACCGGCCTGGTATGCGCGGGCCGACTGCCGTCCGCGATGAAGAGAGGCGACCGTTCCAGCCGTCGGCGCATCGCGGCCAGCGGGATGGGTTCGGCCCCCGTGCGTTCCGAGAGCTGGAACAGCAGGTCGGTCAGCGCACAGACCTCGATGGCCGTGCACCCGGCGCCGAACATCGCCGCGACCGTCGCGGGGTCCGACAACAGCCGTTGCGACACGGTCGCGGCGGTCTCCCTGACCATCGCGTTGTGCCCGAATGGCAACTCCGGCACGGGTTCTCCGGCGCGGACCACCAGGGTGGCGTCGCCGGGTTCGGCCCGCATCACATTCACCAGCGACACGGTGTGACCGCGCTCGTCGCGCTTCGGGTCGGACACCACGAGTGCCACGGTCGGCGGTCCTTCGACGGGTTCGGCGCCGGCCCGGTCGCGCAGCGCCCGGTGTGCCGCCGCCGCAACGGTCTCGCCGTTGGCGGCGTCGAGCACGACGCCCGGCAACGCCCAGTCCCCTTGGTGCGGCGCGCGTTGCCTGCGCGCCAGGATGAGTCCGGGGTCAGCGCCGGGGCTCACCGCGAAGACGTCGACGCTCAGCCAGGTGGCCAGCGACTCAGCCATTATTGGCGTCCTCCTCGCCGGCGGCGTATGCCGCCCAATCACGTCGCACGGTAGCGCGCACCTCGGCGAAGGACACGGGGTTGACGATGACGCCGTCGTCGAACACCGTCCGCATGGCGTCCGTGGCCTCGACGGTGCCGGCCGCGCCCTGCACCAGGGTCAACTGGCCGCGCTCGTCGCGGACGACGGCCAACCGTCCCCGCGCGCTGCGCTTGCCCGGGTCGGTGACGGGCGCCTTGGCGATGTCGCGGCCACGGCCCTCCACCTGCACCCAGGTCGCCTTCATCGCGATCGAGAACGTGTCACGCGTGACGTATTGGTATGTGTAGGAACCGAATCCCAGTACCGGCGTGGTGGACACGAAGCCCTGTGTCATCAGATTGGCGGTGATCGCGTCGGCCCGGTCGTGGGTGATCGAGTCGCCGTAGATGACGCCGATGTGCGGGTCCAGCTCTCGATAGCCGGCAGCGTTCACGGTGCCGCCGAAGACCTCCCACAGCAGGTTCACCACGCCTTTGTTCGCGGGGCTCCCGGCCGGGGCGTCCGGGTCGCCGCACAGGATGCGTTCGGGGTCACCGCTGTCCGGGCGGATCACCACTTTGCCGTCGCGTGCGGTAACCGTGTCCTTCAGTGTCGGCAGGATGGCGGTGCACACGTGCCACAGGTCCCAGGTATCGCTGACGATCGACACGATCCCGGTGGGATACAGGTCCAGCAGCCGGGCGAACGTCGCGACCTCGTCGTCCTGGGTGCCGGCGCACATGACGCTGTGTTCGGTCGCCGGCACGCTGCCGCCGATCACCGTGCCCGCCGGTGAGCCCGGGTAGTTCCGCTCGACCCAGCCCAGCGCGGGCAGGCAGTCGGTGCCGGTGAACGCCACCAAGTGCCCGGCCCCTGACGCAGCGGCGGCCGCGCTGCCGGCCATGCCGCGGAAGGAGAAGTCGTGCCCCTGCCAGTCCACCGCGGCCGGGTCGGCGCCGCTGTCCTGCGCGCGGGCGTCCAGCAGCGTCCGGTTGCGCCAGGCGGTGGTGGCCGATGTGATGGGCTGCCACAGCGCGGCCGACATCTCGGTCTCGATGTAGTTGGTCAGCCAGAAGAACTCGGGTGCGGTGTTCTCGACGGTCAGGTACGGGATGCCGACCGGGACGATGCTGCCCTCCGGCAACGCCCGCACCCGCAGCGGCAACCGCCCGTAGGCGTGCAGTTGCCGGATGTGTTCGGCACCAACATCATTGGGCCCCAGCACCTGGGTGACGCGGTCCACATAGGCGCGGCACACCTCGTCGACGTCAGCGGCGAAGAAGACGCCCCACTTCTGGTCCAAATCCCGCAGGTAGGCCTGCAGACCGAAGAACGCGGTCCAGGACACCCCCGGGATGCGGCTGCTCCGGGCCGTCAGGTTGGAGTAGACGTATTCCGTGCCCGCCGGGTACTGGCGGCGGTGGTCCAGCTTGTAGGCATCGGTATCCATCAGGACATCCAGGGCCGCAACGGTTTCCGGTCGGTACGTGGTGGTTGCTTCGATGGTCATGGGGTAAGTCCTTGTCAGATCAGAGTGGCCAGGGTGCGGACGATGAACGGTTCCAGCGGTTGGACGTGTACGCCGTCGGGGGTGGCGCGCGAGTCGGTACTGGTGACCGAGGCGTAGCCGGCGAGGTTGTCCCGCCAGCGTCCGGTGAAGCAGCCGTGGCTGACCCACAGGTGCAGCGCCAGTTGGGGCTTGCTCCCGCAGATGGCATCGGCCAAACCGGCGAAGGTGCCGCCGCCGTCGCAGATATCGTCGATCACGAGCAGCCGGCCGGCGTCCGGCAGCCCGCCCGGAGCGACGAATCCCGACAGCTTGCCGTTGGCCGGATTCCGTTGCTTTCCAGCGATATACAGCGGCACGCCGAGCCGGGATGCCACGCGCCCGGCACGGTCACGGGCTCCCTTGTCGGGTGCGACGACGCCCACCCAGCCCGGCTGGTCGGCGCCGCCGCACCCGACGAGGTCCACGGCCTCGATGACGCTGACGGCCAGTCCCCCACGCCGGGCCTCGTCGACCCAGACCGGCGAGTGCGGGTCGACCGTCACGATCTGCGCGACGCCGGTGGCGGCGGTGAGCCGGGCGGCGACGCGCGCATCGTCGGTCGCGTCATGATCACCACGGGCCGACGGGAGGTACGGCGCCACCAGTACCGGGTCGGCCGCGGCGGGCGATTGGTTCCGGTGAAATGCCGCCCACTGCCCGACTGCGGCGTAATCGATGGCACCGCAACGGTTCCATGCGACGGGGCAGAATCCCGCACCGAGCGGTTCCAGCTCACGGACCGCGGTGTCGCCACCCGGGTAGCTGGTGACGATTCCCGGTGCGGTCGACAGCACACCGCGTTCGGTGTCGAAAACGTGGAATGTCAGGTTCATGACGGCCACGGTACTAGATATGGACAGTTATGTCCATATCTAGTTGACGGTGGTCATCGGTAAGCTGCCTGCATGGAGTTCGTGCTCATCCTGATCGTCATCGCGGCCATCGGGTTGTTTCTGTTCAGCAGGCAGGGCAAGGCCAACAAGGCCGCCGCCCTCGCCAACGCGAAAGCCGATGCCCGGCGCGTCATCGAGATGCTCGGCGGCCAGGTGTTCAACTTAACCGGCACGGACGACGCCTCGCGCCAGGCCCTGGCCGACGCGTCCGAGCGCTACAACGCCGCCGCGTCGCAGATCGAGCAGGCCACCACCGCCGAGCAAGCGGCATTCGCCAAGCAGAGCGCGGTCGAAGGGCTGTACTACGTGCGGGCCGCACGTACCGCCATGGGCATCGATCCGGGTCCGCCGCTGCAGGCCCTGGCCGGCCAGCGCGGGGCGGGCGAGGTCACCGAAGATCGCCGAATCGAGTTCGACGGGAGGCAGATTCAGGCCTCCCCGGGCCCGACGGCCGCGACACCGAACTACTACCCCGGCGGTCGGGTGGCCGGTCGCCCGGTGCCCGCGGGCTGGTACTCCGAGCCGTGGTGGAAGCCGGCGTTGGTCGCCGGTGCGTGGGGCGTCGGCTCGGTGCTGCTGTTCGACGCGTTGTTCGACGGCATGCACGGAGTCAATTACGGCGCACAGGGTTTCGAGTCAGGATACGGCTCGGGATTCGACCAGGGCTATCAGCAGGGCCTGGACCAGAGCCAGTTCACCGACTCGGGCAACAACGGCTGGGACGCCGGCAGCAACAGCAATGGGGATTCCGGGAACAGCAACTGCGGCGGCGGGAACAATTGCGGTGGCGGCAGCAGCTGTAGTGGCGGCAGCAGCTGTGGCGGCAGCAGCTGTGGCGGTGGTGGCTGCGGAGGCGGCAACTAGCCCGTCACCGAGCCGCGGCCGTCACACCTGACACTCGGGGCACCAGAACAGGTTTCGCCCCTCCATCACCTCGGTGCGAATGGTGGCGCCGCACACGCGGCACGCCTCCCCCGCGCGTCGGTACACATAGGTGCGCGGCCGGTCCGGGGCGTAGGACGGCGCGCCGTGGTCGTCTTCTGGACGCACCACGACGATCTTGCCGCGACGGACCCCGACCTTCATCAGCGCGACCAGATCGGTCCACAGATCCGCGAATTCGGCCTCGGCCAACTGCACACCCGGCCGGTGCGGATCGATCCGGTGCCGGTACAGCAGCTCGCTCCGGTATACGTTGCCGACACCGGCGATCACCGTCTGATCCATCAGCATCGATCCGATTGACCTGCGCGACTTGCTGATTCGTGCCCAAGCCAGTCCTGGGTCGGCGTCGCGGCGCAGCGGATCGGCACCGAGCCGGGCCACGACGTCGTCGACACCGGATTCGTCGATCAGCTCACAAACCGTCGGGCCTCGCAGATCGGTCCCGAATTCGGCCCCGAGCATGCGCATCCGCACCTGACCGACGGGTGCGGTCATCGGCAGCGGCTGCTCGGTGAACGTGCCGTACAGGCCGAGGTGGATGTGCACCACCGCAGCACCGTCGTAGTGGTGGAACAGATGCTTGCCCCAGGCGTCGGCCTTACGCAGCACCCGGCCGTCGACCGCGGCGGCGGCATCGGCGAACCGACCCTGCGGACTGCTGACCGTCACCGGCGCCCGCCCGAAACGCTGCTGGTGCAGGCGGGCCAACCGGTGCAGGGTATGCCCCTCCGGCACGGATCAGGCCTTCGAGATCAGGCTTGAGCGCCCGGGACTGCCGGCGCGATGTGCGTCTTCTCGTACTCGGCCAGGATGTCGATGCGGCGCTGGTGCCGCTCGGCCTGCGACCACTCGGCAGCCAGGAAGGCGTCGACGATGGCGAAGGCTTCCTCGGTGCTGTGCATGCGGCCACCGATACCCATCACCTGCGCGTTGTTGTGCTCGCGCGCCAGCTGCGCCGTCTCGACGCTCCAGGCCAGCGCACAGCGCACACCCGGCACCTTGTTGGCCGCGATCTGCTCGCCGTTACCCGAGCCGCCGATGACGATGCCCAGGCTGCCCGGGTCCTCGACGGTGCGCTTGGCGGCGTCGATGCAGAACGCCGGGTAGTCGTCCTCCGCGTCGTAGGCGAAGGCACCGCAGTCGACGGCCTGGTGGCCGGCCGCGGTGAGGTGGTCCAGCAGGGCCTGCTTGAGTTCGTATCCGGCGTGGTCGGCTCCGAGATATACGCGCATGGCGCACATTCTGGCAGAACCAGAGCCCGCGGCAGAATCAGCCGGTTCAGCCCGCTCTCTTGTTCACCGAGGCGGCCCGACCCACTAGCCGGCTCAGCCGGCGGCGATCTTCGTGTCGCGGTCGATGGCCTCGGTGATCTGCTTGATGATCTCGGCCTGGTCGGCGACGCCGTCGATGTTGATCTGCATCACGTACAGCCCAGTCCCGTCCTGGATGACGACGGTGTTCTGGGTGATGAGCTTGGTGACCCCGTTGGAGTTCCAGGAACCGGCGATCTGGAACGACTTGTGGCCGTCGACCGTGCCGGGGGTGCCGGTGTCGGTGGGGGTGAAGCCCGGCAGGTTGTTCAGCTCGCCCGGCGCGAAGTCCAGAATCTTCTGCGCATCGGCGTTCGGGCCGAGCCGCGAGATCAATGCTGTGGCGCTGGGCCGGTAATTGCCGCCGCTCGGGCCGTTGTAGACGATCGACTCGTAGGCGAAAGCCGGCGTCTGCGGTCCGGCGTCGACCCAGCCCGGGGGCATCGGCAGCGTCACCCCAGGTGCGCCGGGGTCGTTGCGGTGGACCAGTGACTCCTGAATGTTGTTGCTCTTCAGGTAGGTCGCGATGGTCTGGTAGTTACCGGGCGTGCCGACCAGTACCGGCGGTGCCGGCTTGTGCGACGACGACGGCTTGTCCGCTCCGGAGCTCTGGCTGCTGGAAGCTCCCGACGACGGGTTGTTGTCGTCGCCGGAATTCAAGGCGATGACAGCGACCAGCACGACAACGACGACTGCGACGGCGCCACTGATCGCCCAGATCTTCGCCTTACTGCCCGACTGGCCGCGGCCCGGCGGTGTCTTGCCGATCTCGGCCGCGAGTTGCGAGTACGACGGCGGTGGACCGCCCGGACGTCCCATGCCGGACGTGGCATGCGCCGCAGGATCGGCCGGGATGACCGGCAGCACCACTGTCGGAGATACCGTCTCGTGAGTCGGGCGGACGGGCCGCCGCGGCGGCGGAGGCGTGACCAACGGCTGCCGGTACGGCGGCGCCGACGGTGACGAATCAGGTTCCGGCCGAAAGGGTTTCGCCTCCGGCGGCGGACCGACGGGACCGGGTGGCGGCGGGGTGGGCGGCCGCATCGGCCCGGGACGAACCGATTCCGGAACCGGTGTCGGCTCCGACACCCGCTCGGGCGTCGGTTGCGGCGGCTCGGACGGCGCGGACGGCGCGGGAGCCGGGGACGGCGCGACGGGCTCCTGCGCCACCGGCGGCTGGACAACCGGTTCTGGCTCGAGTTCGGGCCCGACAACCGGGACGACCGGCGGAGGGGGCGTGACCGGCTCGTCTGGTGGCGCCACCGGCGGCGGCGTCACCTCTTGCGCGACCGGCGGCGGCGTCACCTCTTGCGCCACCGGCGGCGGCGTCACCTCTTGCGCGACCGGCGGCGGCGTCACCTCGGGAGCGGACGGTGTCTCGGCGGCGGGCGACTCGGGCACCGAAGTGACCGTCGGCAGCCGCAGTTCGGCAGTGCGCAGGTTCAGCGTCGGCGACTCGGTGACCAGTTCGGCCTGCCGCTCGAAGGCCCGCGCGAACTTGGTGCAGGAATCGAAGCGGTCATCGGGCGACTTGCCCATGGCCTTGATCAGCACGTCGTTCAGCGGCTCGAGCCACGGCTTCAGGTCGCTGACCTTGGGCGGCGTGGCGCTGAGGTGCTGACTGATCACCGCGATCTGATTGGTGTCCTGGTACGGCGTCTGCCCGGTGAGCAACCGGTAGGCGGTCGCGGCCAGCGCGTACTGGTCGGCGCGGCCGTCGATATCGGCGCCCATCAGCTGCTCGGGAGCCGAGTAGGAGACGGTGCCGATCGCCAGGTTCGCCGACGTCAGCCCCGTGACCTCACCGATCTGGCGGGCGATGCCGAAGTCGCTCAGCAGGATTCGCCGCTCATCGCTGTCGATGTTGCTGAGCAGGATGTTGGCCGGCTTGATGTCGCGGTGCAGCAACCCACGCTGGTGCGCGTAGTCGAGGGCCGAGCTCATGGCTTTGACGATGTCGACCACCAGTTCCAGCGGCAGCCCGTTCGGGTACTCGTACTTGACCAGCTGCGCGGCGTCAGTGCCGTCGACGTAGTCCATGCTGATCCACAGCCGGCCCTCGAACTCACCGCGGTCGTGCAGGCCGACGATGTGCGGATGCCACAGACCAGCGGCGATGTTCGCTTCGCGCTCGAACCGGATACGGAATTCGTCGTTGGCGGAGGCGGTTTCCCGCAGCACCTTCATGGCGTCGAGGCGGGGCAGCCGGGGGTGCTGGACGAGGTACACATCGCCCATTCCCCCTGAGCCCAGCAACCGGCGCACGGTGTACCCGGCGAAGGTTGCGCCCGTCTCCAGCGACATCAGCGCATCCTACTCAAACCCGCACGTCGAAGGACGAAACTGTCCGTCGGCACGTCGCTCCCCACCAGTTGCATCGTTGTGGCTCATGTTTCGGATGTGTCTGACCACCGTAACGGCGGCCAGACGTTCCTTGCGGAACGCCGACGAGATTACCTGTGCCGACCCGGACGGAGCGTGGCTAGCGGCGGATTGTGCTCAGTCGAACTCGGGAGCCTCGTCGCGGGAGCGCTTGAGCTCCCAGAAGTGCGGGTAGGAAGCGAAAATCACGGATGCGTCCCACAGCTTTCCGGCTTCTTCACCGCGCGGGATGCGGGAGAGCACCGGACCGAAGAACGCGACCCCGTTGACGTGGATTGTCGGGGTGCCCACATCGGGGCCGACTGCGTCCATGCCGGCGTGGTGGCTCTTGCGCAGCGCCTCGTCGAACTTCTCGCTGGTGGCGGCCTCCGCCAGCTCGGCGGGCAGGCCCAGCTCTTCGAGGGACTCGGCGATGACTTCCGCAAGGTTCTTGTTGCCCTGGTTGTGAATCCGGGTGCCCATCGCGGTGTACAGCGGCGCGAGTACCTCGGAGCCGAGGGCCTCTTCGGCGGCGATCGCGACGCGGACCGGGCCCCAGGCGCTTTTCATCAGCTCCTGGTACTGCTCCGGCAGGTCCCTGCCCTCGTTGAGCACCGCCAGGCTCATGACGTGGAACTGCACGTCGACATCGCGGACCTGCGCGACCTCGAGGATCCACCGGGAGGTGATCCAGGCCCACGGGCACAACGGATCGAACCAAAATCCTGCGACATCCTTGGTAACGGCAGAGTCGGCCATTGAACTTCCTTCGTGCGGTCGGTACAGAACCCTGTTGTCGACAACTATGCCCGGCGTCCCTATGTTCCCGGTCACGGCCACCGGTTGTCCCTTAAGTTGGTGACGTGGCACTTCCGAATCTGACCCGCGACCAGGCCGCCGAGCGCGCGGCGCTGGTGACCGTCGACAACTACCGCATCGATCTGGACCTCACCGACGGTGCCGGTGCGCCGGGCGAGCGCACCTTCCGATCGGTGACGACGGTGACGTTCAGCGCCCTGCCCGGCGCCAACACCGTCATCGACATCGCCGCCGACTCCATCCGCAGCGCCACGCTCAACGGGCTGCCGGTCGACGTGTCGGCCTACGACGAATCGACCGGCGTGCTGTTGACCGGGCTGGCCGAGCAGAACGTCGCCGTGATCGACGCCGACTGCCGCTACTCCAACACCGGTGAGGGCCTGCACCGCTTCGTCGACCCGGTCGACGGCGAGGTCTACCTCTACTCGCAGTTCGAGACCGCTGACGCCAAGCGCATGTTCGCCTGCTTCGACCAGCCGGACCTCAAGGCCACGTTCGACGTGACGGTGACCGCACCCGCGCACTGGCAGGTGATCTCGAACGGTGCCGGTACGTCGGCCGGAGCCGCCCCGGCGGCGGCATCAGATACGGGGACGGTTCATCGATTCGCCACCACCCCGAAGATGAGCACCTACCTCGCCGCGCTGATCGCCGGGCCCTACGCCCGGTGGGACGACGTCTACAGCGACGAGCACGGCGACATTCCGCTGGGCATCTTCTGCCGCGCCTCGCTGGCCGAGTTCATGGACGCCGACCGGCTCTTCACCGAGACCAAGCAGGGATTCTCCTTCTACCACAAGAACTTCGGCACGCCGTACGCGTTCGGCAAGTACGACCAGCTGTTCGTGCCGGAGTTCAACGCCGGCGCCATGGAGAACGCCGGCGCGGTGACGTTCCTGGAGGATTACGTCTTCCGGTCCAAGGTCACGCGCTACTCGTACGAGCGCCGCGCCGAGACCGTGCTGCACGAGATGGCTCACATGTGGTTCGGCGACCTGGTCACCATGCGCTGGTGGGATGACCTGTGGCTCAACGAATCCTTCGCCACGTTCGCATCGGTGCTGTGCCAGGCCGAGGCCACCGAGTACAAACAGGCCTGGACCACCTTCGCCAATGTCGAGAAGTCCTGGGCGTACCGGCAGGACCAGCTGCCGTCCACCCACCCGGTCGCCGCCGACATCCCCGACCTGGCCGCTGTCGAAGTCAACTTCGACGGCATCACCTACGCCAAGGGCGCCAGTGTGCTCAAGCAGTTGGTGGCTTACGTCGGACTGGAACCGTTCCTCTCGGGCCTGCGCGACTACTTCCGCGACCACGCCTACGACAACGCCACTTTTGCCGATCTGCTTGGTGCGCTGGAGAAGTCCTCGGGCCGCGATCTGTCGGACTGGGGCCAGCAGTGGCTCAAGACCACGGGGCTCAACACGCTGCGGGCCGATTTCGACGTCGACGGTGACGGTGCGTTCACCCGGTTTGCCATCACCCAAAGCGGTGCGGCGCCCGGTGCGGGCGAGACACGCGTACACCGGCTTGCCGTCGGCCTGTACGACGACGACGGCTCGGGCAAGCTGGTCCGCGTCCACCGCGAGGAGCTGGACGTCGCAGGTCCGGTGACGGATGTTCCTGCCCTGGTTGGGCTTTCCCGCAGCAAGCTGATCCTGGTGAACGACGACGACCTGACCTACTGCTCGATGCGGCTCGATCCCGCGTCGCTGCAGACGGTGCTGAGCCGCATCGCCGACATCGAGGACCCGCTCCCCCGCACCCTGGCCTGGTCGGCAGCGTGGGAGATGACCCGCGAGGCCGAGATGAAGGCTCGCGAGTTCGTCGCACTGGTGATGAGCGGGCTGCACGCCGAGACCGAGGTGGGCGTCGCCCAGCGGCTGGTGCTGCAGGCACAGACCGCGCTGACCTCCTATGCCGACCCGGTGTGGGCAGCCGAAATCGGTTGGGCCGCTTTCGGTGACGCGCTGCTGGACCTGGCGCGGGACGCGTCGCCGGGATCGGACCACCAGCTGGCGTACGTCAACGCGCTGTGCACGTCGGTGCTGGCACCGAACCACATCGCGGTGCTGTCGACGCTGCTGGACAACGAGCCCGCCGCGGTGAACATGCCAGGGCTGGTCATCGACACCGATCTGCGCTGGCGCATCGTGACCGCATTGGCCCGCGCCGGCGTGATCGACGCCGACGGCGCGGCGACGCCGTTCATCGACGCCGAGGCCCAGCAGGATCCGACGGCGGCTGGTCAGCGCAATGCCGCTGCCGCAGTTGCCGCGCGCCCGCAGGTGGCGGTGAAAGAGGCTGCGTGGCAACGGGTCATCGAGGACGACACGCTGGCGAACATCACCACGCGCGCGATCGTCGGCGGTCTGGTCCAGCCCGGACAGCACGAGCTGCTGGCCCCGTTCCGGGATCAGTACTTCGCGGCGATCTCCGGAGTGTGGGAGCGGCGTTCCAGCGAGGTGGCCCAGACGGTGGTCATCGGCCTGTACCCGGGATGGGACATCAGCCAGGCCGGCCTCGATGCGGCCGACCGGTTCCTCTCCGATCCGCAGGTCCCACCCGCCCTGCGCCGCCTGGTACTGGAAGGCCGTGCGGGAGTGGAACGTTCGCTGCGCGCGCGGGCCTTCGACATCAGCTGACGCGACTGCACGAGCCGCACCTGGCCGATTCCGGGCTAGGTGCGGCCCTGCAGGATGCCTTCGATGTTGCGCTCGGCAAGCGCGGTGATGGTCATGTAGGGATTGCACCCGAGGTGGCCGGGCATCAGCGACGCATCGTTGACGAACAGGTTGCGGTGGCCGTTCACCCGCCCGAAGGCGTCGGTGGCCTTGCCTCGCACACATCCGCCCAGCGGGTGAACGGTGTTGGGCGCGAACACCTTTCCACTGAACAGGTCATTGCGGTAGTCGACCTTGTTGGCCCGCAGGATCTTGTCGAACACCCGCCTCGCCCTGGCCTCGTTGTTCGCCGCGAAGGCGTCGGTCCATTGGATGGTCGCGGTGTCGGACTGGCGGTCATAGGTGATGTCGGCCCGGTCGCCCGTGTCGACCATGACGTAGTAGCCCAGCAGATAGGTTTCGACGGGCAGTGGCATGGAGAACATGCTGGCGTACACCGGGTTGTCCGGGTCGTCGCGACCGTCGATGTTGATCATGCCCATGAGAGATTGCGTGGTGCCGGCCGGATCACTCTTGGCCAGGTTGTGTCCGACCATCAGGTCACCGTTGTTGCCGTAGCCCTTGCCGATCTGATCGTTCAGATGGGCCAGGCCACCGGTCTCCCGCGCCTTCAGCAGCAGCTTGGTGGTGCCGAGCACGCCGGCCGCCAGATACAGCTGGTCACAACCGAATTCGGTCTTGGACAGTTCCTTGCCCCAGCGATCGATCTCGCGGGTGGACACCACGAACTCGCCGGAGCGTTCCTGGTGGATCGAGGTCACCTCGGTCAGTGGGCGCAGCGTGACGTGGCCGGTCTTGAGCGCTTCGGCGATGTAGGTCTGGTCGACGCTGCCGAACCGGCCGTAGTTGTTGCCGAACTGCTGCTCGAACGCCAGCGAGGACTGCGGCACCTGGCCGGCGGCCTCCTTGACCAGGTAATCGAAGGAGTAGGAGCTGCCGTTGTAGTCGACCTTGTAGCCGGCTGCTGCCGCGTACTTGCGGCCGACCCGGGCGTACTGGAAGCACGGCGTCTGCTCGAACCAGGGCGTGTCGCGGTAGCTGATCTTCAGCGCGGTCTTGGCGCGCTCGACATAGGTGTTCAGAAACTCGTCGGTGCCGATGTCGGGGAACGCCGTGGCGAGCTGCCCCTGCGTCGGGATGGCGGCAATGCCCGCGTTGATCATCGAGCCGCCACCGACCGCCAGGCCCCGGAAGACGTCGTGGGCGCCGTGCGTCACCTTCTGGCAGATGCCGGCCTGGATCGGCTGGGGCGACGGCGCGTGCTCCGCCACCTGCTCGACGGTGAAGCCGCCGAAAGAGGTGACCAGACTCGGCGGCACCTTCGTGAACCAGCCGGCGCGGGTGTCGGCGGGCAGCATCTTGGAGAACCGCTTGCCGTCGTCATCGGGCTTGTCCCACAGCCTGCCCTGTTCGATGACCAAGGTCTCGACGCCGGCCTGCCCCAGCCGCAGCGCCGAGACGCCACCGCCGTACCCGCTGCCGATCACGATGGCCGAGAAGTGCTTCCGGGCTTCGGTCCGGTCGCGCGATCTTTCGACGAGGACCCCGACGCCGGCCGCGCCGGCGACGCCCACCACCGCCGCACCGCCGAGAAATTGCCGCCGGCTGAGCGGGCTCATCGGCTACCCGCCGCGGGGAGACACGTGTCGGCTGCACAGGCCGAGCTCCGGCGCCGGATGTATCCATGCCGGCCCTGCAACACTGCCAAGATCGTCCTTCCGCCTTACCCTCCAGCTAACCCGTAGCGGACCAGTGTGAGGGTCCCGAATAACGGATTCATCACAAAAATTACACGATGCTGCGGGGTTTCCGCCGCTGCGCGAGATCCGGCTGTCAGCGCGTCGCCGGACCCGTGCGACCCGCGGTATGTCGTACGTCACCCATATGCATGTATAGCAATCTACCTGCAATTTTATAGTCGTCGACGCCGAATGGACGACGGGTGCCTCGCCCCGGGGACACCGGCTGGCCGATTGACCGGAATACCCCCGCATGCGGACCGTTCAAACAATTTGCCGGATAACGCTGAGAAAACGGACAGGAACTGGCTCTGGCTACCGTCCCGTATTTGCGCAAATGGCCGAATGCGGGTACGAATACGGGGTGTTGTCGGCATTGCGCGCGGGTCAAGAGGCGTCGCAGCCTCACGCGCCTGCACGCGGCACGACTGGCACAGCCGCTGCGCCCAAGTCCAAATGGCTCGACGCCAAGCGCTACGTGTGGCTACTCGGCCCCATCACTCCCGGAATGGTCGCCCTGTCCTGGTTGCTCGTGTGGCTCACCGGCGTCGACGCATTCTGGTGGACCGGCTCGGTTCTCACGTTCGGGCTCGTGCCGCTGCTCGACCACATCGTCGGACCCGAGGCCGAGCAGGCGCCCGGTGACTTGCGCCGCCTGGAAGACGACCCCTTCTACCGGCTCGCCACCCACCTGTTTCTGCCGGCGCAGTACCTGTCGCTGATCTTCGCGTGCTGGCTGTGGGCCGGCGGCGGCTGGGTGACCATGTCGCTCGCCGACAAGCTGGGCCTCATGGCCGCGGTCGGGACGGTCGGCGGCATCGCGATCAACGCTGCGCATGAGCTCGGCCACAAGCGCGGCATGTCCGAACGCCGGCTCAGCAAGATCGCGTTGGCCCAGACCTGCTACGGGCACTTCTTCGTCGAGCACAACCGCGGTCACCACGTGCGGGTGGCGACCCCGGAGGATCCGGCCAGCTCGCGACTGGGCGAGAGCCTGTACGCCTTCATCGGCCGGTCGGTCGTCGGCAGCCTGCGGTCGGCCTGGCGGCTCGAGTGCGACCGGCTCGCCCGCGTGCGCAAGTCCAAGTGGTCGCTGCACAACGAGGTACTCAACGCCTGGCTGCTGAGTGTCGCCCTGTTCATCGTCCTGGTGGCCTGGTTCGGCGTCACGGTTCTGCCGTGGCTGTTCGGCCAGGCCGTGATCGGCATCTTCCTGCTGGAGACCGTCAACTACCTCGAGCACTACGGCCTGCGGCGGCAGAAGCTCCCGGGCGGCCGTTATGAACGGGTGCGCGCCAGTCACAGCTGGAACAGCAACACCGTGATCGCCAACGTCTTCCTGTTCCACCTGCAGCGGCACTCCGATCACCACGCCAACCCCATGCGCCGGTACCAGGCGCTGTGCCATGCCGATGAGGCTCCGCAGCTGCCCGGCGGCTACGGGACCATGCTGCTGCTGGCCATCTGCCCGCCGCTCTGGCGCCGGGTGATGGACCCGCGCGTGCTGGCGCATTACGGCGGCGACATCAGCCTGACCGCCCTGCAGCCAGGTTATGAAGCTCGCCTGCGCAAGCGCTACCCCGCTCTTTCTCTTTCCCGCTGATCCTGCCCCTTATCGTGGATCGGCGGCAGTGGACCGTATCCCTCATCAGTCAGCGGTGACCTAGCCCCGGACAGCACTCTGCCGGGTGCGAACAATCGGTTCGCACCCGGCAGAGTGAAGAAAATCAGGCTGGCGAGACGCCGGCGCTCAGCACGCGAACCGCGCTGATGAGCCCGTCCATCAGGTTGCCCTGCTTGAACGACGCGGCCGCCGCGGAGACGCCCAGCGGAGCAGCCTCTTCGATGCCGCGGCCGCGGACCTCGGAGCCGTAGACGACCTCGATGGCCTTCTGATCCGGCGAGACGGCCAGCAGCACCGCATTGTTCGGCGTCGGCACCGTGGCCAGTACCTCGCGGGCCGTGGCGGCGGTGTCCGCACCCAGGTCGCCGATGTAGACGGCGAAACGGGCGCCGGCGGCGCGCGAACCGTACTTCAGGGCGTCGTCAAGGAACACCAGGTCCTTGACCGGGAACGGGTAGTGCACCGACAGCTCACCGGGCTCGGTGACGCCGGAGACGCGGCCGCTGTACGTGACGGCGTAGCCGTACGGCAGGTTGGCCGGATCGATGTTTGCGACCTCGGTCTGGCTACCACTTGCCACTTGCGCCACCTCCCACAGTCAGGTGCGAGTCATGGCCGCCGTGGCCGTGATCCGCCGGTTCCTCGGCCGCCCACAGGATCGGCGCGTGGGTCCACTTGTCGGTCATCTTGTAGGTGTCCGGATGCGGGCTCTTGCGCAGCAAGAACAGCGCGCCAAGCACCAGCAGCAGTACCAGCGGCACCCCGCCGAGCAGCGAATGAGTAAGTGCAATGCTCACGGGCAAACCGTATCAGCACCGACCGCGCCCGTGCGGGCGAGAGGGGCAATCCGGTGTCCGGTGTCAGGCGGCGCCTTCACCGAGATACCGCACCCACGCCGGATCGAGTTCCTTGACCACAGACAGCAGGCGCCAATGCTGCCCCTTGGGCGGCAACGGCACCACGTGCAATGACCAGCCCAGCTCCGAGAGCAGCCGGTCGGCCTTGCGGTGATTACACGGGCCACACGCCGCGACACAGTTCTCCCAGGAGTGCTCGCCACCGCGGCTGCGGGGTACGACATGGTCGACGGTGTCGGCCTTCCCGCCGCAATACGCGCACCGGAACCGGTCCCGGTGCATCAGCGCGGCCCGCGTCATAGGAATGCGGGCCCGGTAAGGGACCCGCACAAAGTTGCGCAGCCGGATGACGGACGGCACACGGACCGCGCGCGTCGCCGAGTGTATGAGCGGACCGGTCGGATCGTCGTGCACCACGTCGGCTTTGCCGCACAGCACCATGATCACCGCCCGGCGCATGGGCAGGGCCGTCAGCGGTTCGTAGGTCGAATTGAGCAGCAGGACGCGGCGACGGCCCCAGAGCGAACCGGCATTGGGACCCGACTCGACTGCATGCAGGGGTGATGACAGCGCTGGGCCCGAAACGGGCCCAAGCGAGCCTGCCGCGGCGCCATGAAGTCTGTGGCCGCGGACCTTCCTCCGTTGCGACATACGTCCTCCGTATTGACAGTCCACCACGGATCGGCGGAGATCGCACGAGAATTCCGGCGTGTTAGCTGGACCATCGGGTGAACTTCGGGTGACGACTCCCGCGGGGAACGCGCCATCGCGCCCTCGTGGACAATGGCGACCGTGACAGAGGCGCAACGGTCGTTCTACGACGAAATCGGTGGAGCGGAGACCTTCGGGCTCCTGGTGTCGCGGTTCTACAAACTGGTCCGCGATGACGAAATCCTGCGCCCGCTGTATCCGGAGGACGATCTCGACGGCGCCGAACACCGACTGCGGATGTTCCTCGAGCAGTATTGGGGCGGTCCGCGCACCTATGGCGAAGAACGGGGGCATCCCCGGCTGCGGATGCGGCACGCGCCGTTCCGGATCGGTTTCCTGGAACGGGACGCCTGGCTGCGGTGCATGCACAGCGCGCTCGCCTCGATCGGCGCCGACACCATCGACGACGCCCACCGGCAGGCACTGCTGGACTATTTCGACATGGCCGCCCAACACATGGTCAACTCGGCGTTCTGATGACGGACCCGCGGTGGTGGGCACGCGCGGTCTTCTATCAGCTCTACCCGCGCTCGTTCGCCGACAGTGACGGGGACGGCGTCGGTGACCTCGACGGCGTGACGGCGCATCTGGACTACCTGCGCGTGCTCGGCGTCGACGCATTGTGGCTCAACCCGGTCATGGTCTCCCCCATGGTCGATCACGGGTACGACGTCGCCGACCCGCGTGACGTCGATCCTCTGTTCGGCGGGATGGCCGCGCTCGAGCGGTTGATCACCGCCGCCCGCGCCGCGGACATCAAGATCACCATGGACCTGGTTCCGAACCACACCAGCGCGGCGCATCCGTGGTTCCGGGCCGCCCTGGCCGCGGGCCCCGACAGCCCCGAACGGTCCCGCTACCTCTTCCGGGACGGCCGCGGGCCGGGCGGCGCCCGGCCGCCGAACAATTGGACGTCGGTCTTCGGCGGCCCGGCTTGGACTCGCGTCACCGCGCCCGACGGCCGGCCCGGCCAGTGGTACCTGCACCTGTTCGATGCCGCACAGCCGGATTTGAACTGGGACAACCCGGAGGTCGCCGCGGATCTGGAACGGACGCTGCGGTTCTGGCTGGACCGCGGGGTCGCCGGATTCCGGATCGACGTCGCGCACGGGATGGCGAAACCGGCCGACCTACCGGACATGGCCGAGCCCGCCGTGGAATCCGACACCGCCATGCTGACGTCCGAGGCAGACGATCCGCGCTTCAACAACGATGGCGTGCACGACATTCACCGCGGCATCCGGACGGTGCTCGACGACTATCCCGACGCGGCCACCGTCGGCGAGGTGTGGGTGTTCGACAACGCCGATTTCGCCAAGTACCTGCGTCCCGACGAACTGCACCTGGGCTTCAACTTCCGTTTGGTACGAGCCGATTTCACCGCCGCCGCGGTTCATGAAGCAATCGAGAACTCCCTGGCCGCCGCAGAGTTGGCCGATTCCCCGCCCACGTGGACGCTGTCCAACCACGACGTCGAACGCGAAGTGACCCGTTACGGCGATGGCGCCCAGGGGCTTTCGCGGGCCCGGGCGATGGCGCTGGTAATGCTGGCGCTGCCCGGAGCGGTGTTCGTCTACAACGGCGAGGAACTCGGACTGCCCAACGTCGACCTGCCCGACGAAGTTTTGCAGGACCCGGTCTGGGAGCGTTCCGGCCACGCCGAGCGCGGCCGCGATGGCTGCCGGGTGCCGCTCCCCTGGTCGGGCGACACCGCGCCCTACGGGTTCTCTGCAACCTCGGACACCTGGCTGCCGATGCCCGACGACTGGGGACCGTTGACGGTTGCCGCGCAGTCCGTGGACCCGGATTCGACGTTGACACTGTTCCGGCAGGCAATCGAATTGCGCCGGGCGCGACCAGCTTTGGGCCGTTGTGTGCGGTGGTTACCGACTGCGGACGGTCTGCTGGCATTCCAGTGCGAGGACGGGTTGGCATGTCTGCTGAATACCGGGAGCAATCCGGTCGACGTCCCTGCCGGCCGGGTTCTGCTCGCCAGTGGGCCACTACCGGACCGGCGAATGCCACCCGACACGGCACTCTGGCTGGCCTACGATTAGCCCATGCCCGTGGACGCGACGCGCGTAGCGGTGCGGCTGTCCGCACCGACCGGTGACGCGCGGGCCGATCGCTGGCGCGCCCACCGGGCGACAGTACGGGCCGAGCTGATCGAGGCAACCCTGCGCGCCATCGACGAGTTCGGGCCGGATCTCTCGATCGACGACGTGGTAAAGACCGCGGGCGTGCCACGACCGAAGCTGTATCGCTTCTTCACCGACAAGGAGACGTTGTTCGCCGCCGTCGGTGAGCGCATGCAGGAGCTGATCGTCCAGCGCGTCATTCCGCGGTTCCACGTCACCGCGACGGCGCTGGAGCTCGTTCGTTCAGCTCTGGCCGGCTACATCGATCTGGTGGACGAGCGCCCCAACCTCTTTCGGTTCGTCGTCGGTTCGCATTTCAGCGACGACCACTCCCGCACCAAGCTACTCGAGAACGGCCGCAATCTGTCGAGCGCCATGACCGAAGTTCTCGCGGCCATGCTGCGCGCCCACGACGGCGATGCCGACCACCTGGAATACACGGCCGACGCGATCCTCGGTGCCGTTGCCCTTGGCGTGCTGCGGTGGCTCAACGAGCCGACGATCAGCAAAGACGAACTCATCGCGCAACTGGCCCCGGCGATCTGGGGCGCGGTGTCGGCGGCAGCCGCTGCTCGCGGCGTCGTCATCGCGCCCGACGAGCAGATGGCACTGTTCGGCACCACTGGCTGAGCCGGCTCGGGTCGGTCGCGACCTGGCGCCCAGACGGTTCAGAAAACGTCATTATCCAAAACCCTTGCGCTCGGCCGCACGTCGTCGTAACGTGCGAACTACTAGAACTCGCGGTACTAGTTACTGATTGTTCGGGGAAAGGCGGGCGGCATGGCCGTACGCGGTGAGCAACACACCACGATGGCGCCGGAGCGGAACACCCCGGCCGCGATATCCCCGGACCCGGAGAACCCGCTTCCGCTTCAACGAGGAGACCGGCCGGAAATGGCCGGCACCACGGAAGGAATCGATCATGAGTGCTGATCCGATCACCGCGTACGCGGCCGCGTTTCCCAAGGTCCGCCGGATGCGGTTCCGATTCGGCGAACCCGAACCCCTGCACCGCCATTTCGTCGAGGGCGACATCGTGTTCAGTCACCTGGTGGCCGTGTTGTCCGGCTCCTTCCCACCGGGAGAGGAGTCGTTCATCCGTTCCGTTCGCCGCTTCTCCGACCAGATCACCGACCCCGTGCTCAAGAAGCGCGTCGCGGGGTTCATCGGGCAGGAGTCCGTGCACGGACAGCAACACCGCAAGTTGAACACGCAGCTCGCGGACATGGGCTATCCCCTGGTGCGGTTCTTGTTGTTCGCTCCGACCAGCGTGCGGCAGAAGGTGGTGCTGCGCATCGAGAAGCTGATCCCGGCCAAGGTGCATCTGGCGATGACATCCGCCGCGGAACACTACACCGCCGTCCTGGGCGCGCGGGTGCTCTCCAACGACGAAATCCAGGCAATCCCAGGCGATCCCGAGGTCTGGCGCCTGCTGAACTGGCACGCCATGGAGGAGCTGGAGCACAAGTCCGTGGCCTTCGACGTCTACCGGTCGGTGGGCGGTTCTGAGCGCACCCGCATCGCAGTCATGTGGTTCATGTATTTCCTGACCATCCCGGTTGTCACCGCCGCGGTGGCGTTGTCGATCCTGCTGGATCCGACGGCATGGCCGCGACCGATCACGGTCCTGCGCCAGACGTACGGAGTGTTCCGCGGGCCGCTGGTGCGCGGCATTCTCGGGGAGATTCACGAGTATCTGCGGCCCGGCTTCCACCCCGACGACGTGCCCACCGGTGAGATTCTCGAACGCTGGCAGCACGACTTGTTCGGTGCCGGTGGCGAACTCGTCGGCTACGTGAGATAGCCCGGCGCCGGACATGACCGCCAGCACTCAGTACGCGCCGCCGCCGACGGCCGAGCGACGGGAACCAGATCACGAAGTCGTGATCGTCGGTGCCGGTTTCGGCGGCATCGGCGCCGGCATTGCCCTTCAGCGCAAGGGCATTCACGATTTCGTCGTCATCGACAAGTGGGACCACGTCGGCGGCACCTGGCACGCGAACACCTATCCCGGTGTCGCGGTGGATATCCCGTCCGTCATCTACAGCTTCTCCTATGAGCAGCGCGGCGGGTGGTCCCGAGTGTTCGCTCCCGGCACCGAGTTGCGCGACTACGCCGACGACATGGTGGACAAGTACGGCCTGCGCGACAAGTTGCGGCTGGGCTCGTCCGTCACCGGAGCGACGTTCGACGAACAGAACTGCATGTGGCGGTTGCGGATCGACGGCGGCGCCGAGATCACCGGCCGCCATGTGGTGATGGCGGTCGGTGGACTGGAACGGCCGAAGTTGCCCGACATCCCCGGCCTGCAGGAATTCAGTGGCGTGCTCATGCACACCGCCCTGTGGGACCACGACGTCGCACTGGCCGGCAAGCGGGTGGCCGTGATCGGAACGGGCGCGACGTCGCTGCAACTGGTGCCGGCGATCGTCGACGAGGTCGCGCATCTCACCGTCTTTCAGCGCACGCCGATCTGGGTTTTTCCCAAGCCTGACAGTGAGGTTCACGGTATCGCCCGCGCCGTGCTGGAGTTCGGCAAATTTCGGTCGGTGCTGCGCGCCGTCGGGACCGTCGCGACCGAGGTCGGGATGGGCGGCATGCTCACCGGACCGAGCTGGATGGTCGAGGCGACGCGCAAGCTCGCGGAGGCTCCGGTGCGGGCCTGGATGCGCAGTCAGATCACCGACCCGGCGACCCGGGAGAAACTGATCCCCCGCTACGGCCTGGGCTGCAAACGACCGTCAATGTCGAACGACTACCTGAAGACCTTCAATCGCAGCGACGTCAGCTTGGTCACCGATTCCATCGAGCGCATCACCGGGCGCGGCGTGGTGACCGCCGACGGCGTCGAGCACGAGGTCGACATCCTCATCTGCGCCACCGGATTCAAACTGTGGGAACGGGATTCGGTACCGCCCTTCCCGGTCGTCGGCCGCGGCGGACTGGACGCCGCGGAGTTCTGGGCGGTCAATCGATTTCAGGCCTACCAGGGCGTCTCGGTACCCGGCTTCCCGAACATGTTCATGATCACCGGCCCCTACGGATTCGTGCTCGGGTCGTATCTATGGATGATCGAGGCCACCGCGGCACACCTGAGTCGCGCGATCGCCGAAGCCAAGCGGCGCGGCGCCCGTGAGGTGGAGATCCGCCGGGAAGTTCACGACGCCTACTTCCAGCACTGTCTGCGGCGCCAGGAACGCAACGTCCTGTTCACACCGACGTGTGCGGGGTCCAACACGTATTACATCGACTACCACGGCGATTCACCGTTCCGGCCGACGACGCACGGTGAGATGTACTGGCAGAACCGCCATTACAACCTCGACGTCTACCGGTATGGGACCGGCGCGGCCAACACCCACGAAGTAGCAGCCACGTCGAAGGAGGCCGAATGAAGATCAACAATCTCGAACCGCAGCTCGTGGTGGTCACAGGCGCCGGAAGCGGTATCGGGCGTGCCACCGCAATCCGCTTCGCCAAACTCGGTGCGCACGTGGTGGTCTCCGACATCAACCTCGACCTGGCGAAGGCGACCGCGGCCATGATCAAAGGCGCCGGCCGCCGGGCGTCGGCCGCCCAGCTGGACGTCACCGACCCGGACGCGTGGGAGATATTCGCGCGCGACGTGCGTACCGAGCACGGCGTGCCCGACGTCGTGGTCAACAACGCCGGCATCCTCGTCAGCGGTCCGTTTCTCCAACTGTCCGCCGCGGATTGGCACAAGCAACTCAGCGTCAATCTCATGGGCGTGGTGCACGGCTGCCGGGTGTTCGGTGTGCAGATGGCCGAGCGTGGCCGAGGCGGTCATATCGTCAACATCGCTTCGGCAGCAGCGTTCACGCCGACGCCGGTCATGGCGCCGTACTCGGTGTCGAAGGCGGGAGTCAAGATGCTGAGCGAATGTCTGCGCCTGGAATTCAGGCAGTACGGCATCGGCGTCAGCGCAATCTGCCCCGGCGTCATCAACACACATATCGGCGACCGAGCCGTGACGGTCGGCGTGGACCCCGCCATCGTCGAGCAGGCCAAGCGCCTCACCAGACAACTTCAAGCGCTCGCGGACGTCCTGCCGTTCTCGCCGATGAGCCCGGACCTCGTGGCGCGAGCCGCGGTACGGGCGGTCAACTACGATCTCGCGGTGGTCCCGGTGCGGGCAGAGGCATGGCTCGGCTACGCCATGCACCGTCTCGCGCCGGGCATCAATCGACGTATGACACAACCCTTCTCGTTCGATCTGATCGAGAAGGTGGCCGGGCCGCTACTCGACCGAGTGATTCCATCGACCGCCGCCAAGGAGCCCGTCCCGTCTCGCTAAGGTTGGGCATCAGCCGCGCGGGAAAGGGTCTTCATGCTCGTCGATTTGTCGCACACAATTCGGGCCGGGATGGTGACCTATCCGGGGCTGCCCGCACCGTCGATCAGTGACCACCTCACTCGCGAGGCGTCCCGCGAGGTCTATGCCACCGGCACCGAGTTCGCGATCGGCGCGATCACGATGGTCGGCAACACGGGCACCTACATCGACTCGCCGTTTCACCGCTACGAGAACGGCGCGGACCTGGCGGGCCTCGACTTGAACACGCTGGTGGACCTGCCCGCGGTCGTCGTCCACCGTCGGGATGTCGCGGCGCGCAGCGTCGATGTCGCCGAGCTACCCGACGACATCGAGGCCGGCTGCGCGGTCCTGATCGACACCGGATGGGACCGGCATTTCGGTACCGAGGCCTACGGCGTCGACGCACCGTTCCTGTCCGAAGCTGCCACCGAACTGCTGGTGAGCCGCGGCGTGGCGCTCGTCGGTATCGACTCGGTCAACATCGATGACGCCAGTCCCGAGTCGGCGGGCCGGCGGCCCATCCATACTGCGCTGTTGGGCAACGGGATTCACGTCGTCGAGCACCTCACCAACCTGGCGGCACTGCCGGCCCGCGGTGCCCGGTTCACCGCCGTCCCGCCGCGCATCGAAGGTTTCGGCACGTTCCCGGTCCGGGCGTACGCGACCATTCCGGACTGACGGCGGTCTGGCCAGAGTAGGCGATCAGTCCCGCCGCCAGTCGGGACTGGAGGCCGGCCGCAAGCCGCGGAGTAACCCCTGCGCCACCTGTCCGGCCTCGCGCCAGAAGGGTCGCTTCCAAGCAGAGCTATCACCGAAGTCCTGATACATCACATGGGAATCGCGCAAGATCTCACCACCAGTCTCGACATTGCTCGAGGCGTGCGCCTTCCGGACGACATCACCGGAGACGACGCTCTTGAATCGATGCGGGTGCTGGTGACGCTGCGGAATGTGGTTGATCATCTGGCGGCGATGGTGACCGGGGTGCTGGATCGGTGTGCGGTGGCGGCTTCGCAGGGGCGGTTGCTGCGGGAGTTGTTGATGTCGTTGGGGTGCGCGCCGAGTGTGGCGGAGCGGATGGTCCGGGTCGGCGGTGCGCTGCCGCTTCTTCCGACGCTGGCCGCCCACGCCGCGGACGGTGCGATCTCGGGCGAGCATGCGGATGCGATCGTCAAGGGCATCAACCACATTCGGGCACGCTCGCCGGGTGATGTGGCCGAGGAGGCCCGGTTCGCGCAGGTGACCGACCTGCTGGGGCAGTTCTTCTCTGGGGCCACCCCGGCGGAGATCGGGGACCGGGCGCGGCGATTGGGCAACCGGGTCGCCGCGGCTGAGGGTGGGCTGCCGGCCGCGGAGGACCGGGCGATCAACACGGTCGATCACCGGGTGACCAGCGACGGGCGGTTGCAGGTGCGCGCGGATCTGGATGCCGAAGTCGGTGCGAAACTCGTCGCTGCGATGGAGCAGTGGTCGGCGCCGCGGCCTGAACCCGACGGCTCCGCTGATGTCCGTTCGGCGGGGCGGCGCCGGGCTGATGCCCTGGAGGCGGTGTTGGATATCGCCGCTCGCGGTGGGGATGTCGCGTCGGCGCCGCGCACCCAACTGCTGCTGACAGTGCCCGCCGACGCCCCGGACCTGGCCCAGCTGGAATTCATGGGATCAATCAGCATGGCGACGCTGGACCGAATCTGCTGCGACACCACCGTCACCACGGTGATCGTGGACGGCGAGCAGGTGCCGCTGGACATGGTGCGCGAGAAACGCCTGTTCCCGGCGCCTCTGCGCAAAGCGTTGTATCTGCGGGATCAGCGCTGCATCAAATGCGGCGCCCCGCCCGGGCGCACCCATGCGCACCACATCGTGCACTGGACGCACAACGGTGAAACCAGCCTGGGCAACGGCTGCCTGCTGTGCCCGGCGTGTCACGCCAACGTTCACCACGACGGCTGGGACGTGGTCATGGGCCTGGACAAACACCCCTGGCTCATCCCACCGGCGACCGTGGACCCCCACCGGAACCCGATCCCGGCCTATAACCGCCGCACCATGCGACTGGACGTGGCCGCATAGCTGCCCCACGCGCTATCTGAAACCTGCTGTGCACCTTGACAACTCAACAGTGTTCCCGGCCCTCGTGCTCGCGTGGCGGGTGGAGTTCACATCCGCCGCGCGAGCAGCCTCTCGGCGATCTACACGCAGTGAACGAACCTCACGTCTCGCGTTGGCCGCCACGAACCGCTTTGCCGGCCCAGCCCCCGCCGAGGTGCTGTGGGGCGCCTTTCGGCGTGAGCGACAACTCGGCGCACCGGTCCCCCGAAATTCGGCATGCTCCTAGGGCGACAACAGGATCGGACCGCCACGACGGCGGTACACCGAGCCGAAGCGGGCGTCGATGCGCAGCCACGTCGGATGTACCCGAACCCGGACCACCTCGTTCTCGGGCAGCGGATCAGGTACGAAACCCATGGCGGTCAAGGCAAATACGCAACGCATCGGGATACCCACCTCGACGTCACCGGCACTTACCGTGACGACGTCCTGGTCCAGTAGCGACGGCGGCGGGCCCTGTGCTCCACTGTGTTCGCGGGCCAGATCGGCACCCCGCTGCGAGAGCTCCATCATCGCGCGAGCCGGCACGTCGTCGAGATGGCTGAATCCGTTGTCCGGCGGCAGCGCACCACGCCACGCCGAGTCCATCGCGAACCCCGGATCGATGCGGCCCGGACCGGGCAGCTCACGGCTCAGGGCGTCAGCGCCGGCGCACAGGTCGGACGGCGTCAACCGGCCGCTCACCACGCGCGCGGCCAGCACCTCGAAACCCGTTGCCGCCCAGGCGACGACGACACCGTCACCGCGGGCCCGCAACCGCACCACCGCCGCTTCGTCAAGGCGCAGCACACGCTCGACGAAGGTGGCCAGGTTCTGGCCCTGGGCCGCGTCGGCGAGCCAGATTCCGCGTTCGGTCATTTGTGCACCCTGCTCTTCGCGCAAGCGCTCATCGCGCAAAACGCTGCAGGTAGTCCCGCTGGTGTGGGGCGATGCGCACCAGCATCTGCCGCTCGATGTTGAAGGTGGCCAGCTGGGTCTCCCCGATCACGGCCGGTTTGGAATCCGGATCGGCCTGCGCCGAGCGCACCTCATAGCCCAGCGTGAAGTCGCAGGCGCGCAGCCGGTTGGTCCAGATGGTCACCTGCAGCGGCGAATCGACAAGGCGCAGTTGGTCCTTGTACTTCACGTTGACTTCGGCGATCAGCAGGCCGGTGGTGGCGACGTCCTCAGCGAAAGGTTCGGTGAGAAAGGGAACCCGCGCCTCTTCGAGGATGGTCACCATGGTGGCGTGGTTGACATGCTGATACATGTCAATGTCTGACCAGCGCACCGGCACCGGCGTCGTGAATCGTTCAGTCACCGACCCATCATCCCTGATTACCCGTTCCCGTCGTCCTCGTGGTCATGCTCCGCAGCTGCCGTGCGGCCACCGACAGGGTCGCCAGATCGCGCTCTTCGTCGTTGAGGATGTCGGTCAGGGTTCGACGGGCCCGCGTGACGCGCGAACTGTTGGTCGACGCCCATTCGTGAATTTTCTGCTCACCGGTCTCGTCCGTCTCGCCGACGGCGATGACGTCGATGCACAACGCCCGGACAGAACCATAAATGTCGTCGCGAATCGCCAAGCGCGCCAACGAATGCCAACGGTCGTTGCGGCTCAACTGGGATACCGCCGTGAGTAGGTTGTCGATGCCCAGGTGGTCGGTCAGCGCAAAGTAGGTGTCGGCCACCTCTGCAGGTTCCCGCTCGGCGATGTCAGCGATGTCGATGACGTCCAGCAGGCTGTACTGGTAGAGCCCGGTGGCCACCATGTAGGCCAGCTCCTGCGAGACGCCGGCGGCCACGAACTGTGCGGCGTCGGTTTCGGCGATGGCCTTGTCATCGCCGCGCAGCCACTGCGCCATCTGCGGGGTGAGCTCGGCGACCTTGGCGGCGAACCGATTGGCCTCGGCGCCGACCGCCAGCGGCTGCGGCCGGTAGTTCAGCAGCCAACGGCCGGCCCGGTCGATCAGCCTGCGCAGGTCCAGCGTCATGCGGTCGGTGACATCCACCGGGACGCCCGCCATGCCGGCCGCCCGGATGTTCCGCCACACCTCGCCGACCCGGAAGATCTTGTCCACCGCGACATAGCTGCGGACCGCGTCGACCGGCCCGACGCCGACGTCCTCGGCGACCCGGTAGGCGTAGGTGATGCCGGCGGTGTCGACCAGGTCGTTCACCAGCATCGTGGTGATGATCTCCCGGCGCAGCTGGTGCGACCGGATGTCTGCCGCGAACCGGTCCCGCAGCTCCTCCGGGAAGTAGGCTGGGAGCCGTCCGGCGAACACTTCCTGATCGGGCAGCTCACTGCCCAGAACGTCCTCCTTGAGCGCCAGCTTCACGTGCGCCATCAGGGTGGCCAGCTCAGGTGAGGTCAGGCCCAGTCCTGTTTCCAGCCGGCGGCGGATCTCCTTGTCCGACGGCAGTGCCTCCAGCTCGCGGTTGAGGCCACGTTCCCTCGACAGATCGCGAATCTGGGAGGCGTGCACCGGCAGCAGGCTGGCGGCGTTGGCGCGGCTGGTGCCCATCAGGTCGTTCTGCGACATGTTGTCGGCGAGCACCAATCGACCGACCTCGTCGGTCATCGACATCAACAGGTCGGTGCGTTCACCGGCCGCCACCTTGCCGGCGGTCACCAGCGCGTCGACCAGAATCTTGATGTTGACCTCGTGGTCCGAGCAGTCCACGCCTGCGGAGTTGTCCATGGCGTCGGTGTTGATGTGGCCGCCGGACAGATCGAATTCGATGCGGCCGCGCTGCGTGACGCCGAGGTTGCCGCCTTCGCCGACCACCTTGGCGCGCACCTGATTTCCGTTGACCCGGATGGCGTCATTGGCGCGGTCGCCGACGTCGGCGTCCGACTCGGTCTCGGCCTTGATGTAGGTACCGATGCCGCCGTTCCAGAACAGGTCGACGGGCGCCAGCAGGATCGACTTCATCAGCGCCGGCGGCGTGAGTTCGGTGACGTCGGCACCGAGGCCGAGTACTTCGCGCACCTGGGGGCTGATCGGGATCGACTTCTGCTCACGGCTGTACACGCCACCGCCTTCGCTGATGAGCGACTTGTCGTAGTCGTCCCAACTCGACCGGGGCAGCTTGAACATCCGGTCGCGTTCGATCCACGAGCGGGCCGAATCAGGATTCGGGTCCAGGAAGATGTGCCGGTGGTCGAAGGCCGCCACCAGCCGAATGTGCTTGGACAGCAACATGCCGTTGCCGAACACGTCACCGCTCATGTCACCGACGCCGACCACGGTGAAGTCCTGGGCCTGGGTGTCATGCCCCATCTCCCGGAAGTGCCGTTTGACCGACTCCCAGGCGCCCTTGGCGGTGATGCCCATGGCCTTGTGGTCGTAGCCGACCGAGCCACCGGAGGCGAACGCATCACCGAGCCAGAAGCCGTACGACTTGGCAACGTCATTGGCGATGTCCGAGAACGTCGCGGTGCCCTTGTCTGCAGCGACCACCAGGTAAGCGTCGTCGCCGTCACGGCGCACTACCTGCGCCGGCGGGACGACGGCACCGGTGGCCGTCTCGACGTTGTCGGTGACGTCGAGCAGACCGGCGATGAACAGCCGGTAGCAGGCGACGCCTTCGTTACGCAGGGCATCGCGGTCGGCGGCCGCGTCACCGGTGGGAACCGGCGGCGACTTGAGCACGAATCCACCCTTGGCGCCGACTGGGACGATGACGGCGTTCTTCACCGCCTGTGCCTTGACCAGACCCAGGATTTCGGTGCGGAAGTCTTCCCGCCGGTCCGACCAGCGCAGGCCACCGCGGGCCACGTTGCCGAACCGCAGGTGCACGCCTTCGACCCGCGGCGAGTACACGAAGATCTCGTATTTCGGCCTGGGCAGCGGTAATTCGTCGATGAGCTGCGGATTGAGCTTGAATGACAACGCATTTCGCTGTCGCGCCGATCCCGCGGCCGTGACGTAGTAGTTGGTACGCAACGTGGCCTGCACCAACGCCGCGAACGCCCGCAGGACGCGGTCGGTGTCCAGGCTCACCAAGGCGTCGATGTCGGCGGCGACAGCCGCCGCGGCGGTCTGAGCGCGTTCCACGGCGTCTCCCCCGGTCGGGTCGAACACCGCCTCGAACAACTCGACGAGGGACTTCGCCGTCCGTGGGTTGTCCCTGAGCACCGTCTCGATGTGGTACTGGCTGTACGGAAAACCGGCCTGCCGCAAGTACTTTGCATACGCTCGCAGGATCGTAACCTGCTGCCAGGTGAGCCCAGCGCCGAGCACCAACTCGTTGAACCGGTCGATCTCCACCTTGCCCTGCCAGATGGCGGTCACCGCATCGGCGAACCGGCCCGCGATCGCTTCGCGCTCCACCGCCGGGGCGTCGACGGTGGAGTGGTGCCGGGAAATCTTGAACTGGTAGATCCACACCGGTATGTCGTCGCCGCGCACGACGTTGAACGGCTGCTCCTCGAGCACCACCACGCCCATCGACTGCAGCATCGGCAGCAGCTCGCTCAGCGAGGCCGACCGGCCGGCCAGGTACCACGTGAGTTGGGCGGTGCCGTCATCGTCGGGCCCGGCTTCGGGATAGTCCAGCACGAGCTTGACGCTGTCGTCTTGCAGCTGGTCGATGATGCTGATGGCCTCGATGGCCCCCGTCGGCGTGAAGGCCTGCTTGTACACCTCGGGGAACGCCACCGCGTAGTGCTCGGCCTCGGCGCGGGTGATGGTGCCCGGCGTGACGGCACCGATCAGCCGGTCGCCCCAGGTGCGGGCGGCTTCGGTCAGCAGACCCTGAATGCGGGTTTCGTTGGCCAACGACGTATCGATGGTCGCCTGGCTCGCCCCTTCTTTGAGACGGACCGTGAAATGCACGACGGCCCAGGGCGATTCACTGACGCGTGCGGTGTACTCGATGCTCTCGCCACCGAGCTCGCGCACCAGGATGTCCTGCATGGCCAGCCTGACATCGGTGGTGTACCGGTCCCGCGGCAGGTACACCAGGCACGAGACGAAGTGGGCGAGTTTGTCGGCGCGCAGGAACAGCAGCGCACGCCGCCGGGAGCCCAGGTCGATGACGGACTTCCCCATCGCGACGAGGTCGCGCGCGGTCAGGGAGAACAGCTCCGACCGTGGCACGGTCTGGATGATGTCCAGCATCAGCTGGCCGGGCCGGCTCGGATCGCCTTGCGACAGGGCCAACGCCTCGTTGACGCGGCGCGAGATCAGTGGAATCTCCAGCACATTCGCGTTGCCCGCGGTGACCGTGAACTGCCCGATGAAACGGTGTTCGCGGGCGGACCCGTTCGGACCCGTGCTCTCGCGGACCACCACGATGTACGGGTAGGCGCCGTAGCGCAGGTAACTGGGCATGGTGGCCTGGGCCACCGCCAGCAGTTCGTCGTCACCGGCCAGCGGTGGCAGCACGTCGGTGCGCAGCTTGGCCACGCCCAGCCGGGTCGCCGGATCCACCTGGGCCTGCCCGTTCTCCACCGTGCACTGCTGGTAGCCGAGCAGCACGAAGTGCCCGTCGGCCAGCCAGCGCAGCAGGGCCGCGACGTCGCGCCGGTCGTAGCCGGGGAACCGGCCGTTGTGGTCGGCGTCGAGCGCGTTGGCCAGGCCGACGAGCGCGGCATTCATCGCCGGGGTGTCGAGCTCCACGGCTCGGGTGTCGGTCAGGGCATGCGGCAGCACCGCGGCGGCCTCCGCTACCGCGTCACCGTCACCCATGGTCGCCAGCTGCACATGAATCCAGGCCTCGTCGATACCGTCCGCCGGTGCGCTGGGATCACCCGCCGGACCCATCGCGACGACCTCGCCCGCCGAATCCCGCCGGACCCGGAATTCGGGGCTCATGATCGCGGTGTAGGCGACACCGATGCGGTGCAGCAGCACCATCACCGAGTCCATCAGCAGGGCGCTGTGGTCGGTCACGATCTGCAGCGCCGGGCCGAAGCGACCGGGATCGTCGGCAGGGTAGATCGCGACCAGCGTCTCCCCCGTCGACCGGCGATGACCGAGGCGATAGTGCGCCGCCAGCAACTCCGGCGAGACCCGGGTTGCCAGCGCCACATCGATCGGGGCGGTGACCCCACCGTCGGCCGGAGAGCCGTCGTTGGGGCCGCGGTACGTCAGCAGATAGGCCCGTGCGAGACCAGCATTGCCGTCCGTGCCGGCGGACTGCGTCGTGCTGGTGCGTCCGCCCCGATATTCCGTCATCCGACTTGCTCCTGACGTCGCGCCGTCGCGCCCCAATCGGCACGTACGTGCGACGTTAGTCGCGAGTCAGCTTGCGGTGGGTCACTCTGTGCGGACGCGCCGCTTCGATGCCGAGTCGTTCCACTTTGTTCTCTTCATAGGCACCGAAGTTGCCTTCGAACCAGAACCATTTGGACTCGTCCTCGTCGTCGCCTTCCCACGCGAGGATGTGGGTGCAGGTGCGATCGAGGAACCAGCGGTCGTGGCTGATGACCACGGCGCAGCCGGGGAACTGCTCGAGCGCGTTCTCCAGCGAAGACAGGGTTTCCACGTCCAGGTCGTTGGTCGGCTCGTCGAGCAGGATCAGGTTGCCGCCCTCTTTGAGGGTCAGCGCCAGGTTCAGCCGGTTGCGCTCACCACCGGAGAGCACGCCTGCCGGCTTCTGCTGATCCGGGCCCTTGAAACCGAACGCCGACACGTAGGCGCGCGACGGGATTTCGTTCTGGCCGACCTCGATGTAGTCGAGCTTGTCGGAGACGACCTCCCAAACCGTCTTCTTCGGGTCGATACCCGCGCGGCTCTGGTCGACATACGACAGCTTGACGGTCTCGCCGACCTTCACGGTGCCGTCGTCCGGCTGCTCCAGGCCGACGATGGTCTTGAAGAGCGTGGACTTACCCACACCGTTCGGGCCGATGACACCGACGATGCCGTTACGGGGCAGCGTGAAGGACAGGTCCTTGATCAGCGTGCGGCCGTCGAAGCCCTTCTCCAGGTGGTCGACCTCGACGACGACGTTGCCCAGGCGCGGCGGCGTCGGAATCTGGATCTCTTCGAAGTCGAGCTTCCGCGTCTTCTCGGCTTCCGCGACCATCTCCTCGTAGCGTCCGAGGCGGGCCTTGTTCTTGGCCTGGCGGGCCTTGGCGCCCGAACGCACCCAGGCCAGCTCGTCCTTCAGCCGCTTCTGCAGCTTCTGGTCCTTCTTGCCCTGGACCTCGAGACGCTCGGCCTTCTTCTCCAGGTAGGTGGAGTAGTTGCCCTCGTACGGGTAGGCGCGGCCGCGGTCGAGCTCCAGGATCCACTCGGCGACGTTGTCCAGGAAGTACCGGTCGTGGGTGACGGCCAGGATCGCACCCTTGTAGTCGGCGAGGTGCTGCTCGAGCCACAGCACGCTCTCGGCGTCCAGGTGGTTGGTGGGCTCGTCGAGCAGCAGCAGGTCGGGCTTGCTCAGCAGCAGCCGGCACAGGGCCACGCGGCGGCGCTCACCACCGGACAGGTGGGTGACGGGCTCGTCCGGCGGCGGGCAGCGCAGCGCGTCCATGGCCTGCTCGAGCTGGGAGTCGATGTCCCAGGCGTCGGCGGCGTCGAGCTCCTCCTGGAGCTTGCCCATCTCTTCCATCAGCTCGTCGGTGTAGTCGGTGGCCATCAGCTCGGCGACCTCGTTGTACCGGTTGAGCTTGCCCTTGATGGCCACGCCCGCCTCGACGTTCTCGCGGACCGTCTTGGTCTCGTCCAGCTCGGGCTCCTGCATGAGGATGCCGACGCTGGCGCCGGGCGCCAGGAAGGCGTCACCGTTGTTGGCCTTG
Organism: Mycobacterium sp. FW102-FHT13B02; assembly: GCF_058790275.1. NCBI lineage: Bacteria > Bacillati > Actinomycetota > Actinomycetes > Mycobacteriales > Mycobacteriaceae > Mycobacterium > Mycobacterium sp. FW102-FHT13B02. Next base: position 103,477 of record NZ_JBYTCM010000015.1, read on the forward strand.
TCGATGCCGGCCATGATCTTCAGGACGCTGGACTTACCGGCGCCGTTGGGGCCGACGACACCGATCTTCGCGCCGGGCAGGAAGTTCAGCGTGACGTCGTCGAGGATGACCTTGTCGCCGTGCGCCTTACGGACCTTGCGCATCGTGTAGATGAATTCGGCCATGCCGTCGTCATGCCTTTCGTTGGCTGTTCGTCGTAGCGTTCTCGTAGCACGGACCCGGCGCGATCGATCTGGCGCGGTCTCACGAAAACTCGCTGCCCATCCTAGGCAAGGCACAAAATCGCCCGGTGGCGCGGTCGGGGCGCCCCCTGAAGGGCCTCGCGAGGCGCCCCGTCGTTCCGCCTACACCGACAGCGCCAGCCCGTCCGCATTCTCGGTCTCGGGCTGCTGGTCTTGCGGTGGCACCTCCGGGCCGGCCTCGACGTCAAGGGGACCCGGCCGCCGGGGATCGACCTTGACCTGGCACCGCGCCATGTCCGGGCCGACGGACGTCGCCCGTACCTCCATCGACGAGCGCCGGTTGCCTTCCTTGTCCACGTACTCGCTGGTGTAGATGTAGCCGACGACCACCACCGGGTCGCCTTTGAACAGTCGGCCTGCCACCCCGTCGGCCACCCGGCCCCAGCAGTTCACCGTGATGTACAGCGAGTTGCCCGGCTCCCAGCCGTCGTCGGTCTTCTTCCGCGAATTGCTCGCCATGCGGAACGTCACGACGTTGCTCTCCCCGGCCCGGCGCGCGACCACGTCGGTGATCACGTTGCCGACCACGGTGAAGGGTGTCTCGAACATGTGCTTCTCCATCCTTTTCGGTGTTGCCGGCGTTCTCGTCGGCCTGTGCGTCATTGACCCGCCCGGCACCGACAAAAGAACCGGCGCCGCACGAAGGGCGGCGCCGGCTGTGGATGAATCGCGAACTGTGGATAACTGGGGACGGCGTCAGTCCGCCTCGATCGTTTTCTTGGTCTTGCGCCGCTGCAACTCCCGGACGTCGAACTTGATCCAGCCGATTGAGTCGACGGTCGCCATGTCCGCCAGGATCGACCGCAGCTCGGCCAGAAAGGCCGCGCGCCGCTCCTCCAGATCGGGTGCCGGTGCCAGCAGCTTCTGGTCGGCCACCACCTGCCGCGCCGTCGTGAACAGCAGCGCGGACACCGACTCGTTGCTGCGAATCCGGCCCTGCGCGACGTACTGCCGGCCGACGCCGAGCGCCCGCTTCGTCAGGTCTTTCTCACTGATGTCGGGCGGCGTGCCCCGCAACACGTCGGCGACCAGCTCGTAGGCCTCCAGGAACGGCCGCAGCATGGCACCGGCGATGATCGGACGCTTGGCCCGCAGCATCGCGTAGATGGCCTCGCCGCCCTCGGCCAGTTGCTGCTCGCAGTTGTCCTGCCACGACATCTCTTCGAGGATGTGCTCGCGGAACGACGCCGAGTCGGCGAAGTAGAACTCGAACTTGAGCAGGTCGCGCAGCCGCATCACCTGCGACCAGAACGCCTCCACCGGATCGGATTCCGCCTTGGCGGCATGCGCCATGGCCAATTCGACGATCGCGGTCTCCAGGAACGCGTCGATGGTCGTGTTGCGGTAGAACGCCGCCTCGTGCTCGTCCTGCGGCGCGATGTACCAGACCGGCTGCCGGCCCCCGTCCACCGCGGTCACCGGATGCCCGCCGGACATCGCATCGAGCGTGGCCCGGACCCCTTCGGGGGTGCGTAGCCGCAGCACTGAATTGGTCATCGGAATCTGCTTGCGCTCAAGGTAATCCAGCGCATCCTGCAGGGTGTGGTGTAACTGGTCCAGCGTCAGCGCCAGGCCGCGGGTGGTCAGCAGCAGTGCCGACACCAGAGCCGTGGCGTTGACCGGGGTGGCCCGCAGAATGCGCCAGGCCACCTCGAAGGCCATCTTCTGCAGTGCGAGCCGCTTGACCGCCGGGTCGGTGGCCACCGCACCGTCGGGCGGCCCCAGCTGTTCCCGCATGGACACCGCTTCGGGGAAGCGCACATAGATCTTGCCGAAGTTCCGGTCGCCCTGGGCCTTGATGTAGTGGTACAGCCAGCTCAGACCTTCGGGGGTTTTCTCGCCGCCGCGGGCGTAGGCGGCGTACTCCGCGGTCTCGTGCAACTGGTCGAAGCTGATGGAGACGGGCTGCAGCAGGATGTCCTCGCTGCGGCCGTCGAGGTAGGCGTCGGCAACGTAGGCCAGCAGACCGAGCTTGGGCGGCAACATCTTTCCGGTGCGCGAGCGGGTGCCCTCGATGGACCAGTTGAGGTTGAAGCGCTTCTCCACGATGTACCCGACGTACTCTTTGAGCACGTACTTGTACAACGGGTCCCCGGCAATGTTGCGCCGGATGAAGATGACGCCCGAGTGCCGGAAGATCGGGCCCATCAGACCGAACGCGAGATTGATCCCGGCGAAGGTGTGCACCGGCGGCAGGCGGTTCTCCTGCATCGCCACCGGCACGATCACGCCGTCGAGGTACGACCGGTGCGAGAACAGCAGCACGGCCGGGTGCAGCTCCAGCGAGTGCCGCATGGCCTCGACTTGCTCGCGGTCGTAGTCCACCTTGGGGTCGAATCCCCTACTGAAGATGGCGCGCCCGATCTTCGGGATGAAGTCGACCGAGAACCGGCTCCACCCCGTCGACAGCTCGTCGAGCATCTCGCCGGCCTTCTCGACCGTCGCGCCCGGAATCTTCTCCAGGCCTTCCCGGAAGCGCGCCGACGCCAGCACCTCGGGCTTGACGAGCCGAGGTGATTTGTACTCGGGACCGAGCAGCCGCAGCTCCACGCGCTCGATGGCGAGCTGCGCCCGGCGCAGCACGAACCGCGCGAATTCCCTTGGGTTTTCGGCGGTCGTGGTGTCCTTCCACTGTTGCCGCAGCTGCCCGACGGTGGCAGGTTCGCCGGCCACCACCCGGGCCCGCAGCGGGTCCTTGCGCAGGATGCGGCGCTGCAGCAGCTCCGGTGGCCGGTAGCGGTCGCGGCCCGAGATCAGCGACACGATCTTGGAGCGCGTCGGTAGACCGGCGGGCACCCAGAACACCCGGACGGGAACCACCGAACGGCTCTCGTCGGCGCCGAGCAACTCGACCAGGCGGGCCAGGGTGCCGGGCGACGGCTCCCCCTCGGTCGGCAGCCGGAGCACCTCGAGGCGGGTGTCCGGATGCTGTTTGCGTTGGTGCGCCAGCCAATCGTTCAGCAAGTCCCACTCGGCGGCGGAGCCGACCGCGGTCAGCACCAGCGCGTCGTCGGTCGGGTCGAAGCTCGCGAGATCGTCCGCGGTGTGCTTCACCGTCGGCCCTTGGCGCTGCGGGGTGTATCACCGTCGGTGTCGGTCGCGTCCTCGGTGGCCGGCGGCGCCGTCCGGTGGTACAGCGGATTGTCGGGCACCTTGTCGTGCGGCCAATTTCGGAGGGTGTCGAGGTAGAGCTGCCGCACCTCGGCGATGCGCTCGGACAGGTCGTCGAGCGTCCAGTCTTCGACTGAAATCGGCGGGAAGACCACGACGTCGACCTTCCCCGAATGGAAGGTCGACGAATCGCGCGCGGCGATCACCTCCGCATTCCGGATGATGATCGGCACGACGGGAATGCCGGCGGCCATGGCCATCCGGAACGGCCCCTTCTTGAACTCGCCGACCTCGGTGGTGTCCAGGCGGGTGCCCTCGGGTGCGATCAGGATCGAAAGGCCTTTACGGGCAAGGTCTTCCATCTTTCGCAGGCTCTCGATGGCCGAGGCCGGATCGTCGCGGTCGATGAACGCGGCGTCCATCACCTTGCCGATGGTGCCCATGATCGGGTTGCTTTCGAGTTCCTTCTTGCCCACCGAGGTGAAGTTGTCGCTCACCAGCGCGCCGGCGATCATCGGGTCGGCCTGGTTGCGGTGGTTGAAGATGAACACCGCGGGCCGTTGCGCACGAAGATTTTCCGCGCCGAGCACGTTGAGGTCGATACCCAGCGTGGCCATCAATGCCTTGCTCCACGCTGAGGTGAAGAAGTTGACTCCGGTGCGCCGGTTGCCGGTCAGCAGACCGAGGCCGACGGCACCGGCCGCGACCGGCGCCAGCGATGCGATGCCGGCGATGGTTCGCAGCTGTGCGATGGGGCTGCTGCCACTGCGGCTGGAGAACTTCAGCACCGGCCAACCACGTTTGCCGGCAACGGATTCCAGCTTCGCCGCCGGATTGGTGGGCCGCGGGTTGCCGACCAGGTACATCAGGGCGACGTCTTCGTCGCCGTCGGCGTAGAAGTAGCTCTTCGCCAGATCGACGCCGTTGTTCGCCGCGAAATGCTGTGCGGCATTGGCCTTTCCAGGCCCCCACAGCACGGGCCTGACCACCTCGCCGGTGATGAGACCGTACTCGTCGGTCTCGAACTTGTTGCACAGCACGTTCTTGATGCCGAGGAAGTTCGCCACCGGTTCCACCTGAACCGTCAGCGCCGACGAGCTCAGCACGACGGTGTGCCCGCGTGCCATGTGCGCGCGGACGAGCTCGCGCATCTCGGGATAGATGCGTTTCTTGATGTGCTGGATGAACAACCGCTCGCCCAGCTCGTCGAGGTCGCTGAGCGAATTGCCGTTCAGCATCCGCGCCCCGCGGCCGATCAGGTCCTCGAACTCGGCGCGCCGCAGCTGGTGGTTCACCGCGGCCTGCACCATGCCGATGAATTCGCCGACACCCATCTGGCGCCGGCGCAACCGGTCCTGCGTCATGATCACGCCGGTGAACCCGGCCACCAAGGTGCCATCCATGTCGAAGAACGCCCCGACCTGTGGGCCTTGTGGACTGGCCAGGATTTCCGCCACCGACCCCGGCAACCGGGCGTTGCGGAACTCGCCCGCGTAGTCGTCGTCGTCCGAACTCATTGCGCGGCACCCCCGTTCACTGCCGACTCGGCCGGTTCGTCCGGCAACTCGAACGATGCCGGGATCGCCCGGCCGTCCCCACCCAGGGCCAGCACCTCGTTGAAGCCGTCCACCAGGCAGCGGGCCCACAGTTCAGGATCGTCGATCGACGCCCGGTCATAGCGGGTGCTGATGGTGACCCAGCCGCTGCGCGAGATGAGCACCGCCATCATCGCGACGCCGGGAAGTGGCCCGATTCCGTAATGCCGCAACACCTTTGCCCCGGCGATGAAAGTGTCGACCGGCGGACCGGGGACATTGCTCGCCTGCACATCCGAGTTCACCACCGAGCCCGCCATCGACTCCAGCAGGGGGTCCGGCACCAGGTTCAGCAGCGGCGCCACCACACCGACCACCTCGATGGCGCGCTCCTCGCGCTTGCGGGTCATCTGCGCGCGCACTTTCTGGATGCGCTTGCGCGGGTCGACGACGCCGATGGGCGCGGCGATGTTCACGCCGGCAAATCTGTTGCCGCCGGCCGGATCCGAGTCGGAGCGCACATTCACCGGGACTGCCATCGGCAGCGAGGCGACGGGGACGCCCTTGGCCTCGTGGTAGAGGCGCAGCGCACCGCACAGGGCAGCGAGGTAGGCGTCGTTGATGGAGCCTTCGGCGGCCTTGGACGCCTTGTGCAGGTCACCGAATTTGATGTCGATGGCCTCACTACGTGACGCCAGACCACGGCGGCGCAGCACCGGCGACGGCGGCGCCGCCGGCGTCATCACCCGCCGACTCGACCGGACATAGTCGACCACTCCGCCGACCGCGTCGACCGGGTCGCGCACCATGCGCCCGACCAGACCGGCGGCACCACGAGTCGCATCCAGCACGTTGTTGGCGATGCCCTTGGGCAACGCGTTGATACCTTGGCGCGCAAGGTCGTTCGGCGACAGATCTTCGGGGATCGGCAGCGGCGCCGCCGGCCTCGGCGCCGGGTCGCGCTCCAGGTCGTAGAGGTTGGCGAACATCTCCATGCTGCCCACCCCGTCGGTGACGGCGTGGCTCATGTGCATGATGTTGGCCGCGCGGCCGCCCGGCAGCCCTTCGACCAACGTGGCCGTCCACAGCGGACGGGAGATGTCGAGCGGCGACTGCAGCGCCAGCTCGGCGAAGTCGAAGACCTCACGCAGCGTGCCCGCACCCGGGGCACGCACCCGGCGCACATGGAAATCCAGATTGAAGTCCGGGTCGACGACCCAGCGCGCGGCAGCCGTCGGCAGGCTCGGCATCACGACTTTCTGACGCAGGCGAATCGCCTTGCGGGAGGCCTGCTCGAACCGCGCCCGGTACAGCTCCCAATCCGGGGTGACATCCAACAGTTCGACGCCCATGATGCCGGACCGGGTGCGGGGATTGGCTTCGCCGCGATGCATCAACTGATCGACTGCACTCAACTCTTCGGGCAACCCGGCCGTGTCAAAGTCCGGCACGTCGCTCATGGCTGTCGCTCTCCTCCGTCGTCGCCCAGCGGTGGCCCCTAACGCTAGTCCGCTGCCGGGAACGGCGGGGGGCAATACCGCTGTTGCGATGCCCACCGCGACGAGGCGCCAGGTTAGACTTCGTGCGCGTTGCCCCCGTGGCGCAACGGATAGCGCAGCGGATTTCTACTCCGTAGGTTGCAGGTTCGAATCCTGTCGGGGGCGCTTTTTGTCGTCATTCGCATCGGACTGCTGGCCGGCATCCGTCTCCGACTCGATGACCGTCTGCGACGGCGCTGTCCGCTCCCACAGCACCGCGCCGACGCACGCGGTGATGACCCAGCCCGCCCCACTGATCCCGCACCAGGTGAGCAGCGCCATCGCCACGCCGATCGGCCCGAAGTCGTCCCAGCCGCGCAGCAGCGGCGGGAAGATCATCCGGGCGGCCAGCGGCAGTATGGTCCCCTCGATCACCACGCCCGCCAAACCCGCGAGCAGCAGGGCACGCCACGCCCGGCCGCCGTCGCGCACCAGCAGCGCGGGCGTCATGGTCCAGAAAATCCAGACCGGGATCATCGACACCGCGAAGTGCGCGGCGAGACTCCACCCGTGGTGCACGCCGCCGAAGGCGATGCGCTCCCGCAGCCCGATCATGGTCAGGTACAGCGCGAACCACGCCACACCACGCCACAGCCTGCCGCCCCAGCCGAAGGGCTCGCGCCGCCACGCCCTGGCAAAGATGCCGGCGATGGTCATCGACATCGGGATGCCCCACACCAAGAAGCTTGCGACGCCGAAGAACGTCCAGTTGGACCGCAGGCCCGACGCGCGGCCGAATGCGGCCCGCACGTGGTCGGTCAGCGGCGACGCCAGACCGAGTTGCCGGCTCACCACGACGCCGGGGCTGGCGTTGTCGGCGAATCCGGTGAGATAGCTGAAGCCGATGATCGCCAAGGGGATCACCGTGGTGAACAGCTGGACCGACACCACGGTCCCGAGCGTGCCGCCGTCGATCTCGTTGAAGCGGTTGACGACGGCGACGATGGGCCGCAGCTGGCGCATCTCGGCCAGCTGCCGATAACGGTCTTCGACGCGTTGCCGCATTGCCGGCGATTCGGCGTCGTCGCTCATGCTCCCCCTTCTACGGACCCCGGCATTGTGCCCGGCCGGAGAGATGCGCGCGTCGAAACGGCGGGAAGTGAGCACCACTGAGCGCTGGGCCGCAATCACCCGGTCGCGTTCGCGCTCGTCAGCGAGATATGCCGGCGGAGCGGGACTGTCGATAGCGGGTTCCACGGCTTGCCAGATGGCGGCAAACGATGTGATCGTCGGGCAGCAATGCCTTGTCGAACGGCAATTGACCGCTCAGTGCGCGGTTCTGCGCGGAAGTTTGGTCCAGGAAACTGGTGAAGGAGTCCAGCTGGCCGCGGCCGACGATGACGACGAGCTTCCGCAGACCCTGGCAGTGGTGCTGCGACGTAGAGGAGTCGTCGAGATCGACATCGACACGGTTCAGCAGTAGGCACATAGATGATGCCGACGTGACGCGACCGAATAGGGCTTAATTCGAATGGACCTATTGCATTGCATTTTGAGATCGCGGATAAAGTCGGCAGTTCCGCGGGTCTGGGATTGGGCATTTCCTTAGGCGCCGCTATCACGCGAACAGTTCGGCGGTCATCTGATCCGGTCAGGCGCACATGAGTTGTCGCATCACCCGTGACTGAGGCCGCTGAAGCGCGATGAAGATGCGTATTGACCATTGCCGCGTGGTGGGCATTTACGCCTCGTTGAGCTCGGCCGAATTGGCGTTGACGGTGATCAACGGACGCCGGGGACCGGTATAGGCATCTCGTACCCCGCGTGGGCAATGCCCGAGAATCCACAAACGATAGTCGGAATGCGCGAAGGCGTCGCCCACGTCAAATTCGACATCCGAGCGCTGCATTAGCAGCAACAACAGGTCACTTCGAGCCGGCAGACGGTAGCTCATGGCGACGGTGCGACTGCACCGCTAAGGCCCATGGCAACGGTGTACGGCTTTCCCCGCGCCCCCTAGACGCAGTTCCCGCAACGCAACGGACGCCACCCCTCGAAGCTCCGATGCATATGTATTTTTTTACCAACTGCCCGTATCAAACCACGGTTCGGAAACATTGTCCAGCCATGTGTCGCCCCTGAAACCGCACTCCACCGTCACCGCCAAAGCGTTCTTACGCAGCGACGACCCCGACCTCGATCACGCAGTGCTCGAGGTCGGGTGTGCGTCCTCGTCGTAGCTAAACCTCCGGCGATGCGATACAAAATGCCGGGCTGTCAGTCCGAGTGCATCGGCGGACTCAGGACGATCGCAGAGTTCTGGCCCCCCATGCCCAGGGACGTCTTGAGCGTGATGCCCCCGTCGATCGGGGTCGGTCCGTCGAGCAGTCTTCGGTGTCCACGGGCTACGACCGGTGCCGCAGGAATGACGCTGTGGCTGTAGGCCAGGGCTGCCGCGGCGATCTCCACCGCGGCAGCAGCGCCCTGGCAGTGCCCGGTGAGAGGCTTAACTGAGTACACGCTGGGCCGGCCGTCAAACAGATCATCGAGCAGCCCCGCTTCGGCTGTGTCGCATTGCTGGGTTCCGGGACCGTGTGCGTTGAGAAATGCGATGTCTTGCGGGCTGATGCATGCGTTTTCGAGTGCTTCAACAACGCATTCGTCGACATGAGTACGGCCAGGGTCCACGGACGTGACGTGGTACCCATCGTGCGTCATCGCACCGCCCAACATCGATGCATAGCTGCGGGATTGCTGTTTGGTGAGCACGAAAGCCACCGATGCCTCCCCGACAGCAAACCCCCGGCTCCCCTCCTGGAACGGCCTGCAGGCGTCCAAGGGCTCCGTATCGATTACCGCGACCCCAAGCTTCACGAAATGTGCGACATTCTCAGGAGTTAAGGACAGATCGGTCGAAACGAATACGACGTCGTCAACGATGCCGCAATCCAGCCACATTTGAGCGGTCATCATGCCGGCGTTTCCCGATGCGCACATTGCCGACACATTCATCGCCGGACCATGAAATCCGAATTCCTGCATCACCATGGAGACCGGTGTCGAGGGCATTAGCGCCAAGTAGTCCCGGACGCGGCGGTCTCCGCCGTCTTCGAGGTAGAAGGTGCGCCACGTCTCGATCTCAGGCAACACCAGGGCATGCAATAGCCCGACCCGGCGGCCCGGCCGCCATCCGCGTGTTCTGGCATCCGCTATTGCCTCCCGGACTGCCGCCCGCATCGCTCGTATGGACCTAGTCGGGCCGTCGCTACTGAGCCCCGCGTCAGAGACGCGTGATAGCCAGACCGTGTCGTGGCCAACGGAGCTGTAGCCGGCGTGCAGTGATGCGGCCGGTTTGCCGCTGACCAACCCGTCCCACAGGTGGTGTCGTCCCCATCCGTAACCGGTGATGGCTCCGATACCCGCAATATCGATGGTTGTCGTCATGATGTCTTCCTCTCGTGCTCTCAGCCCCTGTTTGCGGCTGCAATATCGATTAAGGTTCATTTGCACGGCATTCACCAGCGGAAGATGCGGCCTGAAGATTTTTGGAGGTGCACGAATTGTCGGAGAAGCCGATGACGGGGTTTGAATCCTCAGCATCGAATTTGGTCCGCAAACATTCTGGTGAAGAGGATTTGGTTGCTGAAAATTCCATGATTAGCGAGGCTACGCGCGGTGAACCCGCAGCATCGAAGTTTGCTGCCGATTGGACGGAGCGACGATATCGAGAGCTGGTCGATCACAGTCCGCACGCCACCGTCGTCCACGAAGCCGGACGACTGGTGTACGTCAATCCGGCGGCGGTCCGTTGGATAGCTGCTACATCCGCCGATCAGCTTCTTGGCCACCCCATCGCCGAGTTCGTTCAGCTGGCGTCCGTACCCGCATTTCTCGTTCGCCTGTCGGCCCTGCAGAACCTGGGGGACGCCTCGGAGCCGTCAGCAGCGGTTCTCACCAAGTTCGACGGAACCACGCTGGACGTTGAGGCGATATCGGTTCTGACCAGGTGGGAAGGACGCCCGGCATACCAGGTCGTTTTCCGGGATATCGGCGCCGACAAGGCGCTCGAAGCAAACGTGCGGCTTCAGGCTGCCCTGCTCAACGCGGTCTCCGATGCTGTCATCGGGACGACCAGGGATGGCATCGTGACCAGTTGGAATCCCGCAGCTCAGCGCACGTACGGGCGATCAGCGGCCGAAGCGCTGAACCAGCCGGTCCGCGCCATGGTGGGCGCCCGTCTTGATCCTTCAGCGATCGTGGCTGCAGGTGGCGTTGCCTACCTCAATCACCGAACGGTCGGTGGTGCAAGAGCGAAAGTGTCGGTTTCGGCTACCGATTCTGGCTTCCTGATCGTGATCGCCGACCAGGCTGCGTTGCGGCGTGCAGAGCTCGTGGAGAGCATCCTTGACTCGCTGCATGGCGCAGTAGTGGTCGTCGATCACCAAGGCAATGTCACCTACTCCAGCGCCACGGCCAAAAATGTGCTGGGCATCGAGCCCGGTGACGCGGCAATCCCGCCAGCCGTGGGGGCGTTCGTCGCGCGGCTGCGCGACAATCAGCCGAGTTCTGGCGTTAATGAATCCGAGCCTGCGGAAGACCCATTCGACGAATCGATCCTGGAATTCTCGCATAGAGATGGTGCCCGAATTGCGCTCGTCGTGAATGGACGGTTACTCGATTCCGCGAATCCAGGCCGGTCTGACATCGTATTGTCATTTTCCGAAGCTACGGACGGGCGCTCCGCCGCCGAATAGCAGCTGCTCGCGACCACAAGTAAGCACGTATTCCACTTTGCCTAGATCGTCCCACGGCAGGGCATCGCCGACACGCCGCTCCGCGAATTTGCCCGCGCCGCAGGGATGTCCGTGGGTGCGGTACAGCACCACTTCTCGACCAAACGTGAACTAACTCGCGCGGTCAACAATCGCGTCCTCGAGATCGTCGCGGAGAGTATCGACCCGAAAACGCCATAATCCTGCGCCTGGGCGTCATCATCCTGCGTGAGCACGTCGAGCGGCACCTGCCTGGGCCGTTCTACGGCGAAGAGCAGCTAGCCCGCCAGAACGCCTCGGTCCGCTTCCTGCTGGGACACGGGTACACCAACGAGACCGACCACGAGCGCTCGGCCGCCACACCTGACCGTAGGGATTAGACGCGCGGCGCCGAGTTCGTAAGCCCCGTGCCAGTTTCGTATTCGTTAACCTAAGTGCGTGATCGGCGACCTCAACAGCCTCGTCGCGACGTCAGCGCGACGGCTGGCCCACGCGTTGGCGGACGATACCGCTGCGATCACTGAACAAATACTTGCCGATGTGGCCAATTTCCTGTCGGTGGACCTTGCGACCCTTCGACACAATGACCACGACCAGCGGGCGACGATCCTTGTCGCCCAGTGGCCGCCTCGCAGCGAGGCCGCCGATCAACATCGGGTTGTCTACTTCAGTCGGGCGGACCCCTTGCTCGCTGCTGCTGAACATCTCGCCGAACCGCTGGTCGTCGACCTTGACTCTGAGGACGCCGAGTCAAAAGCGCGAGTTGCGTACGGTGCCAGCGCTTCACGAGTATCTGTTGCGATAGTCCCCTTGAAGACCGCAGACGGCACCGTGACCGGCACTCTCGAGTTGATCACGTACCGCGAACGATACTGGCCGGCTGAAGAACTGCACGCGCTGCAAACCATTGCCTACGTCTTCGCGCAGGTCAAGACCCGTGCTGACACCCTGGCCGAGATCAAAAGACTTGGCCTCCAGGATGATTTGACAGGACTGTGGAACCGGCGCAAGTTGCTTGACCACCTTGAGCTGCGACTCGCTCCTGGGTCTTCGGCGCCGGTAGGTGTCCTCCATATCAGCCTCGACCGATTGAACGCTGTCAGCGCCTACCTCGGCCGATCAGCCGGCGACCAGCTGCTCATCCAGATGGCCCGACAACTGCAGGACTATGTCGGCGACAACGCTCTTGTCGCCAGGCCAAGTGACGACGAAATGGTCGTTGTCCTTGAGGAGCCCGCCACGCGTGACGAAGCGGAGGCGTTCGCCCGACGTTTACGCAGCGCCCTGAATGTGCGGTATTCGGTGGGGCAAGAGCAAGTCGCCTGCGCCATCAGCATTGGGGTGGCGGTCGGCCAGCCCGGCAAGCATTCAGTGACCGACCTCATGCGCCGCGCCGGTCATGCGCTAGCAGGAGTGGTGGACCTCGGCGGCAACGGCGTCGCGGTGTTCCGGGATGAGCTCGAAGACACCTTTGCGATGCGAACCGACATTGATCTGCATCTGCACGGCGCATCCGAAGGCGACGGTGTTTACCTGCAGTACCAGCCAGAAGTGGACCTTCATACCGGGGCGATCGTCGCCATTGAATCGCTCCTCCGGTGGGATCACCCCTCCCGCGGCTTGCTCTGTCCGGAACAGTTCATGCACGTCGCCGAGGAGACCAATCAGGCCGCGGCGTTTGGGCGTCGAGCACTCTTGTTGGCCTGCCGTCAGCTAGGCCAGTGGCGCCAGGACGGCCTTGTCCGCGACATCGTGATGCGCGTCAAAGTGCCACCAGCGCTGGTGCTCGTACAGAGCTTTGTCGACCATCTACTGGGAACGCTCGACGCTCTGGAACTGTCCGGCGACTCACTGTCACTGGAGTTTTCGGAAAGCGCCATGCTCTACGAGGCGGAAGTCCAGGAAGCGCTGCGGGAACTTAGAGCCGCCGGCGTGAGGCTGGCCTTGGACGGGTTCGGAACTGGATACGGTCCACTTGCGGGTTTGAAGTCACTGCCGATCGACACCATCAAGATTGACAGTTCGTTTGTCCAACTCCTCACTGAGGACCTCGGCAATATCGCGATCGTTCGCGCAATGGCCGTGCTGTGCGATCAGCTTGGGCTTGATCTGGTCGCAGACGGTTTGCAGCACCCCATCGATGCGAGGGCATTGTTGGCGTTGGGCTGCCGGCGAGCCCAAGGTCCGTTCGTCTGCGGGCCTCTGCATGTCGAGGACATGACTGTGCACCTGACCGCGAAGTATGTGTCGCACATCGGCCTGGCATCAAAAGGGATGTTGACGCGCCCCAGCCGAGGAACATAGGGCGCCGGACCGCAGGCGGCCGCGTATCTGGGTGCGGATAGATGCGCCCGGCGAGTCCTAGTGCAAATGACTGCCGAAGAATTCGAGCATTCGCCGCCAGGCATCCTCGGCTTCCTCCGGAGCATAGCTAGCCCCTACCGCACGTTCGATGAACCGAAGGGGGCCAGAAAACCGCCAGTCATTGATGAAACCGTGGCCGACATCGGGGTATTCATGGATGTCTCGCGGCACATCGCCCTGGGATAACGCGGTGTCAAGACGGGCTGCGCTGCCGCGACGGGCAATGAGGTCACGCGAACCATAACTGGCCACCACCGGGCACGCCTCCTTCAGGGCGTGCAGATCCTTGGGCAGGACGCCGTAGTTCGATGCGCAGGCATCGAACAGCCCACCCACGGACAGCTGCAGAGCGAGCTGGCCACCCATGCAGAACCCCAGCAGCCCGACCTTGCCGCTGCAACGCTCGTCGGTCAGGAGAAAGTCGCGGGCCGCCATCAAGGGGGCGTAGCCGTCGCCAATTCCGGCGCTGGCAGCCCGCAGCGTCGCCATCATGCAGCGAATCTTCGGGCCACGGCCGTAGAGCGCAGGCACCAAAGCCATGTAGCCGTTCTCAGCTAAACGATCAGCAGTCCGGCGCAGATCAGGAGTCATCCCGAGGACATCCTGAACAACCACCACCGCAGGCCATGACCCCTGACCTTGCGGGATTGCTAGGTACGCCGGCGCTATGTTGTCGGTACTATCGGAGTAGTTAACCAAGCTCATAATTGAGCGCCGCCATTAGCGCTGCCATTTTGCAGGGCAAATCGGCGAGTTTTGTTCAATCGAACTCCAATGCACCTGTATCTTTCCACATTTTAGCGCTATTGTCGGGGCCCATGGAGGATCGCAGCGTATTCGGTGTAGTCCGGCCACAGCGCGAGCCCTCAACCGAGGAGAAGATCGTCCAGGCGGCCTTGGAGATCTTCGCACAGCGTGGCATCGAGGTCACTTCGCTTCGCACGGTCGCGGACTTCGCGGGGGTATCACCCGGGGCAGTTCAGTATCACTTCAAGGCCAAGGCCGACCTCGTCGCGGCGGTCGACGCCCACGTCCTCCAGATCATCGCCGACGCCCTCGAACCTTCCGAGTACGGGCCCGATTACTCGAGCATCACCGCCGGCCGAGACATCGTCCACCTCTTGCTCCACCACCCCACGGCCATGGACTACCTCAAGCGGGCCCTGGTCGAAGGCAACCCCGACACGGGCGTCGGCCGAGTGATCTTCGACGGGTTGGTCAAGATCAGCGAAAAGCAAGGGTTGAAGTTCCAGGAACTGGGGTTGATGCGCGACGATGTCGACTTTCTCTGGTCCTACCTCAACCCGATCGCTCTTCGCGTCGGAGCGATTATGTTGCGCCAGCACATCGAACGATTCTTGCCGGGGCGCTTCTACGACCAAGACCAACTGAAGCGGTGGAATGACTCGGTCACAAACCTGTTACAGCACGGTGCGCTCATTCCGCACGACTGACCGATGGCGATCGCAGTCCCCTACACTCGTGCCCCATCTCACTTCATCCTGGCGCCTAGTCGTACATCGGACCCGGCGCCACCACCCGCGCGCTCAGCTGCCGGAGCCCTGCGATCCTGACGGCTTCAGCCAGACCCCATTACGCTACTGCTGTGGACGTGGTTGAACATCACGACGTTGAACGTGACGACGAAGTCATCGCGGCCTTGCCCCCGGCGCCCAAGAACCCGCTGCCCTATCTGCAGCGGCTTCGGGCCGTGCGATCCCACCACACAGGAACCGACATCCTGCGCGACGCAGGAGGCCCGGTCACACTGATTTCCTTAGGGCCCAGGTGGCTGATACCGCCCATCGTGCTGGCGACGTCACCCGAAGGTATTCGCGACATGTGTAGTCCTCGGGACGGCTCGATCGACAAAGGCAGCACCGTCAACACCGAGCTCCGAAACCTCATCGGCGCCAACGTTTTCGTTTCGCCTCACACTGAATGGCTGCCGCGGCGCCGGGCGCTGCAGCCGCTGTTCACCCACCAGAAGGTCACCCAAATCGGTGGACACATGGCCGAAGCGGTTGATGCCATGTGCGCCACCTGGAATGTCGACACACCAGTTGATTTGGCCGAGCAAAGCCAGATGCTGTCGTTGCGCACCTTGGGATGGACGGTGTTCGGCACGGACTTGGGCGCCCAGGCCGATTCCATCGCAGAATTCCTGCGAATCACGTCCGAATACGTTCTCAACCGCAGCGTGTCGCCCTTGAGGGCTCCGAGTTGGCTTCCGACGCCAGGGCGGCGACAAGCCCGGGCCGCGGCTGACATACTCGGCCAACTGGCCTACAACATCCTGCTTTCCTGTCGCGAAGACCCAGACAAAGACGCGCCGCTGGTCCAGATGCTGATCGCCGCAACGGATCCCGAGACGGGACAGAGGTTGTCCGATGATGCCATCGTCGCCGAGCTCGTCAGCATGTTGTTCGCCGGATACGGCACCACTGCAACAACATTGACGTATGCGCTGTGGGCTCTCGGCCATCACCGGCATTTCCAGGATCGCGTGGCAGCTGAGGCCGCGGCGTTAGGCGATCGGCCATTGTCTCCCGCCGATCTCGGCGAGCTGACCTACACCGCCCAGGTCATCCGTGAGACCTTGAGGATTTGCCCGCCGGCGGCGACAGGGACACGAATTGCGAAACGGGACGTTGCCATTGCCGGGTATCGGGTCGGCGCCGGCGCCACCCTCGCGATTGGCCGCCGTTCGGTGCAACGCGACCCCACTCTGTGGGATGCGCCCCTTAAATTCGACCCGGATCGATTCTCACCTGAGCAGTCCGCGACCAGAGACCGCTGGCAGTATTTGCCGTTCGGAGCCGGTCCACGCTCGTGCATGGGCCAGCACTTCGCAATGCAACAGGCCACGCTGGCTGTTGCTGACGTCGTTCGACGTTTCGAAATCAATTCCGCCGCAGATGATTTCCCCACGACCGTCGCCTTCACGGTCGCACCTGACGGTCCCGTGCTGGCCCGCGTGAAACCACGCAGACCATAACGACCGCACTGCAGACTCCAAGCGCGTCTCGTTGGCGCGCGTCCGTGGTCTTCGAGCACGGAGCAGTTGGCGCCCGGCGGCTAGTCGTTAGGCCGCGCCACCTGCCGTCGACGCATCTGGGTACCAAAGTGCGATCGCACGGCAAGGCCAACGCTGCGCGATTTGGCCACGTTGCCAACCCATTTCGGGGTGACTCGCGCCGGGAACTCGACCGGTTCTTCGGGTGGGAACCACGGCTGCTCAGCGCTATAGAACCGTGCGCTCACGTCGGTTCGCTCCTTTCGTGCGGCCGCCGATGGGGTCTGTCCCTCGGCTGCGGTCGGCAGCCACCCTGCCAGGGTGTGCTGTGGCGGTCATCGGGATCTCACCAATTGACCATTCGAGGCATCAGCCCGAGCACGATTCCGACCAGGAGGGTCGCGATCATGAGCGCGGTGACGGTGGCCGCACGGCTCAGACGGCCTTCGTCACGCCGTAGTAGGCGACGATGTCGTCGGTGTCGGAGGTGGAGCTGGTGAGCACCGCGTACGACCGAAGGAACGACTGGCCGACGCAGCCGTCGACCTTGACGTGCGTGTCCTTGAGGGTGACGCGCACCGGCGCGGCCTTGAACGCCTTCTTGTCCACCGGGACCTGCGTCACCGTGCCGGGCTTCGGGTGGATTTCCACGGTGCCGGACATCGGGACGCTCACGCCGGTGGGCAGCAGGCCGGCCAGGGTCGACCCGGAGGTACTGATCCCGATGGAACCGACCAGACGCACCTGGCCCAGCTCGATGCCGCAGCCGATCTGGTAGCCGGCCTCCAGCGTGCCGCCATTGAGCGTGGTCTTGCCCTTGCCCGTCACCGTGCCGGTGAACGTGCCGCCCACCAGGTACTCGCGCGAGCTCACCGCGGTCGTGAGAGGTGCGACGGGGAGTTCGGTCTCGTTCTTCGCCACCACGGTGAGGGTCCAGCCGTCGGGGGTCGTCACCGTCGCGGGTTCTTCCGAGGCCACCACGCCGGTGTCCGGCGGCGGGCCCGCGTCACCGACGAGTTCGGGGTCGGCGACCGCAGTGGTCGCGGCCCCCAACGGGAGCAACATGCCCACACCAGCAACCACGACAAAACGCTTCAACATGAACTCAGACGCCTCTCAACACCAACAGCAAAGGAACCACACAGTTCTTTCGCAGATACGACGTCCGGTAAAGGTTTTGACTCACGCGAGTCAAAACACAGGCCATAGGCTGTGGTGGTGTCCGATCTCGTACTGACGCAGGTCATCGACCGCGTCGCACTCATCACGGTCAACGATCCCGACCGCCGCAATGCGGTGACCGCGGAGATGTCCGCCGGCCTGCGGGCCGCCATCAACGCCGCTGAGGCCGACCATGGCGTGCACGCCGTCGTCGTGACAGGCGCCGGCAAGGCATTCTGTGCCGGCGCCGATCTGACCGCTCTGGGCGAGGCCACGGTGAACGGCCTGCGGGTGATCTACGACGGCTTCCTCGCGGTGGCCGACTGCACCCTGCCGACCATCGCCGCGGTGAACGGCCCGGCCGTCGGGGCCGGGCTCAATCTCGCACTCGCCGCCGACGTCCGGATCGCCGGGCCGGCGGCGGTCTTCGACCCTCGGTTCCAGAAGCTCGGGATTCACCCGGGCGGCGGCGCGACGTGGATGCTGCAGCGGGCCATCGGTCCCCAGGCGGCGCGGGCCGCGCTGTTGTTCGGCATGAAGTTCGACGCCGACGCCTCGGTGCGGCACGGCCTGGCGCTGGAGGTCGCCGACGACCCCGTCGCCGCGGCATTGGCGTTGGCTGCCGGGCCGGCTTCGGCACCCCGCGAGGTGGTGCTGGCCACCAAGGCGTCGATGCGCGCGACGGACCATCCCGGCGTCCTGGATAACGAGCAGCACGCGCGGGCCGTGGACATCGAGATCGTCCCGCAGGCGGCGTCGATCGAATCACCGGAGTTCGCCGCAAGGTTGGCCGCGACCAAGCAGCGCTGACTACTACGCGTCGAGCAGCGCCAGCTCCGGTGCCTCGATGAGCGCCCGCAATTCGCCGAGGAACGCGGCTGCGCCGGCTCCGTCGGCGATCCGGTGGTCGAAGGCACAGGTGAGCGTCATGGTCGGCCGCGCCACCACCGCACCGTCGCGCACGACGGCACGGGGTTTGAGCGTCCCCATCCCGAGGATCGCCGCCTCCGGATAGTTGATGACGGGCACCCCGTCGTCGAGACCGAGAGCGCCGAAATTCGACACGGTGAACGTCGAGCCCTGCAGCTGGGCGGGTTTCAGCGAACCTTCCCGGGCAGAACGGATCAGCCCGTCCACTGCCCAGGCCAGTTCGCGGGTGGAGAGCCGCTCGGCGTCCCGGACCACCGGCACCAGCAGTCCACGCGATGTGGCGACGCCGATGCCCAGGTGCACCGAGTCGTGAAGATGCACTTGTGCGTCCCGGGCGCCGTGTCCGGCCGTAACCCAGGTGGCGTTGAACTCGCGGTGGTGGCGCAGCGCGATGGTGAGCAGCCGCAGCGTCAGCACGAACGGTGTGACGGTCCCGTCCGCGCCGGCGAGGGTGTCGCGGACCCGGAGCAATTCGGCGCAGTCCACCTGAACCGCGGCGTGTGCGTCCGGAATCTCCTTACGCGACATCGACATCCGGCGTGCCATCTCGGCCTGCACGCCACTGACGGGAACCAGATCGGCGTCAGCAGTCGGGTGCGCCGAGGCCAGCACGTCCGCACGGGTGACGATGCCGTCGGGGCCTGACGGCGGCACCCCGGTCAAGTCGACGTGCAGTTCGGCCGCGAGCTTGCGCACCCGAGGTTTGGCGCGGGGGCGGCGCCGGGTGGTATCGAGATCCGCGTCCGCCCCGTATCCCACGAGCACGGGTTTGCGTTCCGGCCCTTCGGATTTCGGCTCAGACCGGGATTCAGCCACGTCCGCCGCATCGGAGGCGATACGTACCAGCACGGCCCCGACGGCGAGCGTCTGCCCTTCCGCCCCGCCGAGTTCGGTCACCACACCGGGGTACGGGCTGGGTATCTCGACCGCCGCCTTGTTGGTCTCGACGGTGCACAAGACCTGGTTGAGTTCGACGGCGTCCCCCACCGCCACCGCCCAGGAGGTGATGGTCGCGTCCTCCAAGCCTTCGCCGAGATCGGGCACCAGGAAGTCATGGGTCGAGGTCATGGCTGGCTCATCGCCTTGTGCACGCAGTCCAGCAACCGGTCCACGCCGGGCAGCCACAGCTTCTCCAGCCGGGCCGGCGGGTAGGGAGTGTCAAAACCAGTGGCGCGCAACACGGGTGCCTCCAGGTCGTAGAAGAGCTCCTCGGAGATCCGGGCCGCCAGTTCGGCGCCGAAGCCGAGGGTGCGCGGCCCCTCATGCATGACCACCGCGCGCCCGGTCTTGCGGATCGAGGCCGCGATGGTGTCGAAGTCCAGCGGGTTCAGCGACCGCAGGTCGACGACTTCCAATTCATGGCCGTCGGCCAAGTCTGCTGCTGCCATGGCGGTGTCGACGAGCGAGCCATAGGTGATGACCGTGACGTCGCGCCCGGTGCGCCGCACGGCGGCCTGCCCGATCGGCGGTGCGGGAACGCTGGTGTCCAGCTCTCCCTTGGTCCAGTATCGGCGTTTGGGTTCCAGGAAGATCACCGGATCGCGGGACGAGATGGCTTCGCGCAAAAGCCAATACGCGTCCGACGGCGTCGACGGAATCACCACCTTCAGCCCCGCGGTGTGCAGCCAATAGGACTCGGTGGATTCCGAATGATGCTCCACCGCGCCGATTCCGCCGAACGAGGGGATCCGGATGGTCACCGGCATGTCGACATCACCACGGGTACGCATCCGGTATTTGGCGAGATGGCTGACGATCTGGTCGAACGCCGGTGCGGCGAATCCGTCGAACTGGATTTCCGGTACCGGCACCAGGCCGCGGATCGCCATGCCGATGGCGACGCCCACGATCGCCGACTCGGCCAGCGGCGTATCGAAACACCGTGCTTCCCCGAAGGTTTCGTGTAGGCCGTCGGTGACGCGGAAGACCCCGCCGAGCTGAGCCACGTCCTCTCCGAACACCAGCACCCGGTCATCGGTGGCCATGGCGTCGTGCAGAGCCCGGTTGATGGCCTGCACCATTGACAATGTGGCAACGGTGGCGGACGTCGTCGACGGCGGCTTCGGCTCGTCGGGCTCCGCGTCACCGGACCACGACGGGCGTTCGATGATCTGCGTCATGTCATCCCTCCCAATCCAGTTCGGCCAACAGTGCGTCGCGCTGCCGGGCCAGTTCGGGTGTGATGTCGGCGTAGACGGTGTCGAACATCTCCGCGATGTCGAAGTCCGCCGCGGTCAGCACGGTGTCCCGCAGATCAGCGCGGAGCCGGCGCGAGCGGTTCTCGACGTGCTCCTGCAGTCGCGGTGTCCACACCCCGACGTGTTCCAGGTACACCCGATAGCGCGCGATGGGATCGCGGGCCTCCCAATGCTTCAGTTCTTCCGGGTCGCGATACCGAGTCGGGTCGTCGGAGGTGGTGTGCGGCCCCATCCGGTAGGTGACGGCCTCGATCAGCGTCGGACCGTCACCGTCGCGGGCCCGCTGCGCGGCCTCGGCCATGACGGCGTAGCAGGCCAGTACGTCATTACCGTCGACGCGGATGCCCGGCATGCCGTAGCCGATGGCACGGTGCGCGATCGACGGACCCGACTGCTGATGACGCACCGGCACCGAGATGGCCCACTGATTGTTCTGTATGAAGAACACGCATGGCGCCGAGGCGACGGCCGCCATGTTGAGCGCCTCATGCATGTCGCCCTCGGACGTCCCACCGTCGCCGACGAACGCCACGGTCACCGAGTCCTCACCGAGCCGCTGTGCGGCCATCGCCGCACCGACCGCGTGCAGGCCGTGCGATCCGATGTCGATCGATATTGGCGCACAGTGTTTTTCGGTGAAGCCCAAGCCGCCGTGCCACCGCCCCCGCCATAAGGCACTGATCTGGGCCGGCGAGATGCCGCGGACCAGTAGGGCGCCGAGTTCCCGGTACTGGGGAAACAGCCAGTCGGTTTTACGCAGGCATGCCGCCACACCGACCTGCGCGGCTTCCTGGCCACGGCACGAAGCGAACAGCGCGAGTTCACCCTGACGTTGCAGATTGACGAATTCGACGTCCAGGTCGCGGGTGACGACCATCTCTTCGTAGAGCCAGCTCAGCGTTTCAGGAGGCAGGTCGCGTCGATATCGCTCGTCGGAGGTCGGTGCGCCATCGGGGGCAACCAGTTGAACCGGCGCCAACTCCACGTTGCTGTCCACGTCGTGGGCCGACACGTCAGCCATACCGCCTCCTTTCGGTGACGGCATGTTCGGCCGTCAGTCCGCGAGAAGCTCAGCGCGGTGGCGACCAGAGCAACCCCCGGGTCGTGGGGGCCGCCGGCCGATGCCGGGGTGTGGCATCAGTCGGATGATCCGCTCTGCTCGCCGCAGTGCTGGGGCATCACCGCCATTATGCGCCTGAGGACGCACCGGTCGCGGTTATCGCAGGTAACGGATTGGGGCGGTGTCGCCCCGACTCGCCGAAACGGCATTCCAGCAGGTCCGTTCTCAGACTTTTCCTGCTGGAATGCCGTCTCGGCAGAAACTCAAGGGGCGAGGGCGACGATCCGCTGGGCCCGGCGGAGCACCGGCATGTCGACCATCAGGCCGTCATACTGGAAGACCCCGCGCTCGCGGGTCGCGGCGTCGAGTACCGCACGCGCCCACGTGATGTCCTTCTCGGTCGGTGCATAGCCGTCCCGGATCACCGCCACCTGGGTCGGGTGGATGGCCACTTTTGCGTCGAATCCGACGGCCACCGCATCGTCGACCTCGGCCCGCAGGCCGTCCAGGTTCTTGATGTCGAGGTAGACCGAGTCCAGCGCGACTTTGCCGAAAGCCTTGGCGGCCAACAGCGATTGTGACCGGACATGCTTGGCAACGTCGCGGTACGTGCCGTCGGGCCACCGGTTGGCGGTGCCGCCCAGCACCGCGAACAGGTCCTCGGCGCCCCACATGACGGCATAGGTGTTCTCGACCCGCGCGGTCTCGGTGGCGGCGAGCGCCCCGAGCGGGGTCTCCACCAGCACCACCACATCCAGCGGCGCCAGCGCCCGAACCTGTTCGGCTGATTCGGTTTTGGCCAGCATCACCGTGGTGTACGGGGTGCGGGCCAGCGCCTCCAGGTCCAGCGGATGATCCGCGGTGTCCGACGGATTCAGCCGCACCACGGTGCGCGCCGGGTCCAGCGGAGTGTCGATCAACGCCTGGCGAGCGGCCGGCCGATCCTTGGCCGCACAGCCGTCTTCCAGGTCGAGGATCACCACATCGGCTGCGGCAGCAGCTTTTTCGAACCGCTCAGGCCGGTCCGCCGGGCAGAACAGCCAGCCCGGACCGGTAGCAGACAGAGTCATTTTTGCTCCTCGCGTGCGCGCCGAGCCATCAGTTCTCGCCTGCCGGACGCTTGCGGACCATCGTCTTGCGCGTCGCCGTGGCGACGATGTCGCCGTGCTGGTTGCGGCCGGTGTGAGCGAACGTGACGATGCCCTCGCCCGGCCGGCTCTTGGACTCGCGTTTCTCGAGCACCTCGGTTTCCGCGTAGAGCGTGTCGCCGTGGAAAAGCGGCCTCGGGAACGCGATGTCGGAGAAACCGAGGTTCCCGACGATCGTGCCCTGCGTCAGCTGCGCGACCGACAGACCGACCAGCGTGGACAGCGTGAACATCGAATTCACCAGCCGCGCGTGGAACGGCGGCAACGCGTCGGAGAAGGCGGCGTCCAGGTGCAGCGCCTGGGTGTTCATGGTCAGCGTCGTGAACAGCACGTTGTCGGCCTCGGTGATGGTGCGGCCGGGCCGGTGCCGATAGATGACGTCCGGCTGAAACTCCTCGTACCAGAGCCCGCGCTGCTCAATGACTTTCTTGGGTTCCGTTTCTCCGGTGCTCATAGTCCGGCCTCCCGCGCGATCAGCATCAGCTGGACTTCCGTTGTGCCCTCGCCGATTTCGAGGATCTTCGAATCGCGGTAGTGCCGCGCCACCGGGTACTCGTTCATGAAGCCGTAGCCACCGAACACCTGGGTGGCGTCGCGGGCGTTGTCCATGGCGGCCTCGCTGGCGATCATCTTCGCGATGCAGGCCGCCTTCTTGAACGGCTTGCCCGCCAGCATCAGCGCCGCGGCGTCGTAGTACGCCGTGCGGGCGACGTGAGCGCGGGCCTCCATCCGGGCGATCTTGAAGGCGATGGCCTGGTAGCCACCGATCTTGCGGCCGAACGCTTCGCGCTCCTTCGAGTACTTCACGCACTCGTCGACGCAACCCTGCGCCACGCCGACCGACAGTGCGGCGATGGCGATGCGGCCCTCGTCGAGGATGCGCAGGAAGTTGGCATAGCCACGGCCGCGGTCGCCGAGCAGGTTCTCGGCCGGTACCCGCACGTCGTCGAAGCTCAGCGGGTGGGTGTCCGAGGCGTTCCAGCCGACCTTGTCGTAGGCGGGCTCGGCGGTGAAGCCCGGGGTCGGCACCGGAACCAGGATCGACGAGATCTCCTTCTTCCCGTCGGGCCCTTCACCAGTCACAGCGGTGACCGTCACCAGCTTGGTGATGTCGGTGCCTGAATTGGTGATGAACTGCTTGGAGCCATTGATAACCCAGCTGTCACCGTCCAATTTCGCGGTGGTCTTGGTGGCGCCGGCATCGCTACCGCCGCCGGCCTCGGTCAAGCCGAAGGCGCCCAACGCCTTTCCGCTGGCGAGCAGCGGCAGCCACTCCTGCTTCTGCTCCTCGGTGCCGAATCGGTACACCGGCATGGCGCCCAGTCCGACACCCGCCTCCAGTGTGATCGCCACGCTCTGGTCCACCTTGCCCAGCTCTTCCAGGGCCAGGCACAGGGCGAAGTAGTCGCCACCCATGCCGCCGTACTCCTCTGGGAAGGGCAGGCCGAACAGGCCCATGTCGGCCATGCCGTCGATCACCTTGTACGGGAAGGTGTGGTCCTTGTCGTGCTGTGCGGCGACGGGCGCGACGACGGTCTGCGCGAACTCCCGAACGGTCTTGGCAAGTTCGGCGTAGTGGTCCGGCAGGGTGCCGGTGGACAGAAAATCAGTCATGAGGAGCTTCCTTACTCGCAGCGGTAATCCGGGCCAGCGGCTGGCCCACTTTGACCTGATCGCCAACGGCGACAAGCAATTCCACGGTGCCGGCGACCGGTGACGACAACGTGTGTTCCATCTTCATGGCCTCGACGGTGACCACGACGTCACCGGCACCGACCTTCGCACCGTCCTCGATACCCACGGCGACAACGGAACCTGGCATCGGGCTGACGATCTCGGCGTCGCCGCTGTGTTCGTCGTCGGCGCGGACGGGGGCTTCCCGCACGTCCTCGATGACCGTGGTGCGGCCGCCACCGGCCAGCCACAGCCGGTGGTCCAGGGCGGCGGTCAGGTATTCGGTGCGCAGACCGTCGATGGTGACCACCAGCCGGTCGCCGTCCAACGACGCCGCCACACTGCGTGATTCGCCATCTTCGATGCGCGCCGTGGCGGCACGGGGCGTACCGGTGAGGTGCACGTGGTCGGTCCGCTCGCCGGCCCGCAGCCGGATGGTTGTCGGTGCGTGCTCGCCGACCCGCCAGCCCGACGGCGTGGCCCACAGCTCGCCGGCATCCGACCAGCTGTGCAGCCAGCGGTACGCGGCAGCCGCGATGAATTCGTCGTCTCCGGCCTGTGTGGCGACGTAGTCGCCGGTGCGGCGGTCCAGCAGACCGGTGTCGAGGCGTCCGGCGATGACGTCCTCGTCGGCCAGCAGGAACCGCAGGAAGTCGATGTTGGTTACGACGCCCAGCACGGCGGTGCCGGCCAGCGCCCGGTCGAGTCCGCGCCGCGCCGACTCTCGGTTCGGACCGTAGGCAATGACTTTCGACAACATCGGGTCGTAGTCGCTACCGATCACCGAGCCGGCCCGGATGCCGGAATCCACCCGGGCAACAGATCCCCCATCGCTCCTCACGTCCGCAGCGGGCTCGGCCAGCGCCAGTACGGTGCCGCCGGTGGGCAGGAAGTCGTGCGCCGGGTCTTCGGCGTAGACGCGGGCCTCGATGGCGTGGCCCGTCATCGTGATGTCGTCCTGTGCCACCGGTAGTGCCTCACCGGCCGCCACCCGCACCTGCAGTTCCACCAGGTCGATCCCCGTGACCAGTTCGGTGACAGGGTGTTCCACCTGAAGACGGGTGTTCATCTCCATGAAGAAGAACTCGTCGGGCCGGTCGGCCGAGACGATGAACTCGACGGTGCCGGCGCCGCGGTAGTCGACGCTGCGGGCGGTGTCGCACGCGGCCGCACCGATTCGGGCCCGGGTCACCTCGTCCAGCACGGGCGACGGGGCTTCTTCGATGACCTTCTGGTGCCGGCGTTGCAGGCTGCATTCGCGCTCACCGAGATGCACGACGTTGCCGTGGCTGTCCGCGACAACCTGGACCTCGATGTGCCTGGGGTTCAACACGAACCGTTCCAGGAACAGGGTGTCGTCGCCGAACGCCGACGCGGCCTCGCGCCGGGCCGAGGTGAGGGCAGCCGCAAGTTCATTGGCGGAATGCACCACCCGCATGCCCTTACCGCCGCCACCGGCAGACGGCTTCACCAACACCGGGAACCCGATCTCAGGGGCACCGGCGATGAGCTCGTCGTCCGTCAGGCCGGGACGCGAGATACCTGGAACCACGGGAACTCCGAAGGCCGACACCGCTGCTTTCGCGGTGATCTTGTCGCCCATGGTGCCGATGGCCTTGGCCGGCGGCCCGATGAAGACAATGCCCGCGTCATGCAGTGCGGCCGCGAATTCAGCGTTCTCCGAGAGGAATCCGTAACCGGGGTGCACGGCCTGTGCACCGGTGCGCCGGGCCGCGCTCACGATGGCCTCGATGCTCAGGTAGCTCTGCCGGGCCGGAGCGGGGCCGATGTTCACCGCGACGTCGGCCTCGAGCACATGCCTGGCACCGGCGTCGGCATCGCTGAACACCGCGACCGAGCGAATACCCATGGCACGCAGGGTGCGCATGACGCGAACTGCAATCTCGCCACGATTGGCGACCAAGACGGTGTCGAAAGTTCTGGTCATCACGTCACATCCTGAATACGCCGTAGGACACAGGCTCGAGCGGAGCCTGTGCAACAACCGAAAGAGCCAGTCCCACCACTGTTCTGGTGTCTGCCGGGTCGATGACGCCGTCGTCCCAGAGCCGGGCCGTCGAGTAGTACGGGTTGCCCTGATCCTCGTACTGCTGGCGGATCGGAGCCTTGATCGCCTCTTCCTCCTCGGGCGTCAGCTCGCCACGCACGGTGGCCAGCACCGAGGCGGCCTGCTCGCCGCCCATCACCGAGATGCGGGCATTCGGCCACATCCACAGGAAGCGTGGGGAATACGCCCGTCCGCACATCGAGTAGTTGCCGGCACCGTAGGAGCCGCCGATCACGACGGTCAGCTTCGGCACCCTGGCGCAGGCCACGGCGGTGACCATCTTGGCGCCGTGCTTGGCGATGCCGCCCGCCTCGTAGTCGCGGCCGACCATGAAGCCGGAGATGTTCTGCAGGAACAGCAGTGGCACCGACCGCTTGTCGCACAGTTCGATGAAATGTGCGCCCTTCTGGGCGGATTCACCGAACAGCACACCGTTGTTGGCGACGATGCCCACCGGGTGGCCGTGGACGCGCGCGAAGCCCGTCACCAGCGTGGTGCCGTATTCGGCCTTGAATTCGGTGAACTCGCCGCCATCGACGATGCGAGTGATCACCTCGTGCACGTCGTACGGCACCTTGGAGTCGATCGGCACGACGACGTAGAGCTCGGTCTGGTCGCACACCGCGTCCACTGTCGGCGCGACGTCCCACGGCGTCTCCGCACGCGGCCCGAACGTCGCGGCGATGCGGCGGACGATGCGCAGTGCGTCGCGGTCGTCGTGGGCCAGGTGGTCGGTGACACCGGAAGTCTTGGAGTGCAGGTCGCCACCGCCGAGGTCCTCGGCCGAAACCACCTCTCCGGTAGCGGCTTTCACCAGTGGCGGACCGCCCAGGAAGATGGTGCCCTGGTTGCGGACGATGACGGCCTCGTCGCTCATGGCGGGAACGTAGGCGCCGCCGGCGGTGCAGGAGCCGAGCACCGCGGCGATCTGCGGAATGCCCCGCGCCGACATGTTGGCCTGGTTGAAAAAGATGCGGCCGAAGTGCTCGCGGTCCGGGAACACCTCGTCCTGGCGCGGCAGGAACGCGCCGCCGGAGTCCACCAGGTACACGCACGGCAGCTGGTTCTGGCTGGCGATCTCCTGCGCCCGCAGGTGCTTCTTGACCGTGATCGGGTAGTACGTGCCGCCTTTCACCGTTGCGTCATTGGCGACGATCATGCACTCGCGGCCCGAGACCCTGCCGATGCCGGCGATCATCCCGGCGCCCGGGCATTCGTCGTCGTACATGCCATTGGCGGCCAGTGGCGCGATCTCCAGGAACGGGCTGCCGGGGTCGAGGAGTCCGTTGACCCGGTCGCGCGGCAGGAGCTTGCCGCGACCGACATGACGCTCGCGCGAGCGTTCCGATCCCCCGAGCGCAGCGCTGGCCAGCTTGTCCTTCAGATCAGCCACCAGCGCCAAGTGCTGCTCGCGATGCGATACCCGTCGGGAAACGCTCGGCGCCATTGTCGCTCCATTTCGCTTGAATTAATGGCGAATAACCGAACACGATGTTAGTCTTCATTAACTGAGTTGTCCAGACCGGGTGGGAGGTGTCGATGACGGCATCACGGGTAGGCGCCACCTCGGCCACGCATCCCGCACCTGCCGACGCCGAAACCCCGCGCAGCCGAGCCAAATCCGACCGCCGCAGCCAACTGCTCGCCGCCGCCGAGCGGCTCATCGCCGAGCGTGGCTATCTGGCGGTCCGCCTCGAGGACATCGGGTCCGCGGCCGGTATCAGCGGGCCCGCGATCTACCGCCACTTCCCCAACAAGGAAGCGCTTCTGGTCGAGTTGCTGGTCAGTATCAGCGCCCGGCTGCATGACGGCGGACGCGCCGTCGTCGCCGGCACCGACGACCCTGCTGAGGCGCTCGACGGGCTCATCGAGTTCCACCTCGACTTCGCGCTGGGCGAATCGGACCTGATCCGGATTCAGGACCGCGACCTGAACAACCTCCCCGACGCCGCCAAGCGGCAGGTGCGTCGGTCGCAGCGCCAGTACGTCGAAATCTGGGTCGACGTACTGCGTCGGCTCGACCCGTCGCGCAGCGAAGCCGACGCCCGCACCATGGCGCACGCCGCGTTCGGGCTCCTGAACTCGACGCCGCACAGTGTCAGCGCGGGCGGGGCCCGCAAGCAGGAGGAATCCTCGCGCGCAGTGCTGCGCGCCATGACGGTCGCGGCACTGGCCCCGCACCGCTGACCCGGCCCGCCGCAACGTCCCGGCGGTCCGCCGCGCGCCGCAGGTACCCTGCAAACATGAGGTGGCAATGACCGGATCGCGCGACGACGGGCTGGACGCCACCAGGAAACTCCCGGCCGTGCCGACTGCCGGCTATCAGACCGACGCCTTCACCGATCCCTACGGTGTCGCCGCACCACCGAAGGTCGGCCGCCACAAGTGGCTGTTCCCGCTGGCCGGAGCGGTGCTGATCCTGGCGCTCTGCATGGTGATCGCAATGGTCATCGTCAACAGTTCCGAGCAACAAACCCTTGTCGCACCGCCGCCGCTGCCGGCGCCGACGCAGGATCCGATGTCGTCGTCGACGACTGTGACGACCACCACGACGCCCGAAAGCAGCGAGCCCAGCGAAGCCGTCAGTCCCCCCGCCGCGGCGGCGCCCTCGGATCCGGAAAGCGGTGACACCGAAGCGGTCCTGTACTCGGTGATCGGCAACGGCCGTGCCGTGAGCATCACCTACGTCGACACCGGCGGCGTGCTGCAGACGGAGTTCAACGTGGCGCTGCCGTGGACCAAGGAAGTTCAGCTGGGCCGGCCGGCGGCGCGCTCGGCCAGCGTCAGCATCGTCAATGCGGGACGCGGCATCGCCTGCACCATCTCCATCGACGGCACCCAGGTCCAGCAGCGGGAAGGCGCCGGCCTCACGGTGTGCCGGCAGTCCGGCAAACGCGCCCGCGGGCACGGGAACTAGCGCCGGGCCGGCACCTTCACCAGCAGCATCCCCACCAGTCCGATCGCCAGAACGGTGCACAGACCCCCGAGGCCCGCGCGGGTCGTCGCGAAGATGTCGATGAACATCGAGAACAACCACGGCGACAGCACGTGCGCTGCCCGCCCTGTGGTGGTGTACAGCCCGAAGGCCACACCCTCCTTGCCGTCCGCCGCGATGCGGAGCATCAGGTTCCGCGACGCCGACTGGGTGGGGCCGACGAACAGGCACAGCGTCAGACCGCAGATCCAGAAGACCAACGGGCCCGACAGGAACATGAGGGTGGTGCCCACCGCCACCATCGCAGTCAGCGAGCCCACGATCACACGCTTGGAACCGATCCGGTCGTCGAGCAACCCGCCGAGCGCCGCACCGAGCGCCGCGATGGTGAACGCGCCGGCCCCGAACAGCGGCACACTCGTCGGCGCCAGGCCGTAGACGCTGACCCCCACCACCGGGCCGAAGATCGAGATGCCCGTCAGGCCGTCGCGGAAGACGGCGCTGGAGAGCAGGTAGTAGATGACGTTACGGTCGCGCCGCCACTCCCCGACCACCTCGGTCCACAACCTGCGATAGGCACCGAGGAGCCCCACGGCCGGACTGCCGTCGTGAGGCGGCGACTTCACCGTGAGCAGCAACGGCAGCGCGAAGAGGGTGAACCACGCCGCCGCCACCAGGACCGCGTACCGGTCCGGTTTGCCGTCCGAGTTCGGGATGCCCAGCAGGCCGAGCGTGTCGCCACTGCCGGACTTGAACCCCACGAAGACCAGGAGCAGCAGCACGACGCTGCCGAAAAACCCTGCCGCCAAGCCGAATCCAGAGATGCGGCCCGAGGTCATCGGAGTCGACATCTGACGCAACATCGCGTTGTACGGGACGGTCGCCAGATCCATGCATGCCGCCGTGGCGGCCAACAGCGCCAGGCCGATCCACAGGTAGTGGTAGTCGGGCTTGATGAACGTCATCGACGCCGTCAACACCACCACGGCACCCGTCAGCGCTGCGAGCGCACGGCGCCGCCGGTACGCGGCGTCGACCATCACCCCCGTCACCGGGGCCAACAGCGCCACCGCGATACCGGCCACCAGTACGGCGCGCCCCAGCCAGCTCTCCGGCGTCGTCGAGCCGGGCAGCCCTTTGCCGACCTCAGAGATGAGGTAGATGTTGAAACCGAATGTCGCCACGATCGCGTTCACGCCCGTGGCGCCGCTGTCCCACAGCGCCCAGGCGACGACGCGACCCCGGTCTACGGGTGGGATCCCCGCCGCGGGGCTGCTCGGGGCCCGTCGATTCGCTCGGCAAGCCTCGCTCATGCGCTCACTCTATTGGTCCCTACGATTGGCCCCATGCCTGTACCCGCTCCCAGTCCCGACGCCCGCGCCGTGGTCACCGGCGCCTCTCAGAACATCGGTGAAGCGCTGGCCACCGAACTCGCCGCCCGCGGCCACAACCTGATCATCACAGCCCGCCGCGGAGAGGTGCTGGCCGAGGTCGCGGGGCGCATCACCGACAAGTACGGCGTCACCGTCGAGGTCCGGGCCTGCGACCTGACCGACCCGGCCGACCGCGACAAGCTCTGCGAGGAACTGGCGCAGCGCAACATCTCGATCCTGTGCGCCAACGCCGGCACCGCGACGTTCGGCGCCGTCGCCGACCTGCCCGCCGAGGGCGAGAAGGCCCAGGTGCAACTCAACGTGCAGGGCGTGCACGATCTGGTGCTGGCGGTCCTGCCCGGCATGATCGAGCGCAAGGGCGGCGGCATCCTGATCTCCGGTTCGGCCGCGGGCAACTCGCCCATCCCGAACAACGCGACCTACGCCGCGTCCAAGGCGTTCGCCAACACGTTCAGCGAATCGCTGCGCGGCGAGCTCAAGCCGCACGGCATCAACGTCACGCTGCTGGCGCCCGGACCGGTCCGCACCGAGCTGCCGGACCCGTCCGAGCAGTCCCTGGTCGAGCGCCTGATCCCCGACTTCCTGTGGATCGACACCGAGTACACCGCCCGGATTTCGCTGGACGGCCTCGAGCGCAACAAGATGCGGGTCGTGCCGGGCATCACGTCCAAGGCCATGTCGACCGCCAGCGGCTACGCCCCGCGCGCGATCGTCGCGCCGATCGTCGGCGCGGTCTACAAGAAGCTCGGCGGGTCGTAGGGCGCTAGGCGCGGCCTCCGGCGTCGGGCCGCGCCGAATGCAACTGGGTGGCGGAAAATCGGCCCAGAATTCGCCCTGCAGTTGCATTCGCAACAACTCCGCGCGCGAGCCTGACGACAGGGCGGAAAAGGCCGGCCGAAACCGCCGTGTGGTCAGGCTCGAGCCCGACCCGCCCGCCGCCTACCTACGGCGGGCCGTGCCGAACAGGCTGCGGGTGATCTCACGCCCGGCCACGGTCGCCGCGGACCGCAAGAAGCTCTTGAACGCCGGGCTCTGCAAGACTTCCGCAACCATGCCGGGGCCTTCGGCCTCGACCTCGACGCGGCCAGAGGCAGTGAGGTCAGGTTCTTCGGCCGGCGCGGGAGCGGGCGCGGTGTCCGGGGCGGCAGACGGCGCACCGGTCGGGGCCGGCTGCGCAGACAGCCGCTCGTAGGCCGAGTCGCGGTCGACCGTCGGCCCGTAGGTCGCTTGCAACGCGCTGGCCTTGGCCGCGGCAGCGATGGCGTCAGGGCCGATGGTGCCCATGAGCGACCGCGGCGCGCGCAGCCGGGTCCATGCCACCGGCGTCGGCGCACCCACCTCCGACAACACCGTGACGACGGCCTCACCGATCCCGAGCGACGTGAGCGCCGACTCCAGGTCGTAGACGGACGACTTCGGGTATGTCCGGACCGTCTTGCTCAGGGCCTTCTGGTCATCGGGTGTGAAGGCGCGGATCGCGTGCTGGACACGGGCACCCAGCTGGCTGAGCACGTCGTTGGGAATGTCGGTCGGCAGCTGGGTGCAGAAGAAGACGCCGACGCCCTTCGAGCGAATCAGCTTGACGGTCTGCTCGACCTGGTCCAGGAACGCCTTGGACGCGTCGGCGAACAGCAGGTGCGCCTCGTCGAAGAAGAAGACCAGCTTCGGCTTGTCCGCGTCACCGATCTCCGGCAGCGTAGTGAAAAGGTCGGCCAGAACCCACATGAGGAACGTCGAGAACAGCACCGGCCGCGCGGCCTGGCTGCCCAGCTCCAGCAGCGTGATGATGCCGCGGCCCTGTGGGTCCAGCCGCATCAGGTCCTCGGGCTTGAGTTCGGGCAATCCGAAGAAGGTGTCTCCGCCCTCGGCCTCCAGGTTGATCAGCGCACGCAGGATCACGCCCGCGGTGGCCGGCGACACCGCGCCGAGCGCCTTGAGCTCCTCTTTACCGTCATCACTGGTCAAGAACTGGATGACGCCGCGCAGATCCTTCAGGTCATCGAGTAGCAGGCCCTTCTGGTCCGCCCAGTGGAAGATCAGACCGAGCGTCGACTCCTGAGTCTGGTTGAGCCCCAACACCTTCGACAGCAGAATGGGCCCGAAGCTGGTGACGGTGGCCCGCACCGGAACGCCCACACCGGTGGTTCCCAGGGAAAGGAACTCGACGGGAAACGCGGTCGGCGTCCAGTCGTCGCCGGTGTCGGTCGCGCGCTGAGCGGTCTTGTCGCCCGCCGCGCCGGGCTGCGCGAGCCCCGACAGATCGCCCTTGACGTCAGCCATCACGACGGGCACCCCGGCCGTCGACAGCTGCTCGGCGATCACCTGCAGCGTCTTGGTCTTACCGGTACCGGTCGCGCCGGCGATCAGGCCGTGCCGGTTGATGGTGGCCAGCGGAATCTTGACCTGAGCGCCGGCATCGACAGCTCCGTCGACGACGACCGCGCCCAGGTTCAGCGCCTGGCCGGTGACGGCGTAACCAGCGGCGATCTGCTGCGCGGGGGATGCACTCGATTCGGTCGTCATGCGCCTGACCCTACTTCGTCGGGTCGCTGGTGACCGGGTATGGATACCCCGGTGATCGGCCTGGGAATAGTCTGGAACACCGTGCGTGACGAACTGGTATGGATCGACTGCGAGATGACGGGGCTGGATCTCAAGTCCGACCGACTCATCGAGATCGCGGCATTGGTCACCGACAGCGACCTGAACGTGCTGGGCGACGGGGTGGACGTGGTGATCAACACCGACGACGCCGCACTGGACGGCATGGCTGACATCGTGATGAAGATGCACACCCGCTCGGGCCTGATCGAGGAGGTGCGGACCTCCACGGTCACCCTCGAAGACGCCGAGCAGATGGTGCTGGACTACATCCGCAGCCACATCGGACAGGCGAAAACCGCTCCCCTGGCCGGTAACTCGATTGCCACCGACCGCGGCTTCATCGCCCGGGACATGCCCCGCCTCGATGATTTCCTGCACTACCGGATGATCGACGTCAGCTCGATCAAGGAACTCTGCCGCCGCTGGTACCCGCGAATCTATTTCGGGCAGCCGGACAAGGGGCTCGCGCACCGCGCACTGGCCGACATCCACGAGTCCATCCGCGAGTTGAAGTACTACCGCGGCACCGCGTTCGTAGCCGCGCCCGGCCCGTCTACCAGCGAAATCGCCGCTGTCGCGGGCGAGCTGGGCCCGCCGACGAACGACGCGGCGGTAACCGATTCGGCTTAGCGGGCCGAACCGGTTAATATCTACGACGCTGCTTCTGCCGAGAGGCTCGCAGCAATGGTGGCTGTAGTTCAGCTGGTAGAGCACCAGGTTGTGATCCTGGGTGTCGCGGGTTCGAGTCCCGTCAGCCACCCCGAGGTAGAACATCGCCTCACCCGCATGCGGGTGAGGCGATGTTTGTTTTCCGGGCCACACCCACTGGCACAGTGGCGAGCGTGAGTGACGTGATCGAGCTGCGAGCAGTCCGTCTCGAAGGGCCCCGCGTCCGCCTCCGTAAAGCGCGCGACGATGACGCCGAGGGGCTGATCGAAACCCAGACCGACGAACGGGTGCGGCGGTACCTGGGCGGCCCGCGGCCCGTCGATGAAGTTCATGCCGCGATCGAATCAGTCGGGGCGGCAACGCTATTGGCAGCCCCCGGCTGCTACATCGTGGCGGCCGGGGACTCCGACGAAATGCTGGGGACGGTGACGCTCGGCCGCCGTCGCAACGACGTTCCCGGCCATCTGCACCCCGGTGGCGACGAGCTCGAGCTGAGCTACGTTTTTCGGCCGCACGCGTGGGGCCGGGGTTATGCGAGTGAAGCCGCGCGACTGTTGCTGCAGTACGCGGCCGGCGAACTGGACGACCAACCTGTCGTGATCGTCACCCAGACCGCCAACCGCGCCTCACTGCGCCTGGCCGAGCGCCTCGGCTTCAGTGTGGTGACCACGTTCGAGCAGTACGACGCCGAACAGGCGCTGGCGACCGCTCAACTGGCCACGTTCCGAACCGCCGAGGCCTAGGTTCAGCCAGGCACCTGGTCCAGGAAGCCGTGCACCGACCGGATTCGGCCGTCGGCATCGGTCGCCAGGACGTCGAAGCCGACGACCGGCGGCTGCTCCCCCGCCGGCCCCAGCCCCCACTGAAATCGGGTCTGGTTGTGGTGGCTGTCCGGTCCGCTGACGAGTGAGAACACGAATCCAGGGAACTGGGTGTGGACCGCACCGATGACCCCGGAGATGGCGTCGCGACCACCCACGTCGGCCATCGGGTCCGTGTACGTCGCCTCAGGCGCCCAGTGGTCGCCGAGTAGGGCGTTCCTCTCGGCTGGGTCGGTGGCGTTCCACGTCTTCAGGTAGGCGGTGACGATGTCGTTCATGCTGACCTCTTTCGTGTCGGTTGGTCAGCTCCAAGCTTGGCCACGCTGGCGCGGCAAGTCGATTACGTCATAGGTAATGATGTTCCGCCACTTGGGTTTTCACCAGATGACCCGCAGGCCATTCAAGCCGCCGAACACAGGATCGGACGAGACGAGCGCAATCCCCTCGACCATCGCGGTGGCTGCGATCACCCGATCGAACGGGTCACGGTGCGCCCAGCCGATGGCCCCGCCGAGGATCGCGTGGTCCGTCGAGATGTCGATGATTTCGACGGCTGCCCGCCGCAGGTGCTGCTCGAAGTTCATCGTGATGCTGTCCGCGAGTGGCAGCTTCCCCAGCCGGCACTTGGTGGCGATTTCCCACGCGGACGCCGCCGAGACGTGCAGTCGATTTGCCGCATCGCTCAGGAGCCGTTGGGCCGCGTCAGACAACCGGGCCGGTTCGGTCAGCAACCAGAGCAACACGTGGGTATCGAGGAGGTAGCCGTCTTTCAGCTCTCCCACGTCGCGAGCTCTTCCTCCGGCAGCGGATCGAAGAACGTCTCCGGGACGCGATAGGCGACAAACCCCATCGCACGCGGCCCTGGCTTCGAGATCGGCACCAGGCGGGCCACGGGGACGTCGCCCCGGGCGATCACGATCTCGGCGCCGGATTCGACTTCGGCCAGCAAGGCCGACAATCGCGTCTTCGCTTCCTGCACTTTCACCACCTGCGCCATGTCACCAAACTAAGTTGACCAACCACGTTGGTCAACCTCTTGGCACAAAACGACGAAAGCCCCCTCCCGAAGGAGGGGGCTTTCGTATCTGGAGTGCGCCGTCAGGGTTTCGAACCCCGGACCCGCTGATTAAGAGTCAGCTGCTCTACCAACTGAGCTAACGGCGCGCGAGAGAGACATTAACAGTCCGATGGCCGCAGGGTGAAATCGTATGGTCAGCGCCGTTTCTTGCGTCGTCACCGCGGGTATGAGCAGTGCGTCGAGGTCAGCAACCGCCACGCAACCGGACCGTGCTGTCGTCAACGTCACACCCCGACATCTCCATCCGCTCCAACAGCCGGACGGGCCGCACCCGTCCGTCACTCCAACGTTGCCGGCAGACACCTTCAGTAACACGACATAGCAACAGCACCGTCAATAGCGGCCCACGTTCAACTATCGTCAAAAATCTGATGGACCTGCAACTTTGTGATGTGTCACGCAGAGATAAAGTTAGCTGAAACCGCGCATGATGGTGTAGAAATATAGATAACGTCGCCTGGAGGGGGTTAGCTGATGACACCCATTGCCGGTGCCGTCTACGCAGCGCCCAACGCCGACGTTGTGACAGCAGCCGACGACACCCTGGTCATCGTCCATAACTGCACCCGGCTGGGCCGGGTGGCGAATCCTCCCCGCAGCTGGCTGCCAGGCTGGCTGACGCCGCGTCGAGGGAACTAGAGAGTCGCTTTATCCGCGGATTTTGCGGATAACCACCACCAGTACGACAACGCCGAGTCCGGCGAACGTTGCGATCACCGCCGGCTTGGAAGCTATCTCGATGGCTTTGGCCTTGGCGTCGTCCGCCAGCCGCTGGGGATTTGCCCGCTCTGCGAGGGCGTCAACCGTCAACGCCAACTGATCGCGTGCACGATCGATTTCCTGCTTGATCTCGTCAGGATTCCGGTCAGCCACTTCAGCCCTCCAGCTCGCGTTGCACCTTGGCGCTCTACCCTAGAGCAGCTTGTCGTAACAGCAACGCTTGGCCGACAGAAGGGACACCCCGGTGGCACCGACACCGCGACTCGAAGTGGGCGCCAAAGCCCCCGCATTCAGCCTGCCCGACGCCGACGGAAACACGGTGAAGCTGTCGGACTACAAGGGCCGCAAGGTCATCGTCTACTTCTACCCCGCGGCCTCGACACCGGGCTGCACCAAGCAGGCCTGCGATTTCCGAGACAGCCTGGCCGAACTGAACGAGGCCGGACTCGATGTCGTCGGCATCTCCCCCGACAAGCCGGAGAAGCTCGCGAAGTTCCGCGACAACGAGGGCCTGACGTTCCCGCTGCTGTCTGATCCCGACCGCAAGGTGCTCACCGCCTACGGCGCGTTCGGCGAGAAGACGATGTACGGCAAGACAGTGCAGGGCGTCATCCGCTCGACGTTCCTCATCGATGAGAAGGGCAACATCGAGGTCGCGCAGTACAACGTCAAGGCTGCACACACAACAACAAAGATTCAGCAGTACATCAAGCTGGCTACGGCATAGAAACCGCTCCTGCTTAGTACTCGCCGTGGAGTTCGATAAGGCGGCGTTGCATGTGGACCATCTTCTCTTCGAGTTCGAGCACGTAGCCGCACAGCAGGGAAATCAGGTCCCGCTCAGACGGCTTTGTGCCGTCCCGCTTGTGCCGCTCGGTGAACGTGTGGAGCGATTGCGCGACGGTGAACTCGTCGGACGGTTCACCGCTGCGAGCGGGTTCATGCTCTGGCCAGAATCCCATTAGTTCTCCTGCATATTCGTTTGGCGGGGCCGCAGGAAATCACGGTACCCCCGGCACTCGTCGGTTTCGTCAGCTCCGCTGCATCACGTAGGTGACGTGTGCCGTTCGCCGGCTGCCCGTGTGCTGCTCCGGTTGACCGACGATGGAATACCGCTTGCCCTGCCACTCGACCTGCGCCTGGGCGCCGAGCAAGCCGGGGTAGCCCACGAGGCGTAGCCGGTACCGGGAGACGGTCTCGAAGCCGGTTTGGTTGGTCTCGGCCTGCGCCCCTGCGGCCATCGGCTGCACCGAGGCCTGGTACTGCGTCCCCGTGGTGGACGCCTCGGTGATGGTGTTCCCGTCCTCGTCGGTCCTGGTTACGACCGGATGGACGGTCACGGTCTCAGTTCCCTTGTCCAACAGACTCACGACTAACCCCCTACGGGTCTCGGGGCAATGCAGAACATGCCAACTGTGTTGACCCCCAGCGTTTCCCAGTCCGCAGGGGGTATTTCGAGCTTGCCAGAGGCGATGTCCCGGAGCACCTGGTATTGGTAGTTCCCGTCACCCTCGGATAGCAGGCCCTCGGGGTTGCGTACCAGGCGCAGTACGGCGTCTGCCTCGACCTGTTTGACGTCTTCGACGTCGATGGTCTCGTCGCCCACCTTGGCCGCGAGGTCAGGAATAGACCGCCTGATCATCCTCTCGGCGTCTGCCAGTCGGATTCCGACGAGAGTGGTTTCCTCGGTCGTCAGCTCGCGGCCTAGTCGGGCCGCTACGTCGGACGCCGATGCGTATGTGGTCACTGTGCCGCCCACTTCAGATAATCGCTGTACGTCGGTGCTGGCTCGCCCGGCTCATGGGCCGGCATCGACAGCACGTGTCGGTAGTAGTCGGCCACCGAGGCCTTGAGGGCCATCTCGGGGCCTTGACGCTTCCTGCGGCGAGTCTTTCCGAGCCGGCCAGTCATCCGGCCTGCTCGAAGTCGAGTCGGGCCAGCAGCTGGGCCAGAAGGCTCCGCTGGGCTCTCGCCTCCGCGATCAGCGGGGAGATAACCTGCTGTCCCATAGAGCCTTTGACGGTCAGCGGGCCGTCGTCGGCTGCGTCGTCCAGCTCGGCCACGATGTCGGCCACCCTGCACGCCTGCGCGAGCACCTGGCGCTTGTGGGGCTCGTCATCGAGTTCAAATTCGGCGGTAATCTCCCGCCACAGTTTCCTACCGGGGGCCTGCAGCCCCGATGGTGCTCTCATCCCGCACCCTCCTAACTGACTGTTGAAAAAACCAGGTTCTGAGTCGCATCGGATCGACCTCCCGCATTACCTGCCGGTCTACGTGCCCGGGGCAGGGTGGTCACTACCCCCTCCGGTGGTGGCCTACTGCGGGTCCCACATATCCTCTGTGACCTGCGGAGATGGCAAGCCAACGTCTCGCATCGCTGCGTTGAGCCGCGACAACTCTGCGGTGAACCGCTCGTGGTGATACACCATCTGCCCTGCGTGGTGTGCCAGCCTGCCGGCTAGGTCCGGGCCGAGGGTCTGGCGGTAGACCTCGACGCGTGCTGTGGTTGCACGCAGGTGCTGGCTCATGGTGGCTGGGCGTCTGCGGTTCCGCTTGGCCTGTGGCCCTGCGGTCTGGCGCGGGGTGTCTGTAGACACGGGTCCTCTCGTGATTGGTGGGGGTCACAGAGAGCCCCCGGCCTTGTGAGCCGGGGGCCTCTGCGTTAGAGGGCTACCGATCAGGCGTGGTCGAACAGACGCACAACACCCGCGGGGTTGGTCACGCCGAAATCGACACGGGCGACACCGCGAACGGCGGTGCCGTCCTGCTGGAACACTGCGGACTTGTCGGCCACGATGGCCGTGCCCTGCCGGCGAACGGTGAACACCTGCGCAGCGTCGACAATCCACGCCGCGGTGAGCGCGTCGACAGCACGGCTGACGTACACCGGCACGCCGCCGATGGTGAAGCCGGCGTAACCGGCACGCCGCTGCTCGTCGGCCAGCAGTTGGTCCTGCACGAGGTACGACGAGTATCCGGTCGCGGTCTTGATCTGCCGCCACTGCAGCTCTACGGCGGGGTTGATCACTACAGCAGTCGGGTCGGCCCCGTTGTCCTTAGCCAGCTTGATGCCCGCCATGACGTGATCGAACGTCGCAGAAGCCACGGCGATATCCACGTACGAATACGCACCGACGCCGAGCGGGAGCTGAGGCCCCTTGGTGACAGCGGCCAGCGAGAACAGCGCAGCGTCAATCTTTTTGGCGATGCTGCGGCCAATCGAGTTGCCGATCAGGTTGGCGACAGCCGGTGAGGTGTCCTCGACGGACTCATTGCTGACGACGGTGTACGCCTTGACACCCTTGGGGGTGACGACCAGCTCATCGGTAGCCGGGTCTGCCTCGGTGATCGAGTCCAGCTCGTTGTACCAGCCGCTGGAGACGTCGCCGGTCAGCAGCGGGATACGGATGGACTCGGTGCTGATGTTCAGCACGGTGGCAATAGCGGGGTTGAACGCAATCGAATTTGAATCGATAACGGTGTCGACCAGCTTGCCGTAGGACTCGGGCTTGAAAGCCTGATCGAGACCGGTGTTTACAACAGACATGTTTCTCCTTGAAACAACAAGGGCACCAACCCTTTTGGCTGATGCCTCGGAATCAAGGACGGGCCACGGACCCGTACTTACCCGTCGTGCAGACGGGATTTATTGCGCCACAGACGCATTGCTGGGACAGACCGCCACGGACGGTCCTGTCACGCTCCCCGGCCGGGAGTCGAACCCGGCTCTTGTGCCACTCGGGGATACCTGCTCCTAGCTGAATAACCCCGCGAACGTCGGGGTAGTCGTGCCGCTTCGGGCTCCGTGACCCTGCGACGGGTCCACGGCGGGCAGGGTGAGGTTTTTCGCCAGTCCTGGGCGGGACTGGACCAACGAGGCAGCCGCTTCGGCTACGGCGTCAGCATCGAGCCACCCCTCGGGGGTGAGGTAGTCAGCCAGTGCCCGGCCAGACAGTTCGATGTCCTCGGGCTGCGCCAGGTGCTCGGCTGCTAGACGGTGAAGCTCTCGCGTCTGGAGCTGAGTCAGCTGGTCTGCCAACGCATCCCGCTCGCCTCGGGCTTCGTTCCTCTCGACGCGGTAACGGGCCTCTCTGGTGCCCTTGGGCTCCGGCGTGGCCGGGGCCTCGGCCTGTGCCGGTTGCTCGTCAGCGGGGCCGCTGGGGGCCTCCGCTGCGATGTCTACGGTGTCGCTCATCGGGTTACCTCTCGGTGTCGGTTGAACAGCGCACGGCGGCGCTCGTCTTCGGTCATCTCGGTGATGCCCGGTATCCGGCGCTCAAGTCGAGCGAGCTTCACGGGGTCTTTGAACCACGGCAGATCACCGGCAGCCTCGATGGCTGCGTTGTACTCCACGGTGGTTTCCACGAGCCGCTGATACGCGGTCTCGCGGTCTGCCTCAGCGCGCTCACGGCGGGCCTGTGGGCCCGACCAGAGACTTGCGGTCATCGCTGCGACTCTTCGTATTTCGTGATCGTGGCTCCGGTGATGATCCACCCGGCTAGCGGGTGGTCTCGGTGCGGTCCGACGTCGGGCAGCGGGGTTACCCGTGCGGTGTCGGGGATGTCGATGTGGAGATGGTCCACGTTGGTTTCCTTCCCTTGGAGTGGTGAAAGCCCCCGGCTCACAAGAGAGCCGGGGGCCTTCGGGTTACTACGTTGGCGGGCCGGCCCCATCGGAGAGATGGGACCTCTGGAGCGGGTAGTTACCTACCCGCGTATGTCATTCCCTTGCGGGCTTGCTCGGCTCGCTGCAGGGCCATCGCTTCGTCGGTCGACTGGACGTGGAAGTGGGTGTCCCCACCCGCCTTGCCAGCACCGAACGCGCCGCTGATGGCGCCGTTCAACATCTGCGACCCCCACTGCAGGCCGGTGTTGGCAATCGTCGGGATCGCGCCCTGGCCCGAGATACCGAGGTCCTGCTCGAACTGGTTGACGTTCGCCATAGCGAACCCCTTGGCAGTGTCAAGACCCTTGGCCAGCGAAGAGGTGATCAGCTGTGCCGCTTGGTTCATCGAGTCCGACGACGGGCCGCCCGCGTTCAACGTGCCCAGTTGCTCGGTGCCGAGCTTGAGCCGGTCCCGTGCGGTCTGTAGCTCGTGCATCTGGTCAGCGATGGCCCTGCGCCCGGCCTTGTCCTTGGGGTCCAGCTGGTCACGGTCGAGCCTGAGCTGTGCGTACTCCTGGCTAATCGCCTGTAGCTCCTGCTTGACGTTGTCCCGCAGTCCTGCGGGGACGATGCCCTTACCGACTGCATCCTGAAGCTGGCTAGCGAGAGCGGTAGCCGAGGCGATCACACCCTGAAATCCGCTCTCCAGACCCGTCTGGAAACCCTGCGCTGTGAACTGGCCGAGTTCCGCGAACACCCGCGATGGGGAGTGAATACCCAAGGCGCCCTTGACCGCGCCAGCCACGTCACCGGCCAAGCTCTTTGCAGCCGCGATGGCGCTGCCAACCATCGACTTGATGCCGTTGATCAGACCTTCGATCAGGGCCTTGCCTGCGCCTACCAACAGCGTGCCGAACCCGCTCACGGCCCCGCTGATCGCGGGACCTAGCGCCGACACCGTGGTGACCACACCCTGAGCGAACTGGGCCACCTTCCCGGCTGCGTCCAGCGCACCGGATGCCAGCTGTGACAACGCACCAACCACCGCCATCGCGGCGCCGGCAATCGGCGTCAGCGACGGCAGCATCCCGACGAACTGAGCGGCCAGCCCAGCCAGTTGCGGCACGAGCGGCGTCACCGACGTCAGGAAGCCGGCGAACGCCGTAGCCAGCGGCGGCAGCGCGGCCACGAGGTTGGGCAGCGCCGGGGCCATCGCGGTGAACGCCTGCGCCACCGACTCCAGCACCGTGGGCGCAATCGTCATCACGGCGCCCGCCAGCTGACCGAATGAGGTGGCGAGCTGCGGCAGGGTCGCTGCCAGCTTCTCGCTCAGTGCGCCGGCCATCTGCTGAACCGTGCTCATCAGGCCCGGCAACATCGGTTGGATGGTCGTTAGTGCTGACTGCAGACCTGTACCGAGCGCATCGCCAATCTGCGTGAAGATCGGCCCGAGTGTCGCAATGTTGCTCGACACGAGGTTCCCCAGCGTGTTGAGTACGTTCCCCAGCGGGACCGAAACCGCTTGCAGCGCAGGGGCTATCGCCGAACCGAGAGACCCGAGGACGTTCCCGATTGCTCCCGAGAAGCCGG
Organism: Mycobacterium sp. FW102-FHT13B02; assembly: GCF_058790275.1. NCBI lineage: Bacteria > Bacillati > Actinomycetota > Actinomycetes > Mycobacteriales > Mycobacteriaceae > Mycobacterium > Mycobacterium sp. FW102-FHT13B02. Next base: position 146,650 of record NZ_JBYTCM010000015.1, read on the forward strand.
TCAGCGCCGGCATTACCGCGGTGAAGCTGTCGACCAGCCCGCGAACTAGCGTGCTGATCGGCCCGCCGAGCTGGCCCATTGCGTTGATGCCCGACTCGAACAGCTTGGTGAAGCCGTCGCCCAGCGACCCGAGCACCTGCGACAGCCCGCCGAACGACTTCTCCAGCGCACCGCTTTGCGATACCCGTCCGATCATCTGATCGAACGAAACGGCGAACGTATTCAGCGGGGCCGCGAGGAGATTCAGATTCTTGGCCCCGTCAGCACCGAGCGTCAAGAATGTCTTGGTGAACGATTGCAGCGCCGGGGTCATCGCCCCGACGAAGTTGCCGACCTGACCGAAGATCGTGGCGACCTGGGCCATACCACCCGAGGAGGTCACCACGTCTGTGATGCCCCTTGCCGTCCTGCTGAGCTGTTGAGCCATCCCGGTGAACCCCGATGTGAGGACCGGGGTCAGCGTCAGCAGCTCTTGGAACACAGGTGTCAGTCCAGTGGCGAACGCGGAGCTGACCGACTCCTTCATCTGCTGGAGCTGCGCTCCCATCCCGGTGAGCTTGCCCTTTTTGTCCTCCGAGGCGATACCGCTGTCCACCATCGCCTTCTTGATGCCGTCGAACCCAATCGCGACCGCACCGAGGGGTGCGACGATTGCGCTCAGCAGCGACGGGATGCCGGCCAGTAGGCCGGACACCAGCCCGACTGCGGGTGCCGCTGCGGCGAACACCGCGCCGATCAGCAGCCCCGAGCTGCCGCCCGAGAATCCCCCGCCGGCAGTGCCGAGACCACCACCGAACCCGTCACCTCCCAGCATCCCGGTGGGGATGCTGGGAGGCTTGAGCACACTGTCGATCTCAATCTTCGGCTTGAAGTGCTGGAGGTCGCTCAGGATGCGACCCTTCAAGTAATCCGAGTTGAAGTCCGCCCGGATTTTCGTTTTGGCACTGGCCTCCTCGGCGGCGGCCTGCACCTTTTCCTTGAGTCCGTCCTTGTCGAAGTCCGCCTCAACGCGGACCTTGGCCTTCTCGGCCTTCTCGATCTCCTCAAGCTCGGCGTGTAGCTCTCGCCGGAATCGGGTGGTATCAGGGGTGACCTTGATCGAGATTGTGCCGACTACCTGACCTGCCATAGGCACGTCTCCTGTCAGTAGATCCAAAAAGGCCCCCAGCGTCCAGGCGGTTTCTAGGGGTTGTCGCAACACTGCTGGTTATTGAGCCCGTAGTAGATCACGCAAGCGCTCGGCTGGGGTAT
>NZ_JBYTCM010000016.1:0-142998 GCF_058790275.1 Mycobacterium sp. FW102-FHT13B02
TCACGACGCCACGCCGAAGCCCGGGTGGGTCCCGAATCAGACCGTCACACTGGTCCCGAATCAGACTGTCACCGCCAGACCAGCACCGCCGGCACTTTCGTTGGCCTCGGCGGCATCGTGAACTACGGTGAGCATGGGCGTACCTTCCCGAACCAGCGCGCCAACGCCGGCTCATGATCGGACCTTCGGATATTCAGATCATCCTCGGGAAGGTGCGCCCACTTTCACGCCCCCACACCGAGGCTCATCCACAGGTTCTGATCATTGCTCGTCGGTCGCATCGACTAGCGAGTATCGGTCGACTCCTTCGAACTCTTGCACCGATATGTGATAGCCATTGGTCAGTTCTTTGGCTGCTACGGGCGTTGCCAAGATTGGCAACGCCCTGACGCTTCTATAGGTGTCCCCAAACCAACCGAATAAGAATCGCTCGACGACGGCAGGGGACGCGCCTGCGAACTCCAATTCTTCGGGTCCAAGCCTGTCCGAGCAGGTGACCTGCGTCCATCCGTCTGTCCTGTCACGGACAAAATATCGAACTTCGCCGCCTAGGTTCCAGAAAATGTCAGCGCCGCTATCTTCGGCGTTTCTCGTCAACGAAAATTTGGCAAGATTCGCCCATTCTTCCAGTTCTTGCGAAATAGACATCAGTGCCGTTAGTCGGTGTCGTCTACAGGCGAGAAAGGACAGATTCGGGCATGCCAGCGAGCAACTGGGCATCCAGCTCGGCGTATGTCAAAGGCAGCAAGCGGTTCACGGGTTGAACGCCGCCGGCGCGCAAGATGAAGTAGCGGCTTGGATCTGACTTCAGTGCGTACTTAGACACGAACTTTTCAAGCGAAGTCTGTTGGACACGCGGGTCCAGTCCGGCATCCTCCCACGCCCACATTATCGGGTCCAGTCGACATGACATTCGGAGTGATTCGCCCACATTCCAAATGACATACTTCCCAGCATCTTCGGCATCGGTGAAGAATCCAGACAGGCTCTCAAGCGGTTCGTTTCGGCGCTCGGTGGTTGCGGTGAGGACGTTATATCCACCGTCGGTCGGCTCAACGATGTATGACGTCCAATCCGGGTACGGATATCCCCGTCGAAGATGTAGACGACCCGACTCCCACACGGGTGCATCGGGTGCAGGTTGGTCGGCGTACGCGTAGATGTCCCGCCATTTGTTGTACTGATTGATCAGCTCTTCCAGTCGCGAATCGGAGCTTGATTCAGTTCCTGTCATGTTCACCCTCGTGGTCTATTCCCCTGTTGTTTCTCGAATCAGACGCCATAGTTTCAGCTCTTCGACTGAAACCGGTCTGCCGGTGTCCAAGTTGATCACTGCCCATTGCTCGGCCCCGCCGGGCTGACCGAAGGCTGCCTTGGCGGGTCCGTATTCCACCCTCCAATTGAGGCCATCAGGTATCGGCCGGCCGGTTCCGACAAACGTGTGATAGTCATTGGCGACTCCAGGCGGCATCGAACGGGTGGAGAGCGGTGCTCCTTCATCTCCCATGAACCCGCCTCCGTTCGATCCCAGCCTATCGAGTTGATGCCCGGCAGGAATGTGGTCCGAGACCGAAGGCGGCCCATCGAACCCGTTGTTGGGAGCTTGCCCGTCCCAATCCCATTGGAGGCGGCCCTTGGCGTCGACTGTAGTGAACTCGCGCTTGAACTCCTCTTCAGTCCGGCCCGCTAGCGGGTCGTATCCGTCGGTGACGCTGGGCGGGACACCGCCTTCGTGAAGTCGGGCGATGTCGTCAGCGGGGTTCCTCACGTGCTCAAAAGCGCTGTCGGGAGGGAAGCCGTAGTCGTGACCAGCAACGGGAGGTGGAGGAGTTGAGGGCGGCGGGTTGTGACCGGGCTCAGGCGACGATGGGTGATTCTCGACCGGGCCATCTCCGGCGTGGGGGGATTCCGATGGAGCACCGGTGTGGTGTTCGCTTGGGCTGCTGTGATTGACCGGGCCGTGTTCAACGGGTGCTGGAGTGTGCGGCTCGGCCGGCCCCGCGGGCGGAGTGTGCGGCGCGGGCGCCTCGTGTGTCGGCCCCTGGGAGGGCGCAGGCTCGGGCTTGGGCGTCGGCACTGCCTCGGGCTTAGGCGCTGCTGGCGGAGGCTCCACCGGGGCCTTCCCCGCAGCGCTCGGCCCAGGCGCCGCCTCGGGTACGCCAACCTTGTCGAGGTTCTTGGTGATGTTTCCGGCCTTAGTGGCTACCTCTTCGGTGCCCGCTGCCGCGGCACCACCGCGCGACGCGACTGCACCTGTGTCCCGTGCGACGGTGCCACCCACCCGCGTCTCCGCTTCGGCGCCGGCCGCTCCTACGCGCGCCGCCCCGCCCGCGGCGTCGGCCGCCGGTGCCGCCTCACCTACGCCGGGGATGATGAGTGACCCGGCTTGTGCTGCGTTGTAAGCGAGTCCGCGTAATGGGTGACCGTTCTTAAAATCCTCGACGTCGAACATCGACTTGCCGAGATTCGTCAAGTCGTTGCGGATGCCAGGAGTCACCAGCGCCAACGGAGCGGTGAAGGGGTCGCCGACCAGCACCGCTTCGCCTAGCGTCTTGGCGGTTCCCAGCCACGCTTTGCCTGCGCCTTCCGGGTCGTACAGGAAGCGGGTCGGATCAAGCTGTTCGAGCCCTTCGGCAGTCTGCGCGACGAACTTGAAGCCGCCTTCAAGTGGATCAACCAGCGCAGTGAAGTTCATGGATAGCGCGCCGCCGACCTCTGGGCCAAACACCGCGACAAATTCCTTGTTCGCCCACGCCTCGAGCTTGTTGGTCAACCCGTCGAGATCGTTGATGCCTTGGCTGACAACCTGATCCATGGCGTTGGCTTCACGCTTCATGTTGTTCAGGACGGTGTCGATGTCGTGGGCGATCTGCTTGATCTTCTCGATGGGATTGTGACCCTCGAACATGCCGCCGATGGTGCTGAGAATGCCGCTCGGACTCAACTGGTGGAGCAGGTCGCGGATGGCGTTCTGCGCGTTCTCGACGGTATTTGCGAATGAATCGATCTGGCCGGCCAGCGCTTGTGCCTGTTTGTCGATACCGGTCAAGCCGCCGCCGATGTCATTGGCGGCCTTTTGCATCTGCGGCGCTTCCGGAATCTGAAACCCACCCAAAGTTGTTCCCGCCGCGGTCATTGCGCCAGAACCACCGCTGACCGAGGAGCCGAAGGTCCGCCATGCGGCGGCAGTCGCGCGCATCTGTGCGGGATCGCCGTCCGGCCACACGCCGCCGACGAAGGCCTCGACAATGCTCCAGCCGATCGGGGCGGCGATGGCACCGCCGTACACCGACGGCACCGCCGGTGCCGAGAAGGTTCCGGGATCGCCCGGTTTCGACACGGGCGACTCACCGCCCCCAACCGTGGAGTGCGCGTTCGCGATTCCGTAGTTGTAGGCCGACATCTGGATGCCTTGCTCCGTGCGCCGTGACGCGTTGACGGCCGACGCCGCCGAGTGCAACAGTGCGTTCGCCGCATTGGTGTAGCTGCGGGAGAAGACAAACGCGGCCGCATCATGGCCGAAGCCGGACTCGTGCCCGGACAGCGCGGCCGACAGCGTCGATATGGCGCTGGTGACGGCGTTGGACTCAGCGCCGACCGACGCACCGGCTGAATTGAGCGCCGTCGGGTCGACCGTGATCGGGCCGGTCACAGCTCAGGACCACATCTGGTGGTTCTTGCTCGCAGCGGACGAGTAGTTCTCGTGAGCGCCCTCCGCGATCTGGCGGAGCCGTGCCAGCGCCTCCCTCATCTCCCGGGCGCCCTCGTTCCACTGCGCCTGCGCCGACCGCTCCGCTTCGCCGGCGTCGCCGTACCAACTGGAACCCAGCCGGGCGACCGACCCGGCTGCCTGTGCCAGGTGCGCTTCCAGGTCGGAATCGAACGCCGTCATCCGGTCGATGACCGCCGCCAGTGCCGCGGGGTTGACGCTGAACTCGCTCATCAGAGGCCCGATCCTGCGATGTGGGCGCCACCGGCGGCGTCGGTGCTCGTGTACCGCGCTGCCGCGTCGTTGAGCAGCGCCGACATGCGGCTCAGGCCGGCCACTACCTGGGACGCGCCTTCGTGCCATTCCTTCCACACGTCGCCGTACGCCGAGGCTGCGGATCCTGTCCATCCGGTGCCCATGAGCCCGGACACGTCGTTGTCCAACGACGTGATACCGGTCCGGAGTCCGTCGGCGACAGTCGCCAGTTCGTGTGACACCGCCACCAACTCCGACGGTTCGACCTGTAACTCGGCCATGCGATACCCCCAACGCGATTGGCTGACGGTTGGAGCTTACCGAGGCCCCCGGAGGGTCGCTGACGCGAATTTCGTTGTCGCTCACAGGATTTATACAGGATTCTGTCAGATTTCTGACAGAAGCGGCCCGCTAAAAGCGCCGTCACTGTGAGCCAGGCTACGACCAGCGTCGCCAACCGACTGGATCTCGCGACCCGACAAAGATGCTGATCCCGGCTGCGACTCGGAATCGCCGTGGCCAGCGAGTTCGACCGCCTCTCGTAGGGTCGAAACCGTGCATGTCTACCAACTGGCTTTCGAATGGACGGAAACGAACCGACACTGGCTGGTCGAGGTGCCGATCCGGATCGTGGCTTACGGCGTCATCGCCCTCATCGCCCGGTTGGCCCTGCACAGCGTGATCGACCGCGCCACAACCGGCCGGGCCGGCAAGACCGTGGCCGCTGACGAGGAGTCGCAGGCCAACCGCCCGCCGCTGCTGCGCTACCTACGCGACCGCACAGCCTCGTCGAACGCCCGCAAGGCCGCCGAACGGCGCCGCCAGCGCGCCCAAACCATCGGCTCGGTGCTCAAGTCGACGGTCTCGATCCTGCTGCTCATCTGGCTGGTCCTCGCCATCCTGAGCGTCCTGGGCGTGAACATCGCGCCGTTCATCGCCTCAGCTGGGGTGGTCGGCCTCGCGATTGGCTTCGGCGCGCAGAACCTGGTGCGCGACTTCGTCAGCGGCATCTTCATGTTGCTCGAGGATCAGTACGGCGTCGGCGACAACGTGGACCTCGGCGACGTGACCGGCGAGGTGCAGACCGTCGGCCTGCGCATCACCACGGTGCGCGACGGCGACGGCACCCTCTGGTACGTCCGCAACGGCGAGATCAAGCGCGTCGGCAACATGAGCCAGGACTACGCTGTTGCGCACGTTGAGGTTCCGGTCGCGCTGACCGCGGATCTCGACCGGGCCGAGCAGGTGGCCCTCGAGGCGGCCGAGTCCGCCATCACCGATCCGGCGATCTCCGATAACGTCCTGGGAGACCCGGAAATGCTTGGCATCCAGGAACTCTCGCCCGACCTGCTCACCCTGCGGATGACCATCAAAACCAAGCCGAACACCCAAGGTGCGGTGCAGCGCCGGCTTCGCCGCGAGATTCTGCGTGCCTACGACGAACACGACATCGCGCTGCCGTACCCGCAGGGGCGTTTCCACGCCGTGGTGGGTGGCCGGGCCGCGGAGTAGTGCCGTGGGCTCCCCGAACATCATTGGTCGGGGAGCGGTCAGCGCCCGGCTGTCTCCTGCGGATTCACGCTGTCGACGGCCAGGACCGTGATCGCCATGCTTCGCCCGGATTCTGTCACGTATCTCCGAGTTTCGCCGACGTGAGTGGCGACGAGCGCCTTTCCTAGCGGGCACTCCACGGAGCAGGTGTCGCCCAGCGGCTTGGCGTCGGCGGGCAGGACGAGCTGGAAGACGTCGGTGTCGTCCGGGTCGCCGTTGAACGACACGGTGACCCATGCGCCCGGTACGGCCTGACCGTCGAGGATCAGCTCGTCGCGGGCATCGATTGTGTTGGTGGATGAGGTTTCTCGCGGGTGCCGGTCGGCGATGACGGCACCGTGTTGTTCAGCGGCATTCGATGACACCGGGTGTGGGGGCGAAACCCTTGACGCGGTGTTCGGGTGAATTACAGCGTCCACAATTGTCACTATCCGCCGCGATGCGGGCGGTGGCTGACGCACGCGGGCTTGTTTGCCGTGATGTCATGTGATGTACGTCCGCGTGTCAGCGGGAGGGCGAACAACGGCTGCGGCGGACTTGTCGTAGCCCGGGCGTAGCGTCCGCGACATGACCGACAAACGACGTTTACGGAGCCTCAAACAGGCTCGACGCGATGTGCGGCGAGCAAAGAAGCGCAACGCCGGCGGCGCGGCCGCCAGACGGGCCACGGAGTTCATACGGCGCGCCATGTCCTGTGGCCATCCGCTCGGCCTACTCCGGTTGGCCAGCGATTTAATTCACCTGTCGAAGCCCGACAAGCTGGCGTTTCTCAAATCCGAACGCCGCGATCCCTTGCCTCTGGATCAAACTCTGAATGCCTTGATCGGTGTGAGGAATCGGGAGACGACGGCGGTGATCGCGGTGATCGCGGAGCTGCTCCTTGACGAGCCCGAACTGCAGCTGCGATGCAGGGAGGAGTTGGCAGAGCGCCGCGAGCGTCTGCCGCGATGGATTGCCGAGCTATCCCGGATTGACGTCTACCGTGCGGTCCGCAGAACCGACGTGTTCGGAGATGCCGACGAACTCTTCCTTGGTGCGCGACTCGATGGTGGGCATGAGCTGACCATCGTGGTGTTGATTGACCACAACAGATTCGGGGGAATTGTCGCCGCGGCCGCGGCTCCAGGTCCGATCGATGAGGCTGTCGCGTTGATGGCCGAATCCGATGACGAGCTCGAGGTGGTCGCGATGTCGTCGGCTGACGCCCGAAGGTGGATTGAAGATGCGTTCGCCAGACCGACGTTCGCATACGAAGGCTATGATTGGCCGCTCTACGAACCTTTGGTTCGGTGGCTGGTAGGCCAGCTGCCCGAAGGCGGTGAACATCGGCCCCCTGCTATGGATTGGCAAGTTGCCGAACAGCTTTGTGATGCCTTCATTGCCAGCAGCTTGTCTGGTCCGTTCGCAGGACCCGTGTATCGGGATCAACTGCTCGAACTTTTCGAGACTGGCACAGAGGACCCGCTGCGGTGGAGTGAAAAACGCGTCCGAGACGTAATGCGCAACCCGGCTTACTTTTACGACGACGGCGATGACATTCCGTTGGAGGTCGCGCTGAATGTGCCCGACCTGCTACGTGCGTTCATCCCATATGCGCACGCGCAGAGTGCGATTGGCGACGACCTGACTTCGCGAACTCTTGCCGTCATCGACGAGTTGCGGCCGAGCTACAGGCGCGAACTTCTGAGCGAGGCGCGAGAGTTTTGGGGATACGACGAGGCCGGCTAGAAATCGTTCCTCTCCTGCGGCACACACGATTTGGAGCCGTCAAGGATCCTTGACGGCTCCAAATCGAACATGTCAGGAGAGGCGGCCCGTCGCCGCAGCGTGCGCAGGCACCACGAAATCACCGGCGCGCGGACGGAACGCTCAAGCAATCAGTGCTCAGCATCCATGACCGGCTCACTCCCCGCAATCGTCTGCGTCCGCTTGTACATCCACCCGAGCACCGCCGCGAAGGCCACGACGCCGATCAGTTCAGGAACAGACCCGCCGAAACCAGAGAACAGTGCGAACGGCTCGTCGGAGCCAGTCCCGGCCACGAAACCTGCGAACACCACGCCGTAGAGACTCTCGCCGACGATCATGCCCGTCGCCAGCAGCACACCGATCCGCTTCTTGCGCTCGACATCGCCGCCCGTCCGGTCAGCCCAGCGGTTGTAGAACCAGCCCAGCAGCCCGCCCAACGGGATGATCAGCGTCAGGCTCATCGGCAGATACATACCCATTCCGACGGCCAGCGGCGGCAGGGCGAATCGCGAGGTGCGGGTGAGGATTTCGTCGGCGGCAATCGCCGCCACCCCGATCACCGCACCGAGGCCGATCAGTCCCCAATCGAGCGACCCGCCGAAAACGCCCTTGGCCAACGACGAAATCAGTGCGGCCTGCGGAGCGGCCAGGGCATGGTCGCCGGCCCCGGGAGCGCCCAGGAACCCAAACGCCCGCTGCATCAAGTTCAGCACCGGCGGAATGATCGCCGATCCGAACGCCACGCCAATCACCAACGCCACCTGCTGTTTCCAAGGCGTCGCCCCGACCAGTTGGCCGGTCTTGAGGTCCTGCAGGTTGTCGTTGGAGATGGTCGCGACGCCGAACGTGATGGCCGCCGCGAACAGCGTGAACGCCACGAGTGCGGTGGACTGGCCGGCGTCGGCACGCCCGAACACCACCTTGAGCAGCACTGCCGCGATGAGTACCGTCAGGATGCCGACGCCGGAGATCGGACTGTTCGACGAACCGATCAGGCCAGCCATGTACCCGCACACCGACGCGATGACGAGGCCGATGACGAAGATGAACACCAGGCTGGCTGCGATGATTCCGGCCGAATGGCCTTGCAGCACAGTGCCGCGGCTGAAATCCCACAGCAGCAGTGCGATGGGCAGCAGCATCACCACAACGGTGCCGACGACCATGGGGAAGGGGATGTCGCGCTCGGTGAGGTCGACGACCTGGCCCTGCCGCCGGTCACGCGCTGACGCCAGTGCGTCCGTCATGCCTTTGATGATGGGGCGCAGAATCTTGAGCAGCGTCCAGATCGCCGCGACGGCAATGGCTCCGGCGCCGACGAACCGCACCTCGTGCACGAAGATGCCGTCGATGATGTCGCCGATCGGTTCATTGCCCGTGAGAGCGCCGTTGGTGCGGATCGGCAGCAGTACCCCGAACGAGATGACGAGCCCGACCAGCATCGCGATACCGACGGTCATGCCGATCAGGTGCCCGACGCCGATCATCGCCATCGAGAGCCCCGCGCTGAACATCGTCCCGCCCGCACCGATACGGGTATATGCGGTAACCGAATTGGCGAGCACCTTGAGATTCGCCAGCAACCCGAAGGCCGCCGAGACCACCGACCCGAATGTGATCACCTTCAGCCCGGTGCGGTTGGCCTCCACTCCTTCGGTGCCGTCACCGACCTTGAGCACCTCGGCCGCAGCGACGCCTTCGGGGTAGGGGAGTTCCGTTCCGGTGACGAGCGCGCGACGCAGGGGGATGGAGTACATGACGCCGAGCGTGCCGCCGACCGCGCAGACGGCGACGGTGGTCCAGTAAGGGAAGCCGGTCCACCAGCCGATCATGATCAACCCGGGCAGCACGAAGATGATCGCCGACAGCGTGCCCGCCGCCGACGCCACCGTCTGCACGATGTTGTTCTCGACGATCGAGTGGTTGGCGAAGCTGCGCAGCACGGCCATCGAGATCACGGCGGCCGGGATGGCCGTGGCGAACGTCAGGCCGACCTTGAGCCCGAGATAGACGTTGGCAGCGGTGAACACCAGCGTGATGGCGCCACCGAGCAGGATGCCGCGGACGGTCAGTTCACGCAGGGTTGGAGTGGCGGGGGTTTCTGGAGCGGCAGTGGCCAACTCGTCGTCAACTCTCTGGCGGGTGCTCTACACCGTAAGCGCTGAGCGCCAAGGTGCGCGCACCTTCGAGGAGGACGTGCCGACTAGCTTTCGGCCGCAGCCACCAACGACCGCAGCTTGATCGACGGGTTGTCCCGCTGGAACCCCTCGAGGCGCCATGGCGTCGAGAACAGCACCAGGTGCACCCCGTCAGTGCGGGTCAGCACCTCACAGGACACCTGCTTGTTCATGAATTCCACGTCTTCCGCGGAGACGACCCGCGCCACCTGATACGGCAACGATTCCAGCGTGATGGCCGCGCCGATCTCGGTGGCCATCCGGTGCGCGGCAACCTCGAACTGCATGGGGCCGACGGCCGCGAACACCGGTGCCTGCTCACCACGCTTGTCCGAGCGCAGCACCTGGACGACGCCCTCCTGGTCCAGCTGCTCGATGCCCTTACGGAACTGCTTGTGCTTGCTCGGATCCTTGCCGCGGACCACGGAGAAGTACTCGGGGGAGAAGCTCGGAATCGGCGGAAACTCCACGGGCACATCGCGATACAGCGTGTCACCGGGGCGCAGCGCCGCGGCGTTGGCCAGGCCGATCACGTCGCCGGGCCACGCGTCGTCCAGTGTCGAGCGCTGCTGCCCGAACACCGACTGCGCGTACTTGGTCACGAATGGCTTGCCGGTCCCGGCGTGCGTCAGCACATCACCGCGCTCGAACGTGCCCGAGCACACCCGCGCGTAGGCGATCCGGTCGCGGTGCGAGCTGTCCATGCCGGCCTGAACCTTGAACACGAACGCGCTGAACGGCGAATCCACCGGGCGCGGCTGGCCGGTGACGTCGACGATCGCGCCGGGCGAGGGCGCCAGGTCGACCAGCACGTCGAGCAGCTGGTTTACACCGAAGTTCAGCGCTGCCGAGGTGAACAGCACCGGCGACGACTCGCCGGACAAGAAAGTCTCGCGGTCGTAGTCCGAGCCGTCCATCGACAGCAGTTCGGACTCTTCGACGGCGGTGTCCCAGTCACCCTCGGCGGCGTCGTGCGCCTTGTCGGCGGGGATGTGTTCCTCGGGCGCGGCGGTGGCGCCACCGGCGGTGCGGGTGAAGCGGATGTAGTGGCCCTTGCGGCGGTCCATCACGCCCTTGAAGTCGCCGGCGATGCCGACCGGCCAGGTCAGCGGCGTCGTCCGCAGCCCGATGCGCTCGTGGATCTCATCCATCAGCTCCAGCGCGTGCCGGCCCGGGCGGTCCCATTTGTTGATCACCGTGATGATCGGGATGCCGCGGTGCTTACACACCTGGAACAGCTTCAAGGTCTGCGGCTCAAGGCCTTTCGCGGCATCGATGAGCATCACGGCGCAGTCGACGGCCGTCAGCACCCGGTAGGTGTCCTCCGAGAAGTCGGCGTGGCCGGGGGTGTCCAGCAGGTTGATGACGCAGTCGCGGTACGGGAACTGCAGCGCCGTCGACGTGATCGAGATGCCGCGGGCCTTCTCCATCTCCATCCAGTCCGACACCGTGGACTTGCGGCCCGCCTTGCCGTGGATCGCACCCGCCTCGGTGATCACCCGTGCGTGCAGCGCCAGCGCCTCGGTCAGCGTCGATTTACCGGCGTCAGGGTGGCTGATGACGGCAAACGTGCGGCGACGGGCGGCTTCGGTGGCGACCCGGCTGGTCGAGCCGGTAGCTGGGGCGGAACTGGTGGCGGGGGCGGTGTCGGTCATGGCACCAGACATGCTATGGGCCGACCAGGTAAAACCTGTAATCGCGAGGGCGTGACCAGCAGGTTTGGCTACGGGCGGAACCGGCACAGCAGCCGGCGGACGGCGCTGCCGGGCTCCGGCGACCGCCGGCTGACGTACGGCCACGGCTCGTTGCGCTCCGGGACGGACGCGGTCCGGACCAGTTTGAGCTGCGTCCGCAGATGCCGGCGCAGCTCGTGCAGGCTGGGATCGGCCCAGCGGTTGGACGCTTCGATGGGGTCGGCGGTCAGGTCGTAGAGCTCCCACTGGTCGTCGAGCGGGTCGGTGCGGTAGGTGTCGCCGCCGCGGCTGTTCGCTGCCAAATGGCGCACGCCCGGTTCGGTCCACGTCGCCGGATCGTCGAAGGTGCGCACCAGCTTCCACAGGTGGCCGGCGCCGCCGGCGGCCTCTGCGTTGGTGACGCGCGAGACCAGTCCCTCGAAGTTGGCGGCGACGTTCGCGGGTACCTTGATCCGCAGCAGCGCAGGCGGATTCGTGTTGGCGCCGATGGCCTGCGCCGCGCCCGACGCCCCGGTGTCGCCCTCGAGGATGTTGTCACGCGTCATGATGTAGATCGGCCGATCCTTCTCGGCCGGAGCACCATTCACCACCGGCATGAGGTCGCGGCCGGGTAGGGGATGTACTTCGGTGAACGAGGCGGCGAGCGTCTCGGACGTGGCGTCGACGTCGACCCCGGCGGCGCCGAGCAAGGTCGGGACCAGGTCGACGTGGGAGGTCGGGGCGTCGATTTCGCGGGCCGTGGTCGCGTCTGCGCCGATCCGGGCGATGACGAACGGGACGCGCGTCGCCTCGTCGTACAGGTTGAACCACTTCTGGTGCAGCCCGCCGTGCGCGCCGAGCAGGTCGCCGTGATCGGAAGTCCTTACCAGCAAGGCATTTTCGGAGCCGTTCTCGGTGACGGCCCGGCGGACCCGGTCCAGCGGACCGTCGACTTCGGCATGTAGCCGGTAGTAGAGGTCGCGGTACTGCTGCGCGTTGCGGCGGTAGGTGCGTTCGATCACCGCGGCCGGGCCGTAACCGGAGTAGTAGGCCTCGCGGAAGGCAGCCTGCGCGGCCGGCTTGTCGCTCAGGTCCTCGGTGGCCGTGGGCGCCGCGGGGACGTGCGGCGGTTCGAGCACGGGGTAGTCGAGCAGCGGGCTGCGGCGGACCCACGCCGGGAACAGCACGATGTCATGGGGATTGACGAAGCTGGCCACCAGCAGGAACGGCCGCAACGCGTCGGCGTCGCCGGCGCGCCGCCGTGCGTAGCGGTCTTCGAGCCAGGCGACGACGCGTTCGGCGACCAACGGATCCCGGCGAAAACCACTGTTGGACATGGCCGCTCCGTGCGGCTCCGGTCCGACCCAGCCGGAGAAGCCGTACGGTCCCAGCGGATCGGCATCGAGATACGCCTGTACCGCCGCGGAGTCGACGACGCCGTCGGCGTCATTGGTGGCCAGCGGCTTGCCGGTCTTGGGGTCCTCGAGGTCGGCGTGCGAGATGTGCCACTTGCCGTCGTAGTGGGTGTCGTAGCCGGCGGCGCGCAACCAGTTGCCCAGCGTCGGCACCTCGCCCTGGCGCAGCCAGCGCAGCCGCGAGTCGTCGTACCGCTTACCGAGACCGTCGGTCTGCGTGACGCCGTGCAGATCCGGGTATTGACCGGTGAACAACGTCGGCCGGCTCGGGGCGCACGCCAGCGAGCCGGTGTAGTGCCGGGTGAAACGGACGCCGTGTTCGTCGAACCAGCGTCTCCCGGTCAGGGTGCGTTGCCGCCAGGCGAGGACGTCGTCGGACTCGTACGGCGGGACCGCACGTTCCTCGTCGGTCATCAAAATGACGATGTCGGGGCGCTGGTCCACAGCGCCATGAAACACCAACGAACGCGGCTGCGCAGTGAAACTGCAGACAACCTCTGCGGCCGGGTTTTTTCCTGAATTAGCTGGTGCTTTCGTGCTCCTCGAGCCCCACCGCCGCCAGCAATTCTTTCCGGTCCTTCTCGAGTTTGCCGGAGGCGTCAATTTCGCGCATCAGGTCGGCCAGACCATCCGCGATGGCGTTGAGTTTCTGCTGTAGGGCGTCGGTCGAGCGGGTCTCGGTGTTCTGCAGGAGCGCCACGAGCAGGAACGTGATGATGGTGGTCAGCGTGTTGATGATCAGCTGCCAGGTATCGAAGTTCACGAAGAGGAACGTCGGTGCCCAGATCACCACGATGGCAACACAGGCGGCAAAGAACCACGCCTTGGAAGCCCACTTCGACACCTGTGTCGCGAACCGGTCGAAGAACGGCACTTCTTGGGTTACATCACTGGGCAACTCCGCACCGTGATTCGCGGCGTTGGCGGTATCGGTCATGGCGGCCTCCCGGGAACAGAGCTGAGGCGGTAGCCATACCCGGCAAACGGTGCGCCGAAACCGAACACTGCGTCCGGACAGCCCAAAACGGTAGTGCCGCTGGGGAGGCGGCGAGCAATACCTAGTCGAACTGCCCGGCCAGGTACTCCGTCCGCGACGCATTGCGCGCCAGCTTGCCCGACGTGGTCCGCGGGATGCGCCCCGCCGCAACCAGCCGCACATCGGCGACGCGCACCTGGTGATGACGCGACACCGCGGCCCGCACGGCCTCGGCCACGGGCTCCAACGCCGCCCGGCCCGCACCTACCGCGCGCTCGGCCACCACGACCAGTTGTTCACCCGAATCGCCCGGAACAGCAAAGGCTGTCACGTACCCGGAGCGCACCGCCGGCGACGCACTGCTGACCGTCGCCTCGATGTCCTGCGGGTAGTGATTGCGACCGTCGACGATCACCAGGTCCTTGATCCGGCCGGTCACGAACAGCTCGCCGCCCACGTACACGCCGAGATCCCCTGTGGCCAACCACAATGCGTTGTCCTCGGCACCGTCGGCGTGGCTGACGGCCTGGCGAGTTTGCAGCTTGTTGCCGAACACCCGTTCCGACTCGTCCGGCCGGCCGAAGTAGCCCCGGCCGATGTTGTTGCCATGCAACCAAATTTCCCCGACCACGCCGTCGGGCGCTTCGTCGCCGTCGGGGGTCACGATGGCCACCCACTGGTCGGGGATGGCCCGCCCACACGACACCTGCGGTACCGCACCCTCGGCGTGCCGGCCCACGACGACGGCCCGGCCCGCCGCGAGCTGCGCGCGGTCCAGATATGTGGCGCACGGCTTTTCGTCGGCGGCGATGCTGGCCACCGACAGGGTGGCCTCGGCCATGCCGTACGACGGCTTGACCACCGTCTCGGGCAGCCCGTACGGCGTGAACGCTGCCATGAACTGCTCGATGGACGGCAGCGTCACCGGCTCGGACCCGTTCAGCAGGGTCACCACATTGCTCAGGTCGAGGGGCTCACCGGCCGGCGGCAGGCCGCGCTGCGCGCACAACTCGAACGCGAAATTGGGTGCCGCGGCAAAAGTCCGGCCGTGCGCGGCCTCGTCGGCCAGCCGCTTGATCCAGCGGTAGGGCCGCCGGACGAATGCCATCGGGTCCATGAGGCTGATCTGCCCGCCGCACAGTGCGGGGAACATGATCATGATCAGGCCCATGTCGTGGTACAGCGGCAGCCAGCTCACGCTGCGGATGTCGGTGTCCAGCCCGCCGGCCAGGATCATCTGAATGACGTTGGTGCACACGTTGCGGTGGGTGATCTCCACGCCGGCCGGGGTGCGCGTCGAGCCCGAGGTGTACTGCAGATAGGCGACGTCGTCGGTACGCGACCCCGGGTCGACGTGCATCTCGGCCAGGGTGCCGGGCACGGCGTCGACGGCGATGACGCGCGGGCGCTCGGCGGCGGGCAGCGTCTTGATGAACGTGCGGACCGCTTCGGCGGCGGCGGTGGTGGTGAGGACCGCGGACGGTTTGGCATCTGATAACACGGCCGCCAGGCGTTCGGTGTGGCCGGCGAGAGCCGGCGCGAACAGCGGGACGGCGATGTTGCCGGCGTGGACGGCGGCGAAGAACGCCGCGACGTAGTCGATGCCCTGCGGCGCGAGGATCGCGACGCGGTCGCGGGGGGAAGTGACCTGCTGCAGCCGGGCCGCGACGGCATTGACCTGAGTCCAGAGCCCGTTCCAGCTGAGTTCGATGATCTCGCCGTCGGGATTCTGCGAGTAGTCGATGAAGCGATACGACGGCTGATCACCCATCGCCGCGCGGTTGCGCTCCAGGAACGACGTCAGCGTGATGCCGTCAGGTATGACGATCTTGCCGTCCGGTTGAACGTATTGTTCCAGCGATTCCGCTGCCCCAATAATGCTGTGACTCAAGGCTTCCCGACCCATATGTCGACACTAGTAGCGGATCTAACTAACCGACGAGTCGGGCACTTATGAAAGTCGCCACTGCGGGAGCGGTGATGTGACGCGGGCCACTGGCGATCGGTAGTGGGAGACGGTTCTGCTGGCGTCGGCTCCGAAGATTATTCCCGCGGATATACCCCCCTCGGGTACTATGGTTGAGAATACCGAATACCGAACCGGAGGCCGACGTGATGCATGGCAGCACGCGATTCCGTGCCATCGGCTGGGTCGTCGGTCTGCTGGTCTTGATCGCGGGCATCACCGGCATGCATTCGCTGGCCGTCACGTCGGCGCACGCCCCGTCGCATCACGCGCAGGCGGCTGTTCAGCACCACGCCGGCGCCCCGGCGGTGCAAACATCCATGTCGGATGCCTGCAACTGCAACGGACACAACGGCTTTCACGCCTGCGTCTTCGTCATGACCGAACTGCTGACCATCGCAGGTCTGGCTTTGCTGTACTGGCTGGGCGTCACGCCCCAGGAGAACGCGCAAGCCCGGATCCGCCAAGCGCTGCGGCGCAGGCAACGAGCCCCGCCGTGGACAGTGCTGACCCTCGCGGAAATGTCCCTCCTTCGAATCTGATGGGCCGCGCTCCGCGTCAACCCCATCCAATTCTCAAGGAGTTCAACCATGTTCAAAATCGCATCGATCGCTGTCGCCGGAACCGCTGCCGTCATCGCACTGGGCGCCTGTAGCCCGCCGAGCCAGCACGACTCGACCCAGGCCCCGACCAGTTCGTCCATGCCCATGTCGGGCACCAACATGCCCGGGATGTCGGGCGGCAACATGCCTGGGATGTCGGGCGGCAACATGCCTGGGATGTCGGGCGGCAACATGCCTGGGATGTCGGGCACCAACATGCCCGGGATGTCAGGCGCCAACTTCAACGACGCCGACGTGACGTTCCTGCAGATGATGTATCCGCACCACGCGCAGGCCGTCGAGATGGCCAAGCTGGTCCCGACCCGCTCGCAGAACCAGCAGGTCAAGGATCTCGCCGCGGCCATCGAGAAGGCCCAGGCTCCGGAGATGCAGCAGATGACGACGCTGCTGGCCGGCTTCGGCAAGCCCGCGCCGTCGGCCACCATGAGCCACTCGATGCCGGGTCTCATGACCCCGCAGCAGATGACCGACCTGACGGGCCTGTCCGGCGCGGCGTTCGACAAGATGTGGCTGCAGATGATGGTCGCGCATCATCAGGGTGCCATCACCATGGCGGGCGATGAGTTGAAGAACGGCACCAACGCCGATTCGAAGAAGATGGCCGAGTCGATCGTCACCACGCAGCAGGCTGAGATCGACACGATGAACGGCATGCTCGCCAAGATGTAAACCGACGACCGCCGATACGGGCGGTCACATCGGTAGCTTCAGCACCGGTCTCCGTAGGCGACCCTCGCTGGGAAGCGTCAACTTTCCCTGACTCGTCAGGGAAAGTTGACGGCTCCAGATCGCATGTGTCACAAGACAGAACGACACGCCGACGACGACACGCCGCAGCAAGCGGGTGACACCGTCTTCGGCCCTCGAGAGGCGGAGCCTCTACTCAGATCATGTCGTTCTGGGTCAGCCAGCGCATGACGGGCCAGCCGATGAACACCGGCAGCCAGCACGTCAGCATCCGGTAGAGCAGCACCGACGGCACGGCGACCGCGGCGGGTAGCCCGAACGCGGCCAGACCACCGATGAGCGCGGCCTCTACAGCGCCGACACCACCGGGCGTCGGGGCGGCCGAGGCGAGCGTCCCACCGATCATCGTCACGACGCACACCGTCACGAACGATGTCGACCCACCGAAGGCCTCGACGCTCGCCCACAGTGCCAACGCCGCGCCCAGAGTCGTTGCGGCGCAGCCCAACACGATCAAGCCGAGGCGCCGCGGTTCGCGGCCGAGCTCGACGAGGTCGGCCCAGACTTCCGTCAGCCGCGGTCGTACCGATGTCCCCAGCCAGTGCCGCCACCGCGGCACCAGCATGAACGTGCCCACCACGCCGAGCGCCGCGCCGCCGATCAGGTAGAGGATCGTCGACGACGGGACGAAGTGCGACAGATCTGCCGAGGCACCCGCGGCCGCGCTGAAGAAGATCAGCAGCGCCACGTGCGTGAGCACCTGCACCGACTGCTGCAGCGCCACCGCGGCCGTCGCGCGCAGCGCGCCGAGCCCCGCCTTCTGCAGGAACCGGGTACTCAGGGCCAGGCCGCCGACGCCGGCGGGCGTCGTCGTCGCGGCGAAGGTGTTGGCCACCTGCATGATGGTCAACTTCCCGAAGTTCACCGATTCCGAGGTGCTGGCCCACAGCGCCATGGCCGCGCCGGGGTACGTCAGCGCCGAGACGGCAAGCCCGAGCAGCGCCCACCACCAGTTGGCAGACCGCAGTTCGGAGAAGAACGTCGGCACCGTGCTGATGAACGGATAGGCGACGTACACCAGCGCGATGAGCAGGACCAGCTGGATCACCTGGTTGCGGGTGAAGCGGGTGATGGTCTCGGTCTGAATGCGGTCGGCGCCGGTCTGATGCTTCACCTCGTCGCGGGCCGCGGTGATCACGGCACGCGAATCGGGCAGCGACTCGCGCAGCCGCAACGGCATCGCCGACTTGGTCAGCCGGCGGGACGCGGTCAGCACGGCGTCCTTTCCGAACTGCTCGATGGCCGCCGCCACCGCCGGCTCGGCGCCGTACAGGTCTGTTGTCGTCACCAGCAGCTGCGCCACGTCGGATTGCAGTTGCACATCGGACGCGCCGTACTCGGAATTGCCCAACCCGCCGAGCAACACGGTGGTGTCGTCGACGGTGATCTGCGACGTGCGGAGGTCGCCGTGGGAGATCTGGTGTGCGTGCAGTGACCCGAGGGCATGCCAGACCGCCTCGACCGGGGTCTCGTTGGTCAGCGCAGCGCCACTCGCGGGGGTGTGCGCGTACAGGGTCCAGCCGCGATCGAGCGCGGACAGCGCGACGGTCCGGGTGTTCGCCAGCCCGAGGTCGCCGACCGCGATGGTCATGAGGGCGCGGTGTTCGACGGCGCGGCGCATCGAGGTCTGCAGGGGAGCCGTCTCGTCATTGCGGAGGGTGATCTTGCGCCAGAGCTGACTCATGGCGCCGCCGACGCGTTGGTTCGGCCCGTACAGCTCGATGACGGCGCGCGTGCCGTCGGCCGAATCGGCGCTGAGCACCAGCGGTCCCGTGCCGGCCGGCCGGATGACCGTCAGCGCCGACACCTCGAACTTGCGACGGGCCAGGGCCTGCACTGCGCCGGGCAGCGGAACCTCCAGCGCCGGGGTGCCGCTGACCAGAACCACCAGCGCGCCGACGAACCAGCCGACGGCCAGGCCGAGCAGCGACCGGGCCGGCACGATGGCGCTGACCACCAGATGAATCGGTACGAACGCCAGCAGCAGCGTCCACCACCAGCGGCGCAACCTGGCCGGCTGCCAGGGGCCGGAGACCGTCAGCACCGCGGCCAGCAGCGCGATCCAGCGGGGGTCGTCGAGGAACTGGGAGAAGACGGTGTTGAGCCTGTCGGACAGGTCGAAATGCCAGTTCGGGGCGGCGATGCCGTTGGAGTTGATGGACAGCGACAGCACCGCGAGCAGCCCGGCGGCGGCATACGGACCGAGTAGCTTCCACTGCCGGGTGACCAGCAGGCTCAGCAGGATGACGAACGGCAGCGCCAATATCGCGATGGCGTAGGCGAGGTAGACCAGGTTCGACTGGGTCGGTGTGAGGACGCCGACGATCCGCGACACCGACCGTTCCAGCCGGACCCAGTCGTTACGCGTGATCAGCGAGCTGGTGACGACGGTGACCAGGAAGGCCGTCGCGGCCACGAGTCGCAGGATGTCGTTGGTCCGGCGGGTGATCGGTTGCAGCAGGCTGCCCGAGACCGCGACCTCGCGTCCGTCAACCCGCATCAGCTCAGAATCCCAAGTTGAGGGCCAGTTGGCGAAATTGGCACGCCGTTACCCGGCCAGCGCGGGCCGCAGAAAGTCTCCGCTGACCGTGACCGCGGGCGCCGACGAATCGCCGCCGACCACCAGCGTCGCGAATGCGAGGTCCCCGACGATCCCGGCGAACCAGCCGTGCGAGTGCGTGTTGTCGCCGAACTCGGCGGTCCCGGTCTTGCCGCCGAGGCCGTCGATGTCCTTGAGGGCGGTCGCGGTGCCGTCGGTGACGGTCAGCCGCATCATGGCCCGTAGGGCGTCGGCGGTCGGCTTGTCGATGGTCGCCGACGGCGAGCTGGCCGTGGTCTGCTGACCGGGCAGCAGCGTGGGCGTGATGGTCGACCCGTGCGCGAGGCTGGCTTCGGCGACCGCCAAGCCGAACGGGCTGACGGTGACGGTGCCCTGGCCGATGCCGTTCTCGACGCGCTGCGCCGGGGTGTCGGCGTTGGGCACCTTGCCCGTCACCGTGGTGATGCCGGGGATGACGAAGTCGACGCCGATGCCGAGGTTCTTGGCGGTGTTGGGCAGGGCGTCGGCCGGGAGCTTGTCGGCGAGGGCCGCCATGGTGGTGTTGCAGGAATGCGCGAAGGCCTGCGCGAGCGGCACGGTGCCGAGGTCGAACTTGTCCTCGTTGGGGATGGTGCGGTTCTCGATGGTCACGGTGCCCGGGCAGGCCTCGGGGGAGTCGGCGGTCGCGAGGTGGGCCTGCAGCGCCGCGGCGGTGGTGACGGTCTTGAACGTCGACCCGGGCGGGTACAGGCCGGTGAAGGCGATGGGTCCCTGCGCGTTGGCCGCGTCGTTCTGGGCCGCCGCGAGGATGGCGCCGGTGCTCGGAGCGATGGCGACGAGCACGGTGGGGCGCGGATCGGTGGCCACGGCGTGCTGAGCGAGGAGCTGCAGTCGCGGGTCGAGGGTGGTGCGCACGGGCTTGGTGTCCGCGGGGGCGTTTTTCACGAGCTCGTCGGTGGGCTGGCCCTGGTCGTCGACCAGATCTACGGACCACCCGGCGGTCGCGTCGATGGCCTTCTGCCATACGTCGGGCAGTCCGCTGATGGCCGGCGAGTGCAGGTTCGGATCGGCGGTCAGCAGCGTGCCCTGCTTGGTGACGGTGACGCCGGGAATCTGGGTGAGCTCGTCGGCGACCTGGGCGAGATCGGCCTCGCGGAGCTTGACGACGGTGACGCGGTCGTCCTGATTGCCGTTGAACTCGCCTGTGATCGACTCGGCGGTGATGGTGTCGTCGAAGCGGGCGACCACCGGAGCCAGCGCGGCAGCGGAGTCGAGGTGGTCGCGGCTGAGGGTGACGACGCCGACGGTCTGCCAGGTGAGCAGCGGCTGCCCGTTACGGTCGATGACGGGCGTCAGCAGCGCCTTGTCTTCGCTGAACTGGAACGTGCCGCCCTGCCGGAGCTTCGGATGCAAAAGCGCCGGTGCCCAGCGGATTTTCCACTCTTCCCCGACCTTTGTGGCAATTGCCGTTGTGTCATAACGGAATTCGCGGCCAGGTCCGAATGACCAGGTGTAGGCGAGCTTCGCGGTCGACTTGTTGTCGCCCTCTCCGGGTGTGGCCTTGACGTCGAGGGTGGCGTTTTTGCCCATACCGTCGAACATGGACTTGATGGCCGGCTCCGATGCGGTGGTGTCGGTGGTGTCCTTGGCGGCGGCGCCGGAGTCCTTGCGGTGCAACGCATCGGCAAACGCGTTGAAGGCGTCTTCGGGTTCCGGGCCGTTGAACATCGAGCATCCGGTGGTGCCGAGGAGCAGCGTGCAGGTCAGCAGCAGCGCAATACGTTTCGTCATGACCCTCTGAGCCAACCACGAGTGGCTATGAATTCCGGCGTTGAAACGCTGGGGAGCGGTGGCATCGGCTAGTGTCCGGGGCGGGCGGTCATTCCGCTACGTGGTGGATCGTATTGAGTGAGTGGGGTCTGGCATGAGTGGTGTGGTGGTTACCGGGGGCGCATCGGGTATCGGCCTGGCGTCGGCCAAGGCGCTGATCGCCGACGGTCGCGCGGTTTCGCTGTTCGACATTTCACCGCACGTGGTGTCGGTGGCTGAATCTCTCGGGTCGCACGGCGTCGTCGTCGACGTGGCAGATACCGACTCCATGGCCGCCGCCGTCGCGCAGGCCGCCGCGGCCATGGACGGCGTCGACGGTCTGGTGCATGCGGCGGGCCGCGTGCTGCCGGAGCCAGTCGGGATGTTCACCGTCGAATCGTGGGATGCCGTCGTCGACGTGAACCTGCGCGCGCAGGCGCTGCTGTCCCAACTGCTGCTGCCGTATTTCGAGAAAGCCATTGCTGGTGGCGCGGCACCGGCGATCGTGGGGATTTCGAGTATCGAAGGGCTGGTGGGCAATCCGTTCATCCCGGCGTATTGCGCATCGAAGGCCGGCCTGCTGGGGCTCACCCGGTCGATGGCAGGTCAGTTGGGGCCGTTGGGGATTCGCGTCAATGCCGTGTGCCCGGGCTTCATCGACACTCCGATGCTCGCTGATGCTTTGGCGGTCGAGGAGGTGAAGACGGCGTTCGTGGCGGCGGCGCCGTTGGGCCGGCTGGGACAGCCGGAGGAGATCGGGGCGACCGTCGCGTTCCTGATGTCGCCCAAGGCGTCGTTCATCACGGGTACGCAGATTGTCGTCGACGGGGGAGTGACGTCCCGGCACGCTTAGATGTGGCTTATGGCGGCGGCTCTCGAGATACAACGAGGATCGACAAAGTGCATTGGTTGTTAAACAAGGCCGTCGGCTAACGAAATAGTCGCGCCATCTAAACCCGCTTTCCTTAGGGTTCTCGCGGAATATGCGATCCGTCTGGATCGGTGATGTCGGCGCGGGTCGCGCGTGCCCGCACATGGACTCGGCTGTTTGCGCGGTCCGGTGTGATGTCATCGTGAAGCGTCGCGTCGTCCTCAGGGAACCTGCATGCTCGGAACTTCGCCTGCCCCGCGCAATCCTTCAGTCGACTTTCGTGCGTTAGATTCGACGTGATTCCCGTCAAAAAGAAACTCGGAGAGACCTTGTGCCCCAGATATCGGTCGACTCGACCAACGTCGATCAGTTCCACTCATGGGACGGAGCCAATGGGGAGTTCTGGTCCGGACACTCCGGACGATTCGATGAAGGTATCGCGAGCGTTCATGCTGAGCTGTTGAAAGCTGCTGAGATCGCGGAGGATTCGGCGGTACTTGATATCGGTTGTGGGGCAGGACAAACCACTCGTGATGCAGCACGAATCGCCAGCTGCGGCTCCGTCTTGGGGGTCGATCTCTCGTCGCCGCTGTTGGAAGTTGCGCGCAAGCTTGCTGCCAATGAACGTGTCGGTAATGTGTCGTTCGCCCAGGCGGACGCCCAGGTGTATGACCTCGGCGCAGCGCGGTTCGATGTCGCTTTAAGTCGACACGGAACGATGTTCTTCGGAGACCCTCTAGCAGCGTTCGTCAACATCGCGCGGGCAGTGCGTCCAGGTGGGCGGTTGGTGCAGTTGGTGTGGCAGCCTCTCGATCGTAACGAGGGCATTCACACGTTCCGTCGCGTTGCCGCTGGTGGTAAGGATGTTCCCCCGCCTCCGCCGGAGTGCCCCAGCCCGTTCTCACTCAGTGATCCCGATCGAGTCCATCACCTGTTACATCGTGCGGGTTTCGTTGATATTGAGATGACCGGACTAACCGCGCCCATGTACTACGGCGGCAATGTTGATGACGCGTTCAACTTCATCGCCGCGCATAACGCGGCGGCGCTGGCAGAACTTAATGACCAGTCCCGCACGAGGGCGATGCAAGCCCTGCGAAGCAGCATCATCGAGCATCTGACCGACCGCGGCGTGTTCTACGATTCGGCGCACTGGCTCATCTGTTCCAGACGCGGCACCGATGTCTAATCCAAGGTGTGTCGCTTCTCTTCTCACACCTCGGGTCTCAAATTTGCGCCGAAACTGCGGCTGCGCTTGCTGTCAAATACCCGTGAAATTGTTGTGAACAATGCAACTATTGAGCTGGCTCAGCTGCGTAATTCACCTGAAATCCAAGTGCCGGACCGTAAGAACCCGCGTAGTTGACTACTCGGGTTCTTTGTCAATGAGCGACCTAATGTGCGTTTGACCAAACATCTCGATGTCAAACGAAGTAGGTCACCATGGCGGAATCGGCGGCAGTCGGCAATGTCCTGGATCAACGCCCGGTTGGGGCGGCCGGCCTGCTGTCGCACCACGACGGCGCGGCGCAAGACAAGCTGACAGTGGCGCTCCCGACGTCGGCGAGCCGAAGGGGAGTGCTGGATGGCGCGTTCGCCATCTTGGACGCCCTGGCCACCGCCGAAGGCGGACTGGGATTGACCGCGCTGGCGAGTGCATGCGGGTTGGCGAAGACGTCGTCCTTTCGGCTCGCCGAACAACTTGTGGCCCTCGGAGCACTTCAGCGAGTGGACAACCGCTACTACATCGGTGCCCGCATCGGGCGGATCGGGGAGAGTTGGCAACCCAATCCGGTATTACGTCAGGCCGGGCAGGGGCCGGTGCGCACGTTGGCTGCACAATCGCGTGCGGTCGCCTCGTTGCGGATTTTGCATGAGGACCGACTGCTGCCGATCTGTACCGCCGCGCCGCATGGCCGCGGCTACATGCCCAACCCCGCGAGCCGAGAAGCGACCGGCCGTACCGCGTCGGGCCGCGTGCTGTATGCCACCAAGGGGCAGAGCGACGTTGGGCTGCCTGACTGTTGGACGCGACTGGAATGGCGGCGGCTTCGCGAGTCCATTCGTGACCACCATGCTGTAGTGGTTGACCAGCAGGATGCTTTCGCTGGAATCTGCTGCGTCTCGGCGCCGGTGTGGTGGCCCAACGGTACGTGTGCGGGAGCGGTCACCGTCCTGATGCAGGCGGCCAAGCCCGCGCCGAATCTGCGTGATCTGGTGGTGCGTGCCGCGCGCAGTATCGGTGCTGGATTGCGATAGCAGTCGTCTTCTGTACGACGGTCATGTCTCCCCGATGGCCGCTGTCAGGCGGCCAGCGGGGAAACCGATTCGAACACAACACTTTATGCAGTTGCCGACGCCACCGCGGTGGCATCTGGCGTGACGTCCACATCGTCGGAACCGTCAGGCGAACTTGTTGCAGCGCCACCTGAGTCGACTCCGGTGCTCGAGTCGCCGGTTTCGGTGGTTGCGTCGTCGTTGGTGGTTGCGTCGGAGCTGCTCGAGGGGTCGGTGGTGCTCGAGTCGCTGCTATCGGTGGTTGGTGTGGTTGTGCTGTCGTCGTTGGTGGTTGCGTCGGAGCTACTCGAGGGGTCGGTGGTACCAGGATCGGTAGTTCCCGTTGACGAGGTGGAGCTGTCAGTTGTTCCAGGATCCGCTGTCGAGTTCGATCCCGACGCTCCGTCGCTCCCAGACATGCTGTTGTCACTGTTGCCGGGGGTGCCTGAATCTGGCGCCGCGGCCGGCACGCTGTTGGGCCAGTGCAGCACCGACACGTCGAGCTTCTGGGCGGCAACTGCTTGAGCATTGTTGAACAGAAGGACATTGGCGGCGTTGCGCGGTATGACGCCGGGGTTACCGGCGGTGTTGATCTGGCAGTTTTGGGCCGCCGACGCCCAGTCCTGGGCCAGGCACGCGGCCTTGAACTTCGGCCAGGTGGCGGGGAACCCGGCGCCCAGGCCCCAGGCCATGCTGAGCACCCCGAGCTGGGCGTCTGCAGGCCAGTTCTCGAAGTCGGGGAACGTCCGCTTGAGGATGGCCTGGTTGGCGTTGAGTACGTTGGCAACCAGTTGGGCGATCGCGTCGTCGGTGAGGTGCAGCGTGGTGAAGGGCGGTGCGGCCGCCTTGTATCCCTTTTGGGCAAGGCCGGCGGTCGTATGGACTTTGTTCCACTCGGCCTGGATCTCGCTCTGCGAAGCAGCTGAGCTGTCGGAGTTGTGCACAAACGGGAGGGCCGACGCCGCCGCCACAGAGTCAATGAGATTGCCGATGCCGACGGTAACCTTCCCGAGGATGTCGAGGTACATGTATGGCACAGACCCTTCAAAGGGCTTGCTGAACGGAACAAAGGCCTGTTGAACGCTCGGTTGCATTTCTTTCTCCTTATGGTTTGACGTTGAGAATCAACGGATTTCGATATTTACTTGGCGCCCAGGAATGGCGTGTCTCGGTAATGCCGCCCTGAGGTTTCAGGACGTCGCGGAAACACCGGTGCCCGAATCGGTGGTGTCGGCCGTGGTCGAGTCCGGGGCAGGTGGGGGTGCCTGCGCGACGTCCGGCGCATCGGCCGGCGGCAGCACCGGAAGGTGACTGCACAACAGCGCGATGATCTGCATGCCCGGCCGCGAGTATGTCCACGTGCCGTTCGAGTCGGTCGGCGGCAGACCACCCGCGAGCGAGAACGGGCCGATAAACCCATTGCCGCTCAGGGCTTCCTGGTCCTGGCCGCTCCATTGCACCGATATGTTGAGGTTCTTGACCACGACGATCGCGGTGGGCAGACCATAGACGAGGGGCGCCTGCCCCTCTGGCACAGCGATATTCGGGGCGGGCAACAGTCCGCCGCGTGGCATGCCGGGCACACACCAATTCGGATCGGCCAGGAACACGCCATCCCAGATCGAAATGCCTGCCGACGTGAACCCGATGGTCGCCGACATGTAGTCGAAAGTCACCGACATGCTCGACGTAGGCGGAGGCGGAGGGGGTGTGGGCGGCGGGGGTGTGGGCGGCGGCACGGGAAAAGGAAGCGGGCGACGAATTACCCAATCCCTGGCGACGGGCCCTTGCTTGCTTACTTCTGTCGCCGCGGCGGCCAGAGCCGGATTGACCGACAGCAACGACCTGGGTGAAACCGCTTCAGCGACAGCAACCTTCATCATCGCGGGATTGATCGTTGCTTCCGGCGCCGAGGTTGCTGTGGCGGTTCGGGTTAGCGGGGTGGCGGTCATCGCCGGGCTCAGCTCGTGAAGGTATGCCAGACTCGGGAGTGGAGCTTGTTGCGCCTCAGCCGGTTTGATCGTCCACAGCGAAGGATTGAGCGCCAGCGGAGCGATCGGTGGATGGCCTCCCGTCGAGGTGCCGGCCGCCGGAGTCGTCGGTGTCGACTGCACTTGGGTGGAGTCGAACACCGACCAATAACTGGTGTTGTCCAACGGCCAGTCGTCGGGCACGCAGGCCAACTCCGGAGAGACACCCGGTGGGCTCAACACTGACTTGGCCATGGCGATTTCGGCGTCGAGTCGTTTCCAGGCATCGCTGCCTGCTGCCGCGGTTGGTTGCGCCGCGGTGACCGCCAGACTGTAGATCTGGCTCGCCGAGCCGTAGTAGAGGTCCTTACCGTTCACCGAGTACTGCGTTGGCGACATCAGGTACGGCGCATCGAAATTCGGCAGCAGAAATGATGCCAACCGGGTCGGGTTGACCACGCCGTCCTGCACGATGTCGTCCGGCGTGGGCAATGCGAAGGGCAGGAAGACCAGCGAGATGTTCGGGTTGCCGCTGGCGAAGGCGTTGACGAAAACGTCGGTCACCTTCTGGCCGAGCGTCGCCAGGGTGTCGTCGGCCACGGTGCTCAGCTCCCCGGTGCTGCTGCGGCTCCCACGGCTGCGGCTGGCGCGGCACCGCCTGCCATCGCCTGTGGCGAGCTGGTCGAGTTCTGCTTGGGTAGCGTCGGGTCGTCCATCAGCGGGGCTGCAGGCTGTATCTGGCCGATCCAGCCGGCGATCTGGGAACCCAGCAGCTGCAGTGTTCCGCCCTTCTTGCCGTCGGAGGTGAAGGTGAATCCCGACGATGTCTGCTGCGACCCGAATGCGCCCGAGGACTGCTGATCCTGGTGCTGCGCTGAGGCGTTGGCGACACAGAACATATAGCTGGCGGACACGGCAACCTGATTGGAGCTGGATTGTCCGGAGCTCTGGGCGGCCTGGTTCGCTTTGTTGAAGGCGTCACCGAAATCGCCCCAGTCGTCGCAGGTGATGTTGACGTTCCGGATGATCAGGAACGCCTTGGGGACCATCGGCAGGAGAGCCGGGGTCTTGTCGCCGATCTGGTTGGCGACGGTGCCGTCGCTGATGCAGTTCGCCCGTTGTTTGACCATGTACCAACCCTTGATGTTGAACAGGTCACCGAGGAACCACGGCCGCTCGATGGTCGCGACGAAGTACTCGAACTGCACACTGGCCGAGCTCGAATTGTCTTCGTGGCTCGTCCAGTTGTACTGGTTCGCGTG
This sequence comes from Mycobacterium sp. FW102-FHT13B02, assembly GCF_058790275.1. Taxonomy (NCBI): domain Bacteria; kingdom Bacillati; phylum Actinomycetota; class Actinomycetes; order Mycobacteriales; family Mycobacteriaceae; genus Mycobacterium; species Mycobacterium sp. FW102-FHT13B02. Next base: position 27,570 of record NZ_JBYTCM010000016.1, read on the forward strand.
ACTGCCGGAGGCGTTGTTCGCGTCGCTGTGGCTGTCGGTCGTCGACGCGCCGAACCAGCCGATGTTGAACCCGCCGCTGCCGCTGTTGGACTGCGACTGCTGGTGTTGCCAATTGTCGGCGAACGAACCCGCGGCCGTGCCCGTCGTGGCCTCGTGGTGCTGGCTCGTGCCCGTGATCTTCTGCACGCCAAAGGAATCGTCGGCGTAGTCCCACCACGACGACGGGCTGATGTAGGACCACGGGACATTGGCCGAGATGCCGCCGGCCAGCTGGACCTGATAGGCGCCGTACATTTGTTTCGCCATCGCCGCCAGAGCGGTGACCGCGCCCTCGCCTTCGGTCGCGATGATGTCGAGAGCGTCTTGCACCTGTTGGCGACCCATGCTGTTGAAGTCGTTGAGGGCTGCAGTGACCTTGCTGGCGTAGCTCTCCGCCACGATCGGCCAGGACTGACCGGCGACGGAGTCGGCCATCGCCTGCGCATAAGCCTGGGCCTGCGCAGCGATGGCGTCGGTCCACGCCTGCTGATTGCGCCGGAACTGCGCGTACAGCGGCGTGTATCCGATGAAGTTGCCGTTCGAGTCCTTAAGGTAGAGCAGGTTCTGCGCTGCCGCAACGCGATTGAGCACGTCTTGCGCCGGCGGCGACTGATCGATGGGCTGCATGCCGGTGATGATCGTGTAGTACTCGACGCTCACGTCCCGATCAGGCCAGGCCGTCGCCACTCCGTTCTGGGTCACCTCCAGCATGTGATCGACCAGCTGTGACGTGTTGAACGCCGCGTTTATCGAGGCCTCCATTTGAGGATCGGGCGCCGCCGGCGGCGGGTACACCGATCCGGGCGGCCCCGCGGCCGGAGTCGACGAACTGGCCTGGGCAGGCGCGTTGAACGTGCCGTCATCGCCGAAGCTGGCCGCCGAATCCCCGCCGCCAGGCGTCCACGCGTGGGCGTAGTCCTTCGGGTCGATCGGATAGCCCGTCATCTGGTGCATATAGATGGCGGTGCCGAGCGGCTTGCCGTCAGGGCCGATTTGGCTTGAGGCAACCTGGTTTTCGATCTGGTTCAGGGCATCAAGCAGGGCTTTGGTGATGCAGCCGACGTTGCCGATCTGCTGTACTCCGGAGGTCATGGGGTGCTCCTCATCTTGTGTGGTGGCGGTTTCTCAACCCGGCACTCCCGTCCGGGAGCACTCAGGTAGGTATGTGTTCAATTGCGTTGGGCGTCAGTGCTGATCGATGTGGCTCAGCCGCTGAGTATCGAAGTGTTGCTACCGGTGAGGCCGACGGCTCAGGACGTGGGCAGGCCCACCTTGGTGCAGTCGAACCAGCCCCACAGCGTCCGGGCGTCATTGGTGAATTTCGTGCCTGAAATGGTGCGGGAGGTCAAGCGGCATGTCGTGCCGTCGGGCGCACCGCCACCCTCAGCCGTCTGCCAACTCCCATCGGAGTTCTGACTGACGAAGATCCCGGTGTGACCGTCGTTGCTTGTCTGGCTCGAGGCAAGGTAGAAGTAGTCGCCCGGGTTCGGTTTCGTACCAGCAGAAGCCTTCACAAAGGCGGGGCTCGCCAAGCTGACGTTGCCGATGCTCACGAACATTCCAGTTCCAGGCTTGTACGGGCCGGCCGCGGGCGCGCCGCACCATTCTCGGACGGCACGAACGAACATGGCGCAGCTGGTTTTCACGCCCGTCAGGGCTTGGGCGGCCTGTTGGGTCTTCTCCTGGTTGCAGGCTATGAAGTCGCGGTAGAAGTCGCTTCGCTGCGTCTGACCCATCGGTCCGGCGCTCAGAGCCTGGTTGCAGCACCGCACAATTCGGGCTCCTACCGATTCGCCGGGGTTGGATTTGAAGGTGAACAAGGTGGCGATGTAGTTGCCCGAAGCCGGCTGCTGGCTTCCCGAACCGCCGGTGCTCGAACCGGGCTTGCCTGAGCCCGAACCTGTGCCAGGACCAGAGCCGGTGCTGCCGCTGGGGTCGGTGCCACTCGGGTCGGTGCCACCGGTGGAGCTGTCAGTGCCACCTTGGTCGCTGCTGCTGCCCGGGTCGGCGTTGTCGGTCGGGTCGGTACCGTTTTGGTCGGTGCCGCCGGTGGAGTTGTCGGTGCTGTCGCTTGGATCCGCGCTGCCGCTGGGGTTCTCAGTGCTGCTGCCCGAATCGGCACCACCTGAGTCGGTGCTGCTGCTGTTGGGGTCGGTACCGTTTTGGTCGGTGCCGCCGCTGGGGCTGTCTGTGCCGCCGCCCTGGTCGGAGCCGGCACTGGGGTCTTCGGTGCTGTCGCTCGGATCTGTGCCGCTGCTCGAGCTGTCAGTGTCACTCGGTTCCGTGCCCGCAGTTGGGTCGGTGCTGTCCGAGCCGCTGCTATCTGTGGCAGTCGTGTCGACGGTGTCGGTGTCGGTCACTTTAAATCACCTCGTTGTCAAAGGATTTCGACGGTCAACAAATTGGGCATTCACGGCCTCGGCTGGCGCAACGGCCCGGTCCGTTGAGCGGACCGGGCCGCAGGCATCCGGGTCCTGCCAAACACAACCGGCGACGCGGCCGGCCGGCCTGCAGTTGGGTCATTACGGGGTCGTGGGTCCGCTCAATGGACCGAGATCTTGCTTGGGACCCCGCCAAGTGAGTTGTGATTCATGCATATTCGGGCTCACCCGCTTCTTCCGTTTGGTCACGAGAGTCACTGGGAGACAACATGTCAAAGCGGATCGATTCTGACCCCGCCGCTGCTGCTGTCGAGACAATCGGGTGAGGATGTCGTGAAGAGTCCCCGCGTGGGTGTGTGCAGTCCCGTTTGTCGAGACGCAACGAAGATTGACCAGTAGGCCGTTCTGGTTTAACTATCCATGCAAGCGAATTGACAGGAAAGTCGACGTCGCTTGACCGTGTTCGCCTGTCATGCGTTTCAGTGCGCCGCATTCGGTGCCCACAGCGCGTCGAGCGCCGCTGTGAGGATGGGTGCCCGGAAGACCGGGTCTCCGGGGATGTTGGCGATCGAGGCGACCAGCGCGAGTATCTGCTCGGTGTCGAGGTCGTTGCGCAGCTCGCCGGATCGGTGCGCCTCCTGCACCAGTGAATCGGCGGCGCCGAGCACGAGGGCGAAACCCTCACGGAAAACGGGACTTTCGGCGCCGGTCAGGTCGAGCAGCTCGCCGGCCAGAACGCGCTTGTTCAAGAAGTACGCGTAGAAGTGGCGCAGCCAGGAGTGCAGCCGCGCACCCGCGGTGACGCCGTCACACGTCTGCGTAGCGTGACAGATCGCGGCGATTTCCTCGCTGTAGAGCGCTTCCAACAAGGTGCGCCGGTCGGCGAAATTTCGGTACAGGGTGGCCGAGCCGATGTTCGCGCGGCGCGCGATATCAGCCATCGACGCGTCCGCCTCGGGGTCGGCGAACGCGGCCCGAGCGGCGGCCAGGATTTTTTCCCGATTGCGCTGTGCGTCGACGCGGCGACTGACGGGTCGAGCTGCGGTGTCCTCGGGCGTCATGTCTCTCACCTCACACTTTCAAGCTGCGGTCGACAAGTGGGGAGGGCCTCCGTATTGTCTAAGTGGGCATCCTGCCCACTTGGACAATATCCGTCCGGACCCGTACGTCACCAGCTGGTCGCCCGCGCATCACCCAGGAGTTCTGTCATGACCCACACCCCAGCACCCATCGACCGCGTCATTGGCGCGCCGACCGCGACGCTGTCCACCCGGCCCGTGATCCTGCCTGCTCCTGAACGCGGCGATGACCTGCAGGTCCGTGTCACTGCACCCCGAGGCGGCGAGGGTCTGCCGGTGGTGTTGTTCTCGCACGGCTTCGGCTTCTCGATGGACGCCTACGGCCCCTTGACCGACTTCTGGGCCGCGCACGGCTTCGTCGTCATCCAGCCCACCCACCTGGACTCAGCGTCGCTGGGGCTGGCTCCCACCGACGCGCGCGGACCGCAGATCTGGCGCGACCGGATCCGGGATCTGGTGAACATCGTTGACAACCTCGAGGCGGTCATCGCGGCTGTACCGGACTTGCCCGGCCGCGTGGACCGCAGCCGGATCGCCGCGACCGGGCATTCGTACGGCGCCACCACCGCGAGCGCGCTGCTGGGTGCGCGCGTGCTGGCCCCGGCCGGTGATGCGAGTGAAGACTTCACCGACCCCCGCATTCGCGCCGGGGTGTTGCTGAGCCTGGCCGGGCTGGCCAACAACGACCTCACACCGATCGCGACCCAGTTGTTCCCGTTCATGAATCCGGGGTTCGAGCACTTCAGCGCTCCCGCGCTCATCACCGCCGGCGATGCCGACCAGTCACCACTGTCCACCCGCGGCCCGGACTGGTGGGAGGACGCCTACGTGTACAGCCCGGGAAGCAAAGATCTGCTGACTCTCTTCGGTGCCGACCACGCTCAAGGCGGCATCCACGGCTACGGAACGGTGCCGCAGTCGGATTCGGACAACCCAGCCACCGTCGCGCTCGTGCAGCGCGTCACCACCGCCTACCTGCGCACCGTCCTGGGCGTTGATGAGACCAGTTGGCGCGCAGCACAGCAGGAACTGGCCAGCCAGCCCGCACCGGGCGGCCGCATAACCACCAAGTGAGCGAAATCTGTCAAAGCAGGCAGGCGTGCTTTGACAATCTTCGTGGTATCTCGACACCGGCGCCTCGTCGAACGCGTGATCGGTCTCGATCCCGTACGCGTCCATCATTGGGTCCAACGGCCCTAGTGATGCCCAGCCGCCAGCCCGAAGATCTGTCGGATGAACAACACCGGCGACCTAGAAGCACGGGCCTATGACGGGGGCCTGGGCTTGACTCGCCTGCCCGCTGGCGCTCAGCGCATCAGTCACTCCGAGGCCGTCGGCCTGCTGGCCGGCACCGACTATGGGCGAATCGTGTTCACCCTCAACGCCCTGCCCGCTATTCGGCCGGTTAACCACCTCGTTGACCGCGGCCGGGTGATCATCCGCACCAGCCTGTCGTCGGCTCTCAATCATGCGATATCGGCCAGCAATTCGCTCGTCGTGGCCTACGAAGCTGATTCCATGGACCGCTCCACCCGCACCGGGTGGAGCGTGGTCGTCACCGGCCGCGCCTATTCCCTGACCGACCCCGCTGAGATCGCCCAGTACGAGCAACGCCTGCAACCGTGGGTCAACCACGCCGACACCGTCGTCGCCGTCGAACCCGACATCGTCACCGGCTTCCGGATCACCGCCGCACCGCAGTAGCCGGCTCGAACGCGTCTACTGGGCTCTTTCTGACCTACGACCGACGCTGAGGCGGTTGGCTACGTGGGTTGATCGAAATCACATGTGCCGGATCGAGGGCTCTCGCGACGGTCATGCGCCTGTTCAGCGCGCTGTGCTGTTGCGGGGCGACCCGACGCTCGATGGGGCGGTGGTTTCAAGGACGCGTAAAACGAGCATGGCAGAGGTCATGGGCGAACATGAGAAAGCTGATGAGGCACGTAAAGGCCTGATCGATTCGATCAAGGGCAAGGCGAAGGAGATCGCCGGCGCGGTGACCGGCAACGATTCACTGACCGCCGAAGGGCAGCTGGAGCAGACCGAGGCGCGGGCTCGCAAGGAAGCAGGCGCCATCGAGGCGGTCGCGGACGCCGAAGCCGAGTCCGCAGCCGATCTGTTGTCTCAGGCCCGCCATCAGGCAGCCGGTGCCCGGGACGTGGTGCGGTCCGGCGCCGAAGCTGCAGAGGAGGCTGCGCAGAAGCAGCAGGTGACCCAAGTCCAGCAAGCGACGCAGGCAGCGCGGCACCGCGCTGCCGAGGAGCAGGTCCGCGCCAGCGTCGAGGAGCAGCGCGAGGAGCGCCGGGCAGAGATCCGGGAAGCGGTCGACACCGCGGCTGCAGGCAGGGAGGCGGGCGAAGCGCTCGCCGAACGTCGTGCCGCGCTGGGAGAAGCCGATGCGGAGCAAGCCGAAGCGCAGCGCCTACGTGAACGCGCCGAGACCCTCACAGATCGAACCGACCTTCCCTGAGAGATGTTGAGAACCAAGGAGATATCGTGAGCATCATTGAATTGCCATTGCAGGTTTTACGAGCGCAATACCGTCTGGCCCGGTTTCCCCTGCAGTTCGTCGAGCAGCGGTGGATCGCCCGCCTGGACGCTGAAGCGCCCGCCCGACTGATCTATGAGCGGTCGCTTGGCATGCTGGACGCGGCGATCGGCGGAGCGCTGGGCGATGCCGCATTGCGCAGGCAGGGCGCGGTGCTGGCTCGGCGAAGCGAAGTTCGTGGCCAGGCCGCTGTGCGGAGCATGGCTGCTGCCCAGCGGCGTCGACAGGCGGGCGCCCAACTGGAGGACTCGCTGGAAGAGGCCGCCGACGACCGCGACGAAGCCATCGCCGCCAAGCAGGACGCGGTGGCCGATGCGCGCGAGCGCGCGCAGCAGCGTAAGCGGCAAGCGGCGGAAGACGCAGACAAGCGCATTGCCCAGGCCGCCAAGGCAAGCCGGGTCGACGCCGACCGGAAGCGCGAAGCCGCTGAAGTCGCCGAACGGCAACGGCTGCAACGGATCAACACGGCGGAACAAAAGGCGGCGGCTGCGGCCAAAACCGCGCTCGACGACGCCCGAGACAAGCGCACCGCCGCGGAAGCCAAACGCGAGCAGGCCGAGCAGATTGAGGTGCTCGCCGACGTGGAGAAGCGGAACCGGCGGTCCGGCGGCGTCGCGACTTGATTCACGACGCCTACTCCGCGCTCACGCCGTTTTGAACCATGTGTGTTTGATGACCGTCGTCAGGTCAGTTTCGCGAGTTGGTCGAGGACGCGTTCAGGTGATGCCGACGCGGGAATGCAGGTCACCAGCACGTCGGCGTCCGGGACGGTGTGCGCGAGGTCCGCATCGTCGGCCCAGAACTCGGGCCCGAGGATATCGATACCGGGATCACCTGCCGCCGTGCATATTCCGTCGGTGTTCCACATCGCCAGCGTCCAGTCGAAGTGCGACGCCACGTTGGCCACGGCGGTGTAGGGCGCCAAGGTTTCAGCCAAAGAGGAGTCGCGCGCATCGAGCAGGATCAGTGCGATGGGCAGGGAACCGAGCTGCCCTAGCCATTCGGCGATGTACATCGACGCGCTGTCGCCCCGGTCGGCGTCGATCTCATCGAGCGGGGTGCCCGCGAGCCGGTGTGCCGAGGCAAGCCAGCAGGCCGGCGACGGCAGGTGCAGGAGCAACGGGCGTCGTGCCGTGCGCGCCACGGTCTCGAGCATCTCGCGGCTGGCCGTCAGCACTTCGGAATCCGTCAGCAGGGTGCGCAGTGGATAGCCGGTGCGGGTGCGGGCACCCATAGCGGCGACCAGGTCGGGGCGTGCGTCGGTGTGCGCGCCGAGCAGCCGGCTGACGTCGATCCAGAGCGCATCGGGATCGAGCAGGGCCCGCACCTGGCCGAAATGCCCTGCCGCCAGGGTGGTGTCGGTCCACGGAATCGGTGCGCCCTGGCGGACCACCGCGGTGCAGTAGTCGGCGTCGTCGATCAACAGTGGTCGCCTACGCCCGCTCGGCGTGGCGGCAGTCAACGCTGTCACACTCATGGAACTGCCTTTCTCGGGGCTTGGGTGGCGGCGGCCCCGGGAAGTGCCGGGGCCGCCATCGCTCTCAGGTGAGTTGGGTGGTCTGCTCGCCGTACTTGGCCTCGAGTTCAGCGATGCGAGCCTGGAGCTTGCCGATCTTGACCTCGCGGCGGTCGGGAACCATCACGATGGGAAGGTCGGCCAGCGGTGCGCATACCCGCTCAGGACCGTCGATGGAGTACACGGTCGCGGTGATGTCCTGATCGTCCTCGGTCCACGTTCCCCAGGAGCCGTAGTACGGCAGATCTTTCGGCGGTTCGGGGGTGACGAACTCCTTGCAGAACTCGGCGAACGGCTTTCCACGCTGCAGCCGGCTCGTGCGTGCCGCGGCGCGAGCCGCCTCGGTGCCGGCCACATCGAGGCGGAACGTCGACGCGTCGTAGCAGACCCCGAAGATGTCCTCGGCGACCTTCTGGCTGATCCGGCCCAGCTCGGCGTCGCGGACCACCGATTCGGGCAGGCGCTCCAACGGGTCACCGTAACCGCCGCCGGCGCCCTGGCTGATCATGTAGAGCTCGCCGTCCTTGGCCAGGTCGAACTGCAGACCCATGTGATAGGTGGAGTAGCGGCCGTCGGGGAACGGGCGTTCGTTCATCACCTTCTCGATGGACAGGTCGAAGGTCTTGTTGTCGCGCCGGAAATGCTCGTACACGTTGGTGCCCTTGACCATTGCCAACGGGTAGGTGCCGCAGCCGTAGCCACCGTACATACCGTAGATCGAGGAGAACTTGGCGCCCGAGGTCACCGTCATGAATCCCCATTGCGGCGTGCCCTCGGCGGCCACGATCATCTCGTAACCCATGCCGCCGGTGAACTTGCCGAAGCCCATGTTGTCGCGGACCAGACGCTTGGCGACCAGCTGCATGAACGGCACCTCTTCCTCCATCACCTCCTGCTCGGCGGTGTCGGCCATGGCGCAGAAGAGCGGCGAGACCGCGTCTTCGCCGTCCCGGAACGGTTTCGCGCCGCCGGGCATCCCGTTGAGGTCGGCGCACAGGTTGCCCACCATGTCGCCGTGCTGGGTGATGCCGCCCCACAAGAACGTGTTGATCTGGTTGAACCAGTTGGCCACCACGTTGGAGTACTTGTGCGGGGTGGAGAACGACATCCGGCTGTAGAGCGCCTGCATGCAGGAGAAGCCGCGGAACGAGGCCTGCAGCGACTGTCCCATCGGGGCGTCGTAGGAGGCATCGGCCCAGGTGCCCTCGTCGGAGATGATCTCGATGCAACTCATCGCGGCCGTGCAGCGCGGCAGGTCCGGCCACCAGAACGCCAGGATCGCCTGCATCATCATCGATTTAACCGAACACAGCGGTGAGTTGATGGCCCGGTTGAGGATCTCCGGACCGGTTCCGCGCAGATCCACGGTCATGTGGTCGCCTTTGACCGTGATCTTGCAGGCGAACTTGATCAGGATGTTCTCTTTCAGCGTGCTGTCCATGAACTGGTCGAAACGGTAAGTGCCGTCCGGCAATTCGGCGATGCGCCGCCGTACCTCGACGTCGACGTCCTCCACCGTGGTGCGCAGCGCGGCCACGAACGTGTCGACCCCCACCTCGTCGATCACCTTGTCGATGCGCTCCATGATCTTGCGCACCGCGGTGATCTTCACCTTCAGGTCCGCGAGCTGAAGTTTCGGATCGCGCACCGAATGCTGCAGGAACGTCAGCAGGTCTCGGCGCAGTTCGCCACGCTCGACGATCTTGAAGGGGCTCATCCGCAGCCCATCGTCGAACGCGGTCTCCGAACCCGAGGGCATGCCGCCGGGTTCGCAGGCCCCGTTCTCACCCTCGTGGATGGTGGCCGCAACCCAGGCGATGATCTCGTCGTTGCGGATGATCGGCATGATCATCGACTGGTCGGTGTTGTGCACGTTGCCGAACCGGGCGTCGTTGTGGATGAAGCCGTCACCGGGGTTGATCCCGACGGTCGGCTCGTCCTTCCAGTACTTCATGATGTAGCGGATCGGGTGGTGCAGGATCGCGCTGAAGGCGATGACGCCGTGGCACGAAAGGTAGGACACGTCGCCGGAACCCGTGTAGATGGCGGTGGTCAGGTCACCCCATTTGGCGCCGGGCGCCGCACCCTGGGCCTCGCACATCTCGTAGCCCTCGTCCAGGGCGCCGGCGATGCGCTTGCGGATGCGCTCCACCTGCAGCCGGTCCACGCCGGCCGCGATCGCCACCTCCTCGTGCAGTGAGCGCGCCGAGATGCTGTGGCTGCGCATGATTTCCGGGTCAGGCCCCAGGAACAGGGTGGTCTCGTCCATGAACTGGTCGACCCACTGCTGCTCGGTCGCGGTGAGCTTGCCGGCCGGGCGGTCGTTGACTGTGGTCATGTGTTGTCCTTACGTGGAGGTTCGGGTCAGTCCTGCAGGAACCAGACGGCGCCCTGGGCGGTGGGCTCCAGCCGCCAGCCGGGTTCGACGAGAAACGTGGTGTTCTCGGTGGTGACGATCGCCGGGCCGGCGATGACGCTGTCGGAGGTCAGCGCCGTCTCGTCGTAGAGCGGGGTGTCGATCGGGTCGTCGATGCCGATGAAGTGGGCCTTGCGGGTGCCTACCGGCGCCGCGGCGGCGCGGGTTCCGCCGTGCTCGAGGGGTTCGAAGTTCACCACGTCGCCGTCGACGTATGACGCCACCCGTACGGTGCTGCAGCGGATCCCGGCCTCGGGTGCGGCCGAGGACGCGCCGAACCTATGGCTGTAGACGTCGCCGAAGATCTTGATGATCTCCAGCACGTCGCCAACCCCGTTGATGCGGTTGATGTTCGAGAGCGCTACTGCCTGGGTGAGCAACTGATTGCCGTAGCGCATGTCCAACTCGAGCCGGAACTTGACGTCCTCTGCGGAGAAGCCCTGCCGGATCAGGTCTTCGCGGCCGCGGGCCTCCAATTCGGCCACCACGGAATTGAACTCGTCGTAATCCTCGAACAGGGCCCGGGTGGTGGCGTTGTACATCGTCACGTGCACACCGCGTTCGTGGAAGTGCAGCTGTTTCATGTTGCCGGCACCGCACGCGGAGAATACCGACGAGAACGGCGGTGCCAGAACGCGTTTGATCCCGGCGTGCCGGGCCACCCCGCAGGCGTGCAGCGGCCCGTTGCCGCCGTAGGCCAGCATGGTGAAATCCTCTGGAAGGTAGCCGCGCACACGCAGCTCCTTACCGATACCGATGGCCATCTGCTCATCGACGCCGTCCTTGATCACTCGGGCGACGTCGATGGGGTCCATGTCGAGGTGGTCGCAGAGTTCCTCTTCGATGGCGAACAACGACCGCTTCGGATTGAGCTTGATGTAGCCGTTGGCGTAGTTGTCCGGGTCCAGGTAGCCCAGCAGCAGATCGGCATCGGTGACGGTGGGTTTCAATCCGCCGCGGTCGTAGCAGGCCGGACCAGGATTGGAACCGGCCGACTTCGGGCCGATCTTGACCGAGTTGTGGATGCGGTCATAGCTGGCGATCGAACCGCCGCCGGCGCCCAGGGTGTCGAGATGCACCATGGGTACCGATACCAGCCAGCGGTCGATGGTGGGCAGGAAGTCGTAGTGCTTGACCCCACCCTCGGGCACCAGGCCGATGTCGAATGACGTGCCGCCCATGTCCGTGGCGATGACGTGGCCGAGCCGCGTTTCGTTCGAAAGGTGTTCGGCCGCACCGACACCGGCTATTGGACCGGAGTGGATGGTCTGCAGCGCGTCAGTGGAGTTCATCTGCGCCATACCGCCTGAGTTGTGGATCACCAACATCGGTTTGTCGTAGCCGAAGTCGCGCAGGTTGCTCGACAGCTGTGCTAGCGCGTGGAACATGATCTCGTGCAGGTAGCCGTCGATGATCGTCGACGTCGCGCGCACGTATTCGCCCTTGCGGCCCGACACCTGATGGCCGAGCAGCACCGGGATGGCGCCCAGCTCGTGCGGCGGGAACTCGTCGAGGATGATCTCCTGGATCGCCAGTTCGTGCTCGGGGTTTTCGGTGGCATTGACCAGCGACACCACGATCGCTTCCGCACCGGCGTCCACCAGCTCGCGCACCATGGTGCGGACATCTTCGGAATCGAGGCGTGCCACAACCTTTCCGGCGGAATTGATCCGCTCCTTGACCGAGCGGATCATCGCCCGCGGCACCAGCGGTTCGGGACGCTCCGCAGCCGGAAGATTCTGCTGCATACCGTAATCCAGGCCTTCGCCGTAGCCGCGGCCCCTCGAGAGCGGAATGGTGTCCTCGAACCCATGGGTGACGATCGCCGCGACTCTGGGCCCGTTGCGCTCGATGAGCGCATTCGTGCCCAAAGTGGTGGCGTAGCGGACTGAGTCCACTTCAGACAGCGCCGTGGAACGGTCCAGCCCGGCGCGTTTGCACGCCAGGTCTAGAGCATCGTTGAAGCCGATGGCAAGGTTGTGGTGCGTGGTAAGCGCCTTGGCGTCGACGTAGATGTCGTCCCACACGAAGAAACAGTCGGTGAAAGTACCACCGATGTCGACCGAAATGCGTTTCATATCTGGTGTTCTCCTGTACAGGTCAGTCGAAAGGTCAATGCAGGTGGCCGGCGGCCTTGAGAGCGGCGGTGTACTTCTGGGCGTCGTCGCCCGGCCCGTAGTTGAAGACCGCTTCGGCGTCCTGGCCGCGGGCCGCCCATTGCTTGCGCAGGGCCGCAACATCGATGAGCATGTCCACCGCCGGCGGATGTCCCGGCGGCAGATATTCACATTCGATCTGCGTGCCGCATCCCGGGCAGTAGTACTCCAAGATTCGGCAGTACGTCGGGTCTGGACTGAAGGTGTACTCGTAGCGCTCGGGATCGATGATCGGCTGATGGATTTCGCGCGGATCACGGTCGTAGACAAGGGTTCCCGACTTGTAGGTGTCGTGTGCCGAACCCATGTCCTGAGTGCATACCCGGCATACCCAGCGTTCGGTGTCCAGGTCGATGACGAGGTACTCGGTCATTGGGACTCGCATGGCAAGTCTCCTTTCTTTCGGTCTGGCGGTCAGGACTTATCGTTGAGGAGCAGGTCGCCGGCGGCGGTGACGCGGAATGACCAGTCGGGTAGCACTCGCGCGGTGAAAAAGGGGCCCTCGATGATCGCGGGGCCTTCGCCTCCGTCACCAATGTTCAGGTCGTCCAGCACGTACACTGCGACGTCCTCGACACAGGCGGCAGAAGACCGGACTTGCCGGGTCCCCGCCGCGGCTGCCGCGGTGGCGGTTACTGCGGCATCCGCGGTCAGCTGCGGATGCGACAGCGGCGCAGCCGCCGTCAGCTGCAGCGAAACCGCGGCACCCGGGTAATCCACCTCGTCGCCAGGCCGGTAAGGCAGTCGCGATACCGATCCGTCGTCAAGGTTCTCGACGAGCAACTGCCAGGACGTCTCGCAATCGGCCAGCGCATAACCCTCCTGGAACATGTCACGTTCAGCACGGGCCAGCAACGCGTTGTGGGTTTCGACGGCTGCTTTGGTAGTGGGTTCGCCGACGGCGACCTCGTAGGTCTTGCCGATGTCGGAGAAAGAGATGCCGAAAGCCGAGAACACCGCCGCGGTGCGCGGGACAAGCACCTGTTTGACGCCTGCCAGCCGGGCCGCGCCGGTGGCGCTCATTGGTCCGGCGCCACCGAACGCGAGCAGCGTGGTGTCCTCGGTGACCAGTGCGGCAAACGACTCCGACAACGCCTGGAAGTAAGCGCGCTCCATCTGGATCAGCGCCTCTTCCAACGACATTCCGAGCGGCTGCGCGATCGTCTCACTGATCACCGCGCGCGATCGGCTGGAGTCCAGGGTGAAAGTGCCGTCGAGGTAGGTGTCGGGATCCAGGATGCCCAGCAGCAGATTGACGTCGGTGATGGTGGCCTGTTTGCCACCGAAGCCGAAGCAGGCGGGACCGGGTGCGGCGCCGACCGACTGCGGGCCGACGGTGATCTCGCCGTTGACTACCTGGATCACGGACGATCCGCCGACGCCCGAGGAGGTTACGTCGCTCATCGGGTACGAGATGTGTACGCCCTCAATGGCGCCTCGCTCGGCAACAGCGACCGCACCATGTTCGACCACGCCGACATCGGTGGTGGTGCCGCCGATGTCCATCATGAGGGCGTGCGGAAAGCCGTAGACCTGAGCCAGGGCTGCGGTACCTTCCAGTCCACCGCGAGGTCCCGATGAATAAGTCTTGAGCGCAATCGATTTCGCGACCCTGGACGATGCGCCATCGTTGCGATAGACCAGAAGGGGATTGGCCACCTTGTAGGTCTGCAATCGTCGTTCTGCACTGTAGAGAAACCGTTCCATCGTGGGATGCAGGAAGGCGTTGACCACGCACGACCACACTCGTCGGGCGTCGTTACGGTCGCCGGCCAATTCCCAGCTGTAGATAAGCGGCACCGAACCGAGCAGATGGCGGGGGAATTTGCGCAGCAGCACATGCCGCAGCTGTCGTTCCTCCTCGGGAGAGGACGCGGCGATCACGACGCGGGCGGCACCCAGGGTGGTGAGCCGGTTGATCTTCTGCACTGCGTCGAATTCGGGGTCGGCCTCGGTGTCGACCGTCAGGAAGCGGTCGCCCACCAGTCCGGAGAACAACTTTTTCTCAGCGCCATCACGCTGCATGCTGGTATCCAGGCCGCGAATGGTGGTGAGAATGCCGACCGTTGGACCGCGTCGTTCCACCAGCGCATTGGTGCCCTGCGTTGTGGAATAGCGAATGTGCTCCGTGGCGTGCAAGAGCCTGGTGATGTCGGCCTCGCCGTACAGTGCATCTGACGCTTTTTCGATGCCGGTGAAAAGACATTCCGATAGATCGTGGGGCGTCGTCAGCGTTTTGGTGAAGGCGAACGCGTTCCCGTCCCAGACACAGATGTCGGTCAGCGTGCCGCCGTTGTCGATGTTTATGAGGGTGCCCATGGCGCTCCGTTCATGGAATTTCGCATATGTGAATGCGTGGACTGGGGTGGCATGTTGTGCTCTGCGCCACACCGCTGGACAAAGCGTGGTCCATGTCTCAGCCATCGGGGGTGTCCCAAGATGGGACACCGATTGCCTTGGCTGTGATGCGCGTCTCGTTCAGACTGGATATGACCTCAGGAGGTGAGCCATGCCCAACAGTTCCGCCCGCATGTTGCGGGTTGCGGCCGCCCGTGCGGATTTCCTGGAGTACGGCGGCAGTGGCGCCGCCGGGGTCTCGGACGTAGTGGTCGCGTCGTGGGAGCGCAGCCAAGCCGCGGGCGTGGACATTTCGCATCCGAACGCGCAGTTCACCGAGGAAATCGACGCAGCCTCGCTGCTCGTGCGGTGCGCCCGGCCGGTGCTGCAGCAACTGCAAGTCGACACCGCGGATATGCCGCTGGTGATTGCTCTGACTGACAAGAAAGCGAGAGTGGTTCAGCGCATCGACAGCTCGCCGGCAGTGGCCCGGTTGCTCGACCGGGTGCATCTGGCGCCTGGATTCAGCTATGCCGAGTCGACGATGGGCACCAACGGAATCGGCACCGTGTTCGAATCGGGACAGCCGATCAGTGTGGTGGGACCCGAGCACTTCAGTGAGAATCTGCACCTCTTCGCCTGCACTGGGGCCCCGGTCATCGACCCCGTGACAGGCCGTGTCGAGGGAGTGCTGGACATCTCGACGCTGTCGTCCTCGTGGAGTCCGTTGATGCATACCCTGGTCAAGAGCGCGGCGAAGGATATCGGGCGCAACTTTCTGCTTGACCGCGGTCAAGCACAGCGAGCGATCTTCGAGACCTATCTCAAGGTCGTTGCGCGCTCAGCGCGCCAGGCCGTTTTCGCGTTCGGGGATTCGGTATTCGTAGCCAGCTCCGCCGCACAGCAGATGTTCGACGCCGACGAACAGCGCATCATGCGTGAGTACGCAGTGTTTCTGATGGCCGGTAAGGACCGGGTGAGCGACACGATTACTCTGCCGGGGGATCGCCTTGTCCGTGTTCGAGGAGTCCGAATTTTGGCCGGCGTTGAGGTGGCCGGCATGGTGGTGATCGCTGAGACGGTGACCTCGAGTCAAACTGGTTCGCCGGATGATTTCAGCGATCAGCAATTGCCCCAGGTTGCGGTTGCGACGCCGCAAACGTCTCAGATCGTCGGCGGGTTGTGGCATTCGCGTGACGCCATGGCCGCCGGCGCCACGCCAGCCTGGACGCGGGCCTGCGCTGACCTGCGACAGGTCCTCGAACGAAGCCAGGCCGCACTCGTTGTCGGTGAGTCTGGGTCGGGCAAATTCACCTTGGTGGCGGAGTTGTTCCATTCGGTGTATCCGGGAGGAAGAGCGATTTCTGTGGACGCCGGCCAATTGGGAGTCGACGGTGCGCTCTCCGATCTCAGTTCACTGCTGGGCGAATCCGCTGAGCCCACGCTGCACATCATCCGTGATATCGATCAGGTGAGCACTGACGGCGTCGAACTGCTGGATGCGTACCTGACCGCGGTTGCTGCGGCGAACGGGCCGGTATGGGTGGCGGCCACCAGTTCGGATTCCGAGGCGACCACCGACCTGCCGTTTTGCGAACTGCTGCACCATTTCGAGGCGTCCATAACGATCCCGCCGCTGCGGTGCCGTACCGACGATCTGCCGGCGCTTACTACAGCGCTGTTGAGAGGGATTGCGCCTAAACGAAAGGTGAGACTCAGTCCTCAGGCGCAGCGCTTGATCGCACGTTACTCGTGGCCGCGCAACATTTCTCAGCTACGTGAGGCGTTGGTCCATGCACTGCGACGCAGGCCGGCGGGGGAGATTCAAGAATCGGATCTGCCGGGGTACTGCCAGACGGCGCCGCGACACGCGCTGACACCGTTGGAAGCGGCTGAACGCGACGCGATCGTTGCGGCACTGAGAGACACGGGCGGGAATCGTGTTGCCGCAGCGGCTCATTTGGGGATGTCACGGTCCAGCCTGTACCGGAAGGTCAAAACGTACGGAATCGTCGTCTGATTGGCTTGTTGGCTACCCGATCACCTACCGAGGCTGGCGCGTGGCGAATTGCCGGTCCGCCAACTGGTACCGCTGAACGGGTTGGACTATCCGTTGGGTGCTTCGAGCTCGGTCGCGATCGTCTGTTGGGTGGCCGCCCAACAGACGCTAGAAGCCTTAAATCCACCGCCGTCGGCGTGCCCGCGGGTGCGGTGTAGGCGTTGAGGTGCAGGCCGGGTTCGGCGGGCAGCTCAAGGTCTTGCAGGCTTAAACCCTGATCCGCGTCATTTTGCGAAGTCCTGGGTAATTGACATCGCGAGATCGGCGTAGGCCTGCCTGGTCTTGCGGCCCATCAGCTCGAGTGAGATTTCCGCGCCCGCGGCCAGATGGCGGTCGTAGGGGATGACGCACACCGAATGCACTCTGGGTAAGAAGTGTTGTGACAGTTGAGATATGTCGACCGGCACCGGGCCGGGGCGAGCGCAACTGATCACCGCGCGGGTATTCGGTACCAGCCGGGCATAACCGTGATGTTGTAGCCAGTCCAAGGTGGCCAACGCACTACGCGCCGAATCGACGGCCGGTGAGAGCACCAGAACCAACGCGTCGGCCTCGTCGAGCACCCCGGCCATCGCCGAGTGGGTGAGCCCGGTCCCGCAGTCGGTGAGGACGATGTTGTAGAACCTTTGCAGAATGTCGTGCACGGCTCGGTAGTCTGCTTCCGAGAAAGCCTCTGATACTGCCGGATCACGTTCTGAGGCAAGCAGTTCCAGTCGTGATGAACTCTGCGAGGTGTACCGTCGGACGTCGGAGTACCGGTCGACCCGCTGGTCTGCGAGGAGGTCCCGCACCGTGGCGCGGGTCTCGCTCGGGCCCCGTTGGGCCAGGGTGCCGAGGTCGGGGTTGGCGTCGACGGCGATGACTCGGTCGCCGCGCATGGAGGCCAAGGTGGCGCCCAGCGAGACGGCAGTGGTTGTTTTGCCGACGCCACCCTTTAACGAAAGTACGGCGACACTGAACGACCCGCTGATGGGGCGGATGGCCCGGTTGGTGAATGCCATGGTGACTGATGCGCCGGCGGAGTCGCCAAAGTTGAGCGTGTCTCCGCCAAGTTGGCGAATTATGTTGCGCCAGCCGTGTTGAGGTCTGGATTTTCGAGCCAGACCTAGTTCTCTGGCCGTGGGCAACAGGGACTTGGGGTGCCCGGGCGGCACGTCGGGTTCGGCAGTCGTGAAGCTCGTGGCAAACGAATCACGCTGCTGTGCAGTTGCATTCGGATTTGTTGTCCGAACCTCGATTGGTCCGGTGTCGAGGTCGGCGCCGTCGTTATGTGGTGTCACGAGATTCCCTGCTGGGTGTTGAGGCCGAGACTGGTCAGGACACTATGCAGCGCTGCCTTCATGTCAGCTGCTTCGATGCGCATCAGGTCCGCTTCATCGAGAGACTCGAGGTCGAAGCCGTGGCTTTCGCTCAGCCGGTACTCGCGTTCTTCCTCGGCGGATTCGATCACGTTCCGCACGAACCGTCCGTTGCCGGCCAGGTCGATGGCCGGCCGCGCGCGACCGTCGCGGTCCACCGATTGTGCGCGACACAGTTGGGTACACGCCGAAACCAGCTCGGTGTGGGCTTCGGCAGACAGTTCGGCGTCGCGGCTGCGAGCTATCACCGTGCCGATGTCGCCGAGTTCGGCGGGACTGTACGACGCGAACCGGATCCGCTTGGTGAACCGGGATGCCAATCCGTCGTTGGCAGCCAGGAGCCGGTCGATGTCGGCGTCGTACCCGGCGATGATCACTACCAACCGGTGCCGGTCGTTTTCCATTCGTGCGAGCAGGGTGTCCACCGCCTCCCGCCCGAACGCATCACCACCGGCTAGACCGGTCTGGATCAGGGTGTAGGCCTCGTCGATGAACAGGACACCGTCCATGGCGCTGTCGATCAGCGCCGACGACTTGATCGCCGTGCTACCCAGATGCTGGCCGACGAAGTCCTGCCGCTTGGCCTCGATGACTGCGGGTGTCTTCAAAAGTCCGAGGCCACAGTACGTTTGAGCGACCACTCGAGCGATTGTCGTCTTGCCGGTTCCTGGTGGTCCGGTAAAGGCCAGGTGCAGGCTGCGTGCCGCAGTGGTCAGTCCTTTGTCCTCCCGGACTTTCGCCAGCCGAGCCGCTGAACGCAACTTGGCGACCTGCAACTTGACCTCGGCCAACCCGACCTGGCGGTCCAGCTCAGCCTGCGCGGTGCGCAGGTACTCGTCACCACGCTCGGAGAGGGTCGCCGCGTCCAGGCCCGTCGCCGACGGGACGCTGGCGGGATCCCATTTGTCGGTGCGGGAGTCGATGATTTCCTTGGTTGTGACGATGAGCCGGTATTTCGGGTCGTTGAGGGCGGTGTGATTGGCCTCGAATCCGGGCTCCTCGCTATAGATCCGCTCAAAGGTCCGCCGGGCCTCGGCTTCATCGCCTGTTTCGCGCAGGGTGAGCCCCTTGCAGAATTCTGCTGCGCGCCGCGCCGCCGGGATGGGCCCGTCGATCGCCTGGTCAAGTCGCCGCAAGCCTTCGCTGAACAGCCCGAGCTGAGCGCAGGCCGAGCCCACCATCAGGTGCGCGCCGGCGGCGATATAGTCGTCGGTGAAGGACGGCGAGCGGGTCAGCGCGTTGAGTACGTCGGGCCACCGCTGAGTGGTGAAGTGAAGCACTCCGCACATGTAGTCGTAAATCTCGGCGGATTCGGTATCCCCGCCCGGCGTGGCAGCGCGCATCGCGTCGAGTTCACTGAGCACCCGTTCCGCTTCGGCGTAGTCCTTGCCCGCAATGAGGCTGGCTGCATAGGCCAGATGCACCTCAGTCGACGTGCTCAGCGTGTAGTCCAGGTAAAGGCCGGTGGAAAACCGGCCACTAAGCGCGCGCGGCGGCAGGCCGAGTCGGCGCTGCTCGCGTGACAGCGCCCCACTGGTGCGGTAGAGGTGGTGCAGTACCTCGGCGGTGGTTTCACCGGTCGCAGCGCGGCCCAACCAGGCGTCGCACATGCCCGGGTCGCACTCGGTGGCACGCTTGAAAGCTCTAGCGGCATAGTGGTTGTCGCGTTCGGCCTCAATACCGTCGATGGGGATCCCGAGCGACAACACGCCGGCGTCGAACACCCGTTGCGCGTCCCTGGTGCCATTCATCGACGTCGGTTCCTACCTTCTCTCGGGTCGGACTCCGGGGGCCACGCTAGTGGCCGCGCACACGCGTTCATCGAACGTTGCCCACGATGCGAATTTGGCTGCCTGATCTCATCCAGAGGATCCGCCTCACTGTATCGCCGATGCCGGATCGAGGGCGAGTGTACTAAGTTTGCGAATGCGTGCATCTCGAGGCAGCCGGGGGTGAGACATATGGCGCTGGGGCCGGTCAGTTCGCCAGGCGGTGGTATTCGCGTCACGACAACCGATCGTGGACTGCCGACCGCGATCAAGATCGATGCCGCAGAGTTGCGCCGAGCGCCCGAAGACCTGGCGCACGAAATCCTTTTGCTGAGCAGGATTTCGGCGATGCGTGCCCAGGTCCACATGCGCCGCGCGCTGACCAGCCAAGGCGTAGCCGACCCGGTGATCGGCACGTTAGGCCTGGCAACCGAAGACGAGTTGGCTGAAGCGGAGGATCGATTGCGCGCTGCCGACGAGGCACCGCCGGGTTCATGGCTGAGGCCGGTATGACCGGTGGTCTGGCTGATGCTGTGATCGCGCGGATCGTCAAGCAGCGCGATCTGATGCAGGCCATGGACGAGCACTGCCGATCGATCCGGGTGCGGATGAGCAGCGCCGACCAATCGGTGAGCGTCGAGGTCGACGGCTCTGGCGCGATGACTGGATTGCTTTTGGCGCCAACGGCTTACCGGCACGGTGCCGACGCGCTGGCCGACATCATCGTGAGCACGGCCCATGCCGCGGCTACGCACGCGGCCGAGCGCCAGCAGTTCCTGCTGCGTGAATTCACCGTCCGAATGGGTGACCTCGCCGCCCAGCCGTTGACCCGCTGGGACGGCACCACCGTGCACTTGGACCGCGGGCGCAAGGTTACCGGCGAATGAAGACTACGCAGCGTCCGACTTAAATCGCCTGCACCGGCTGCGCGGGTATTTGCACGCGTGCCGAATCCGTTTTACGTTGCAATGGTCAGCGGCCATCCCGATGGGGGAAGTGGGTATCCGTGGTGGCAACCGAATTTGAGGTAGTGCCAACACTTTTAGACGCGTTCGCCGCGGTTAACGCGGCGGCGTCGGAAGCCATTTCCGCGGCAGGGGCTGCGGACTCGAACGCGATGCTCGGATCGGCAGCTGCGGCGGTCGGCCCCATTGGTGCGACATACCTGACCGCCTATGCACCGGCGCAGGCCAATAACCTGACGAGCACATTGCTGGTGGGCGCAGTGCACGCCGGGGTCGGCGCCGCAACTGATGCGGCAAAAGTCGCGTTCCAGCAGACAGATCAGGCCTAGAACCGGGACCGCCCATGGCCGATGTAGTGACGCCGCAGGCGAACCCGACAGGCCAGGTGGCGCACCACCTGCCGGTTGGCGACGCCGCACCCGTCATCGCAGCGCACGAACAGAACCTGGTGGACTACCTCAATCTGCCGGTGCGCGACGTCTTGTCCCGGCTCGGCCTGGCCCCGGTCCGGCCCGACGCCCCGAAACCAGACGCCCCGGCCGACAACACGTCCTCGCACGACTCCGGCACACCCAACCAGCCAAGCCCCACGCCTCAGTCTGCGCCGGGGACAGGCGGATTCGACCCGATGTCGCTGATTCAGCCGGTGACCGACGCACTCGGAACGCTGGGTTCGGGTAATTTCGGCAACGCCGACCCAACCCAGATGTTCACCGGCATCTCGAAGGCGTTCGAGAGCAATGCGGGTCCGTTGCAGCAGGCGCTGGCCGGCCTGCAGGACGGTTGGACTGGGCAGGCCGGCACTGCAGCGGCCAGCAAAACCACCGCCGCAATGCAAGACGGCTCGCGGGTCAGTGAGCAGTCGATGGAGTTGCGGCGCAGCGTCGCAAACGCCGCCGCCCAGGTGCACCAAGGGCAGATCCACCTGCTCACGATCATCGGCGACTTTCAGGCCACGATGGCGGCGATCGGCCCGAACATCATCTTCCCGTGGGGATGGATCGCAGCGGTCTCCGCGGCCACCAAGGCCATCTCGATGGGCGCGACCGTGGTCACCCAACTACAGGGCGCGCTGGCCACGGAGGCGGCGGCGGTCACCACGGCAGGGGCGCCTGTGCTGGTGGCCGAGGCCCCCCAGGTGCTGTCCGCGCTCGCGCCGGTGGCCCAGCTGGCTGCCGGTGGCATTTCCAGCGGGACCGGCGCCATCAGCAGCGGCGTGCAATCCGCGGGCAAAGCGTCCCAGGACCATCCGCCCGCTGACCCCGGCCAGAATCCCATGGGCGAGAACGTGTCAACGTCCGACGCACTGCCGGGGGGTGCAGGCGGCGGCGCGGCCGCGGCGGCCCTTGGTCCCGGCGGTTTCGGTGGTGGCCCTGCGGTCGCCACGCCCACTTCCCGCCCGGTGGTGGCGCTTGCGTCGCCGCCGACCGAGGTCGCTGCCACGGTGGCCCCGGCGCAGACTGGCGGGGCCCGCACGGTGGCTGCGTCCACCGGGGTGGGGATGGGCGGTGCCGGGATGATGGGCGCCGGCTCGCCGGCCGCCGGCAAAGCGAGTGTCAGCGGACACCAGGCTGCCTCGTTCCTGCACACCTCCGACCAGGGCGACGAGATCGTCGGCGATCTCGGCACGGCGGCCCCTCCGGTGATCGGAGAGGTCGAGTTCAACGACACACCTGATATCGAATTGCGAATTTGACGCGAGGAGCACGCCCATGCCAACCAACACCGGTCTTTCGCTTCAGCCCGACGAAGTAGCCGATGCGACAAAGCAATTGGAAACGCTGGCCGCCCGGATCGAGCATGTGATGCGCACCGAGGCGCCCGCGCTCACGGTGACGGCGCCGGGCCGCGACGAGGTGTCCCAGCGCGTGGCCACCACTCTCAACGAGGTACACAGTGAATTCACCACGTCCACCGATGCCGGAGTGGACCAGTTGCGCGGTGCAGCACTGACGCTGCGCGCACAGAACAACGGTGTGGTGGACGCAGACCAGGACACGGTGGTCTGAACCGCCGATCCGACGGGCGCCGGCAGGCGCCGATCTGAAGGGGACATCGAGCGTGGGTTTCACCGACGTCGCGTGGGAATCGCGCAGCACCGAGCAGCTCGCGCGTGACCTGACCGACGGGCCTGGCCCGTCGTCGGTCGGCGAAGCGGGAGCGGCCTGGGTGCGGGTCGCCGACGAATTGGCCAGCGTGTCTACAGATTTCGACGCGGTTCTGGAGCGGTTCAAGGCCGCCAACGACAGCCAGGGGGCTGCCGCCGCAGTGCGCCGCCTCGAGGAATTCGGCAGCTGGCTGCAGGCGGTCAGCTTGAGTGCGGCGGCCAACGGTCAGCGCGCCGAGGCCGCCGCCGTCGCCAATACCGTTGCCGTACTGGCGATGCCGACGGTGGCCGAAGCCATACAGGCCAAAGCGGCGCACGACGTGATGGACTCCCTGGCGGCCTACAACGGCGCGATACTCACCGGCCAGTTCGCCGAATTCGATGAGGCGGCCGCAGGTCAGCAGTCCGACGCCGCGACCGTCATGCACCAGTATGAGGACGCCTGCAGCACCCTGGCCGAGCGGTGGGATCAGCCCATGCCACCGCACCTCACCGGGAGCGCCGCGGACAAGAACGCCACATCGCCGGCCGGCGCGCATTCCGGCGGGACCGCAGGTTCCAGTTCGGCGGCATCGGGTATCGGTGGTGGCGCTGCAGCACCGCCACCACCGCTGACCCCGTGGAAGCCCAACGGCGCCAACAGCTCCCAGGACGCCAAGGCGCCCCAGAAGATGCCGTCAGCGGTCACCGCCGCAGGCACGGGCTACGGGGCTGGCGCACCCTATGCGCCGCTGGCGGGGCACGTCCGCGGCGACACCGACCGCGAATTCGAGTCGGCGCGCCCGGCAGCTGCCCTCGACGGTGGCGGTGAAGCCGGTATCGGGGCACCTGAAGGCCAGAACTGGTTGCCCGCCGCGCAGCAGACCGACGCGCCGTTCGTGGTGTCCCACGTGAGTTGGGGCGCGAACACCGCGCTGTTCGATGAACTGGTGACCGCCGATGAACCAGCGGCACCGGAGTTCGACCATCCCGAGCGCACCCTGGAAGCGGTGTCGGACCGGTGGGTTGCGCCTGCGGTGATCGGCGTCGACAAGAAATTGACTCTATGACCACCGCGCTACGACCACAGTTCACGCTGTCCGACGACGAGCTACACGCGGCGGCAGCTCGCGTTGGCGTACAAAGTTTTCCGGCCGTACTCGCGATGAGGCGGCGGCACGCAACGGTCAGCGGACAGCAGGCGGCCTGGGATCGGGCCACCGTGGTGCTGACCCGTCGCGGGCTGGTTGTGGACGGGGCGGTGGACACCGATCTGGCTGTACTGCTGCAGACGCTGCAACGGCCGCAGCGCGCCCTGGCAATGCGTCTGGTCACCCCACAGGGCACCTGCAGAGTCTGCCTCGGCCGGACCGGGTCTACCGGCGTGCTGGCCCGCCGCATCGGTGATCAGGTGCTGCTTCGCGACATCGGCTGCGTCGCCGAACTTTGCGATGCCACCGCGGTACTGCTCGGTGAACTGCCTCCGTCAGCAGCCGCCCAGATTCAGGCGATCGGCGCGCCACTGGACGCCATGGCCGACGCACTCAGCGGGTCCCACGACCCGACGGTCATGGCCGATCGGGTCCGCGCACTTGGTGCTGACTCCCGCTCGGCGATGGCGCTCGGCATCGCTCTGGCGGCTCGAGAGGCATTCGCCGAGATCGACTATCACGCAGTGGTCGCTGGGCAAGACCGGGTCACGCGCACCTCGGCGGCCGTCGGCGTCTTCTACACCACGCGGGGCAGGATCATCGCGACACCGAGCGCCTCGCCGACCGGGCAGCTGTGGACCACGCTGAAGGCGGGCTCGGAGCACGCCATCAGCCAGGCCGTCGACCGGCTTGTCGAGCTTTCCGGCGAGAGATGGGGGGACTTTTAGGCCCGCACGCAGATCGTCTGAGCCGCAACACCATTGGATGCAAGGATCACCCGAGAAAGGCAACACGGAATCATGACAGTGCAGCTCACCCCGGCCGAGGCCGAGCAGAAGATTCAGCAGATCACCCACGCCCGGGACATGGCGGTCACCAAGCTCCACCAGATCGCCGACACGCAGCAGACCATGCTCGCCGCCGCGTGGCGGGGTACCTACGCCGGTGGCTACGGAAACACCTCGGCACAGCAGCACGAGGACTTCAACCAGCTCATCGCCACCCTGAACGACATCGTCGAGAAGGGCTCCACCCACATGCGCTCGATCGCCAATCTGGACAACGGTTAAGGGAGACAACAGCAATGGAAATTCGTTACGAGTTCGCACAGAACGCCGCCTCGCTGGACGACGTGTCCAGCGGCGTGCAGGCCATCCAGGAGGTGCGCGGCGACATCGACAGCATCTTCACCACGCTGGCGTCGGTGTATGAAGGTGAAGGCTCCACCGCTCTGCTGCAGGCCCACCAGAAGGTCAGCCAGATGATGGATGACGCCCTCAACCACATCGGCAACACCACGCTGCAGGCCCAGGATCAGCAAGCCGCCATGCAGGCGATGGACCGGGCGAACGCCGCATCGTTCTGACCGTGCGTGTGAGGTCCCGGGTTCGCCGCCCGGCGAGCCCGGGCCTCCCATGTGCCGCATTCCGATCGATCCCAGCCAAAGGCGGTGTCGCACAATGACCGACGACGTCGTGCCGCTGCGCTACGGTATCGAGCGGTGGTCTTTGAGCGGGTTCGAATTCCGCTGCGCGTGGGAGTCCCTCGGCCTGGACTATCTGCCGTTCCCTCTGGCTTACCGGCACGCAGAGCCGCAATTCATGCGTGAAGTCGAGGCCGAGCGTCGCGCAGCCTTGGCGCGTCTGCGCGGCGAACTCACCCCAGCCCGCGTCAGCATGCTCGAGGCACTGCGATTCCCGATCTTCGTGGTGCAAGGATTCGGCCGCATCGGTGAAGGCGAAGACGAGAACGTCTACCGGTTGTGGGCGGTGATCGGGCGCACCGGTCAGTGTGCGATTGCCACACAGGATCCCGGGGACCAGCTGATCTTCGGGCAGGACATCCACATCACCGGCTGCGCGAGTGACGATTTCCCCCAGGTCGTCATCGACGCGCTTCCACAGTCGCCTCCCGGCCGCGAGGCCCGACGCGAAGGCCGCTACGACTACCGGACACCTGAAGTGGTCCTTGGTGATGCGGCGATCACTGGTTCGGTACTGCTGTCGGCCGCTGTCGACTTCTCATTGGACTACGAACTGCGCGATCCCAGTCACCTGACCCTGATCATTGTTGCCGACGACGGCGCCTACCTGGTGCACGAAGGCACGAGCGATTTCCAGATCGTCCCGGCCACCGTGCCGAACCTGCTGGAGGCCTTCGACCGAGTCAAGCAACGCCAAATGGAAGTCGCCGCCAAGTGGGCGCTCACGAACACAGGCCGGGATTACCTTGGCCTACCTTAGCGCCGTCTCGGCATACATCCCCGACGGAACCGACACCGCCGGGCGGCCGCGGCATCTATCGCGCTGCCCGGCGGACATGCTGTCGGTACACCAGATGGTCGAACTGGCCGCCGCCCAGCTCGACCCGCAACTGCTCTCGGCCGCCGGGGCCAGCATGGCCGCCTCATTCCACTGCGGGACCCTCTATCAGGGTGAGCACTTCTGGCCGCTGCAGAACTCGATCCAACAGTCCCTCCTCGGTCAGATCTCTGCTGGCGCCGCCACCGAACTGCGCCAGTTCTGCTCCGGGGGCCTCTACGGGCTGATGCTCGCCGACGCGCTACTGGACAAGGGCTGGGCCGGCGACTACGCGATGGTCACCGGCGGCGACAGCTTCCACTACTTCGACCGCTATGACTACGCGGCCAGCCCTGTCACCGAGGGCTCGCTCATGGGCGACAGCGCGTTCTGCGCGATCCTGAACCGCAATAACGGCTTCGCACAGATACTCTCGAGCGCCGCGCGATCACACAATCCGTCAGCGGACATGATGCGCAGCAGAGCCGACCGCGGCCCCGACGATCCGGCCTTCCCCACATTGGACAACTGGATCGCGCGGTTCGAGCAGTATGACCGGCAGTCCGGCGGTTCGGTGGCGGCCAACGCGATGGCCAGCTTCCGGACCGCGATCGCCGTCATCGTCGAGTGCTACCGGCGCGCCGAGCGCGATCCTGACGAAATCGCCTGGTTTGCACCATCGTTCATCGGTCCACGCCGAATCACCGAGGCGCTCGCGCGCGAATCGGGCCTGCGACCAACCCCGGGACTACACGAATTCGCCCAGCAGTTCGGCCATCTCACCGTCACCGACTTCGGTCTCAATCTCGCCTATCTCATGAACGGCAAACTCGCCAAGGTCGGTGACCTGGTGTTGCTGTTCTCCGCCGGCAACTTCGTGAACTGCGCGGCCGTACTGATCCGGATCGAGAAGGAGGTGGTGCTGCCATTGAACGCCACAGCGCGGTGACCTCACCTTCGAACATTGCACAACAGCTGGTGCCCAGTGCCACCACCTAGGAGGACAACATGACCAACCCGTTCGGACCGCTCGATGCCGCAACAAGCGACAACAATCTGTTCCTCAGCCCGTCGGCGGTCACCGAGATCACCAAAACCGTCGACCCCTACGAATCGGCGCTGCAGACGCTGATCAACGACCGGCTCGATAACACGCAGGGATATTTCGGCACACCGCAAAACCCATTGGCATTGAACCTGGAGTCCGCATTCAACGCCCGCGGCAAGGCGCTGACCACCTATCTGACTGCGCAACTGTCCGCGGCCAAAGACCTCATCAAGACCGCTCAAGACGCGGCCAACGCGACAACCAAGACCGACCAGAACTAGAACACCCGGTACCGGGGACGAAGTAGGAGATCATGGGCGGATTTGCCAATTACGTCGGCGCCTGCATGGGCGGGGAGTACGACGACTCATGGGTCACCAACACCAATTACCCGGAGCGACAAGCGCTTCTGGGTCCCGACGGTAAGCTCATCCACCTGCCGGACCTCGCGGTGCCCACCGACACCGCCGGCAACAAGTACACCCCCGACAGCAAGCTTCTCGGCGAGGTTCCCGGGCTGCTGTCCGACCACGGCACCTACGAACAAGTCGAAAGCGAACTGCACGGCCCGGGCGCGATCAACTGGGAGAGTAAGACTTTCGTCGATCTCCGCAAAGAAAACGACGCGCTCAAGCCCGCTCAGGTGGATACTCTGTCCAGCGCGTGGCACAACCACGGAAACACTCTGCAGACCGAATCCACCGCGTTCAAAGATGCGATGAACCACGCCATCAACGGCCACTGGACGGGCGCCAGCGCCCACGCCGCCAACGCTGCCTCCCAAGCCGTCACGCAGACCTCCATCTACGATTTCACCCCGTCGGCCGACGCGCTGGCCAACCGTCTGCAAGTGCTCAGCGGCGCGTTCCGCAGCATCCAGAGCCGATTTCCGACAGACGCCAATGACAAGCTGATCGACTCGGGCAACTTCAATCAGGCGACGCTCGACGACGCCATCCACCAATTCAATTCCGAATACCACCTGGACGGTGGCGGGCGCCTGCGCAACAACAGCGACGGCTACGTCGCCGCCCAGCAAGCCGTCGACCAACTCAACCAGATCAAGCGGTCCATCGCGGATTATCAACTGGCCGTGCAGCTGTTTCGGGATACCTACAACCCAACCGTGGAGGCGGTGACCAACGATTTTCCGAATCTTCCCGGACCCCCCAACATGACATTCGGGCAGCCCGCACCGGGGGCAGCGGTGCCCAGCCCGGGTGGGCCGGTCGGGCCATCGGCGTCGCCGTCCAATGGCCCCGGCGGCGGTACCCCCACCGGCCCGGGCCCGGTCAGCGCGTCACCGCACACCCCTGGCACCGGTACACCGACCATGCCGACGCCCGGAGCCGGCGACCCCTGCCCCTGCACCTGCCAGGGCGGCTCCCTGACCCCGAGTCTGAGTGCGACCAGCATTGGCAAGTCCGCCTGCACCTGCGGGAGCAGAAACGCGGGCCGGCAAGCGATTTCGACGCAGGATAGCCAAATCACGACTCCGACCGACGCGATGCAGTCAATGGGCGCCAGCGGGCTTCTGAGCACCTTGGCCAGCACTGTGCAGCAGGCGCTCGGCGCCGCAACCGGTGCCGCCACGCCAACCTCAGCCAACGCCGCGAACATGAAGATGCCGCTGCGTGAAGGGGAGTTGAACCTCGGAAAGGGCGCCCTCGGAGGCGAGCCGGCGCTCGATCCGAAGGCGGCCGGCAGCGGGGGTGCGGCGTTGTCGGCGCCGGCGGGCGGGCTCGGCGCGCCCAAGGTGCCGGGGCTCGCCGCTGCGGCAAGCCATGCGGTGACTGCGGCGGAGGCGGGATCGGCGACGGTACCCGCCGCCGCCTCGACATCGTCGGGTTCACCCGGTGCACCCGGGGCGGCCGGTCATGGCGCCGGACACGGCGCGCAGGGCAAGGACTACAAGGCCAGCAAGGCGTTGCGAAACATCAAGAACGGCAACAATATAGTCGAAGAGATTGAAGCGTCGATAGCGGTTATCGGCCAGGAGATCGAGGCGGAGGTCAACCGTCTGATCAATGGTGGCAGGACCGGGCAGTGAACAACGACCAGGCCCGCCACCAATTGCTTGATGTGCTCGCCCTTGCGCAGGAGCAGATGGCCGACTTCGCCGACATACAACGAAAGCGAGCGGCCCTGACCGCTCGTCACGCCGTCGCCGACGGCACCGTCGAGGTGACGGTCGACGCTCACGGCGTCGTGACCAAGGTCGTGATCGACCCGGCGTACCTCGAGGAGTTCGACTTCACCGATCTCGGGAGCTATGTCGCTGCTGCGGCGCAGGGGGCTGCGCAAGAACTGCACCAGCGAGCCTCAGAGCTGTTGCGCCCGTTGGCCGAGCGCCGCCAGCAGATGCCGCCGATGTCCGACATCGTGCCGGGCCTACCCGACCTGCGCGACCTGTTTCCTACCCGCACCGATGAATCAATACCGTCCACGGCGCCGCCGGCCGCAGACGACGACGACTGGGACGCCGAACCGCCGGCGCACCCGATCATCACGAGGAGATGATGATGCCCGATCTGTATGTGACACCCGCACAACTTCGCGCGACATCCAACCATCTCGCCGAGGTCAGTGGCGAAATGTCGGCGATACTCAGCGATTTGATGTCCAACACCGGGGGCACCCCGTGGGGTGATGACAGCATCGGGCATTCGTTCGCCAATGGCACACATGGGTACCTTGGCCAGGAGCAGTGGGTGAAGAACTCCATTCAGTCCAAGACGAATCTGCTGAATGACTATTCCACGGGGTTACGGACCGCCGCCGACACCCTCGAACAGCAAGATCAACCCTGACCGTGCCCGACGGGTGCGCCACCATGCCCGAACCGCAACGCTCCCAACGATGATCGGAGCCCCCGATGACCATTACCATCCCATCCGAACTGCAGTGGGTCGCCTTCCTGGTCGGCGCAGAGTGGCCGCAGGGCGACGAAGACGCCATGTTCGGCCTGGGAGATCGATGGCACGGCGCGGCCACGCGCATGCACAACCTCATCCCGGACCTCAATAACGTTCGCCAGGAAACGATGTCGTGTCTGTCCGGGGAGACCGCGACCGCTGCCGACCACCAATTCTCCATGCTGTTCGACGGTGACTACTCGGTCGACAAACTGGCACAGGCAATGACGGCGATCGGTGATCTCGCCCATGGTTGCGGGACCCAGATCGAATACTCGAAACTGCAGACCCTCAGCGCCCTGGCCATGGCGGCCACCGAGATCCTGTGGGCCTACGCGTCGGCTGCAGAAACCTGGGGCGCCAGTCTGGCCGAGGTGCCGATCATCGAACTGTTCACCAATTATTCGATCCGCGAGATCATCGGCCAATGCATCAACCGTATCTTCGCCGGTCTGGAAAGCGCGTTGTCGAAGACGCTGGTCAAAGAACTCATCAAAAAAGGCATTTACAAGGACCTTTGGATGGTGCCCCAGGAGCTCGCGATTGAGGAAACCCAGGTGCTCGAAGGCCACCGCAAAGACATCAACTGGGGCCAGGTCGCCAAGGTGTCCGAGCTGCAATTCGTCAACGGGGTGGCCAACAAGGCCGCCAAGACCGGCGTGGAAAACCTGGCCGGCAAGGTGTTCGGCAAGGCCGAAACACAATTCCAGTCCACGGTGCTCGGGACTGTCGCCGGCTACGCCGGCGGTATGGCCGGCACCGTGGCGCCCATGGCGATCACCGGCAACCTCGATGAACTGACACCAACCAAACTGTTCGGCTCAGCGATCAAGAGCGGCATCAAGGGCGGCGTGTCGTCGTACATGAAAGGCGGCTCGAGCGCGACCACCGAAGAAACCGACCCACAAGTGACTGCCCGGCCCGACTGACGACATGCGCGCAGTTGCGCCAGGCCCTGCCGGACATCCCCGTTCCTTTTTGAGAAATGTCGGCCGACACCACGGCGCGGGAATAGCGAAAACCGCTATGCGCCAATGGGATGCGATTGTACTTGAGCTGCGGTCACCCAGTCCCGGCTGCGGTCGTGGGGAACTTCTGTGCAACCGCCCCTGCGAGGTCCAGGTAGGCGCGCATCGTGGCCGGTTTGAGCATCGCGAAGTCGATGTCGGCGCCCTCGGCCAGGTGCTGATCGAAGGGCACGAAGTGGATCGATCGGCACCTGGCTTCGAAGTGCGCGCGCGCCTTGTCGATCACCATCCGGTCTGACGTGGGCGCAGCGGCACTGAACACCACGTGCGCCTCGCGAACGAGATCGCTGTGGCCGTGCTGCTGAAGCCAATCCAGGGTGGCCGAAGCGCTCAGCACGGCATCGATCGCCGGTGCGGTCACCAGCACGATGGCATGCGCCAAGTCCAGAACACCCTCCATGGCTGAGTGCATAATCCCTGTGCCACAGTCAGTCAGTATGACGTTGTAGTAGTGGCGCAAAATGTCGATCGTCCGCCGGTAATCGCGGTTCCCGAAGACTTCGGCGACGGCGGGGTCTTGCTCGCTGGCCAAGACCTCCAGCCGGCTGATGGCCATCCTGGTGTGATTCCTGACGTCGGCATAACGGTGAATATTGCTGTCCCTCAGTAGATCGCGCACGGTCGATTGGGTCGACTGGTCGAGCACCCGCTCGGCCAGAGTGCCCCGATCGGGATTGGCATCGACCGCGATCACCCGGTCACTGCGGGCCATTGCGAGTGCAGAGCCCAGCCCGAGGGTGGTGGTGGTCTTGCCGACGCCGCCCTTGATGGACAGCACCGCGATCCGGAAGTCGCCGCCCAGCGGGTAGCGGATCGTCGCCATCAGGGCGGCCTGCTCACGGTCTTTGCGGGAATCGCCGGGGTTGATCCGGCCACCGCTCACCGCGTGCAACATCCGGCGCCACCCTCGCTGTGGTGCGGTGCTGCCTCGGTCGACCATGTTGTGCCCGTCGAGTGCTTCCGGCGCCCAATATGATTGCGGTGCAGGGTTATTCGATGTCATCATGGCCGCCGGTGGTGGCGGCACCCATCCCGGCGGCGGTAGTGGGGGAGCGCCGATCGGCCACGGCGGCGCGGGAGGCGGCAGGTAGCCGGCGGCCAGAGGCTGGTCTTGCCGATCTTGCGCCGGCGCATCGACATCGATGCCCCCTGCGTCGAAGCGGGGTTCAGGGCCGGCGGCCGATGCGGGTGTGTGGCCGGCTGGCGATTCGAGGTGGTCGATGACCGCTTCGACGTCTGGCCGTGGGCGGTGATCGAGTGGGTTGCCGACGGCGCCGCCGCCAGCATTGCCCAGTGCTGGGGGAACGAGCCATGGGGGTGGCGCTGGTGCGTCCCGTTTATCTTCTGGTGGCCTGCGCGTGGACATCCACTACCCCTCGAATTTGTCAGGTTGTTCCCCGGCGGCTCCGATCGTACGGAGGCGACGCCGTCCTGGCAGGGCGACGTCATCGCGTCCGGTCCTTGAGCACCGTCACCGCAATCAGCGCGCCCACCGCGCACACCCCGAGCACCGTCAGCACGATGGTGATCGCGCGATCATCCGTCGGAGATTGAGGCGGGCCGCTGATGGGGTGCCCGGCCGTCGGGTCGGGAAGGTCGCGGGCCGGCGGGAGGCTAGCGGTCAGTGCGGCGACCGGATCGACCATCCCGTATCCGGTTGCGGAGTTGGGTCCGGCCTCTGGGGTGTGGGCGGTGCGCTTGACGAGGTCGATTACCTGTGCGGCGGTGAGGTCCGGGAAACGAGAACGGATCAGGGCCACCACACCGGACACATATGGTGTGGCGAAGCTGGTCCCATTGATCGGCACAGGCCCCTTCTGCGGGTCCAGCCAGGCGTTGATCAGGCCAGATCCCTGCGGGTCCAACGAAGTGATGCGCTCGCCGGGGGCGGCCACCCCGATCCATGGTCCTCTCAAGCTGAAGTCGGACGGCAGGCCGGACGGGGCGAGGGATGCGACCGACAACAGGTAGTCCGAAAACCACGGAGGACTGGCAATGGTGCGCACTGAGCGCCACCCCGCAGTCAGCGGTCGGTTGGGATCGGTGACGTCATTCTGGGCCCGGCACAGACCCTGCTCGCTGTAGTTGCCGGCCGCGGCGACCACGACGACATTGCGTTCGAACGCATATCGAACCGCCCGGCCGACATCGGCGTCGTCCATCCCGGCCTCGACCGGTGCACACGCCACCTCGGAAAGATTGATGACGGTTGCTCCCATGTCGACCGCTCGCACGATGGCACTGGCCAGGGTGTGGGTACTGCCGTATCCGGCCGCCACTGCGTTGGGGTCATCTTGTTGAGAATTGGAGCCGCGCATCGCGTAGACACTGCTGTTCTGGCGGATCGACAGGATCGTGGCATCCGGGGCCACCCCGGCAAAACTATCGCCGGGTGCCGCCGATGCGGCGATGATGCCGGCGACCAGCGTGCCGTGTGCGTCGCAGTCCACCAGGCCGTCGGAATTGGACACGAAGTCGCCGCCGGCTTGCAACGCCGGCAGGCGCGGGTGCCGTGAGACGCCGGTATCGATCACGGCGACCTTTTGTCCGGCACCGCGGGAAAACTGCCAGGCCGACGAGTAATCGAGCATCGTGTCCGCGCTCGGTCTCATCTGAAAGTCGGTTCCCGGTAATACCGTTGCGGTCCCGCATGGCGATTTCTGTTCGGTCGCCTCGGGGGGTCCACCAGCTCCGCTCGGCAGGGGACCCGGCGCCACCACGGGCGGGTCGATGGCTCGGGCCAGCGCCGGGTCGGACACCACGACCGCGAACAAGACCGCCAGCACCGCGACCCAGCGCATCAATCGAAGCCCAGCCGTGCGTACGCGCCAATGACCCACAACGCCAACGGGATCAAGGCTGCGCTGGTCAGGTATTCGAGATACGGCAGCACGGCGGTCAACCGGCTGGTCCGTACTCCGGTTGTGATGCCGACCACGGCGGCTCCGATCGCGATAGCCAACAGCGCACCGAGCGCCACCGATGACATCACCACTGAACCCTGCTGCGCGTACGCGGCCGTCGCTACGACCAGCATGCCCGCCGGTACGCCCAGTGCCGCGCGCTCCACGGCGGTGTGCGGTCTCCGCATCGCCAGCGCGAGCACAACAGTGCATACGGTCGCGAACGTCAGTGCCGGCCAGGTGGGTGGTGTTTGACTGCGCACGACGAGCGCGGCAGCAGTCGCCGCAGCGGCGGCCAGCCCGCCGTACCAGGCGGCGCGGGTCAGGCGCAGAGCCTGGACCCGGGCCCATATCTCGTCCGTCGACGGAGCCTGTACGGCCCCTTCCGACGGTGTGGCAGAGGCGAACGGATCACCCAAGCTCCAACTGCTAGTGGAGGTTTCGATCGTTGTCTCGGCTGTGCGCCGGCGGCCGAGGCGTTCAGTCAGCCCCGGCACCGCCGGGCACGCCGCGGCGGCGGCCACCGCGAGGACGGTCCCGGCTACGGTCATCGGCACGGCCAGCACATGCGCCAACACGGCCGGCCCACTCAGCCCGCAGAACACGGCGGTGAGCAGAAAGCCCCAATGACCGGTACCGATCAGCCAGTAAGTGAGATAGAGCAACGGCAGTATCGCCGCGCACAACGCCGCGATCCCGTAGGAGCCGAATCGGGACAGCTGCGCCCATCCCACGGCCGCCAGGATCGGAATGGCAGCCCAGCCGAGAGCGGCACCGGCCATCCGATCACCGTGAGACCGGTGCGCCAGCGCCGCGCCGCCGACCAACGATCCCGCCACGACCGCCGCCACCCCGGTGAAAATGGCGCGTTCACCGCGAAACTCCCAGTGCACCAGCAGAAAAACCCATACCAGCGCGGCCGCGTACACGCCACCGACGGCCATCGCACGGGCCGCAGCCGGACTCCAGGCAGCGAACGACGCCTTGTTCAGGCGTGCGGCGGCGTCCACCACGTCATCGGACAGCACAGGGGCGGTCAGCGCCCGGCGGGCTGTGAGTCGCAGCAGATCGCCGTCGCCGATGCCGCTTGCACGCAGGGTTTCGTCCGGCTGCAGCGGTGTCCCGTCACTGCGGCCGAGCACCCAATAGCTGTGCCGCGCTTCGCCGATGATCGGGTCCTGCGGCGGCCCGGAGCGGCTGCCGCCGCGCGACCGGATCAGTGCGACGAGCTCGGGTACCACGACGGCCACTGGCGCATCTGCCGGCAGGGAGACATCCAGCTGGGTACCGGCCCCGTCGTCAGCGCCCAGTACCGATACTCGGACCAGGGCCGGTGCCGGTGAGGCGGGGGACGGTCGGCCGAACCCGTTGCGTTGCTCGACGCCGGTCATAGGTCCGGCATCCGTGACAGTTGAATGACGCCGCTTTTGCCGCTGCGGGACAACAACATTCCGCGCCCCGGCGGCATCAGCGTCGCTTTGTAGCCGCCGAACAGCGGACCTTCCTCCTTGGTACCGCTCATCACCAGTGCGTTACAGGACAAATCTCGCAGCCGCACGATCACCGGGTCGCTCATCATCGCTCGGCCGGCTCCACCGATCCGACGAGTCAGGATCAGCCGCAGGCCGATGTCCCGCGCCTGCGGCAGGAACTCCATCAACGGGCCCATCGGATGGTTCAGCGAGCTGCCTGGAATCAGGTCGTAGTCATCGATCAGCACGTACAGATCCGGGCCGGACCACCAGGAACGTTCCTTGAGTTGCTGTTGGGTGATGTCCTCGGGTGGGAGCCGTCGCCGCAATTCGGTTGCCAGCGCCGTCATCAGCTCGGCCAGTGACGGCGTGGCGGTGGCGTAACCGGCGAGATGGTCATTTTCGACGACCCCCAGCATGGTTCGGCGGAAGTCGACAAGGATGATCTTGGCCTGATCTGGGTGGGCGTTCTCCATCAGGCCCGCGGCGATGTTGCGTAGCAGGCCGGTCTTGCCGCACTCGGTGTCGCCGAACACCACCAGGTGTGGTTGCTCGTCGAAATCCAGTATCACCGGCGCCAGTTCGTCTTCGTTGATCCCCACCGCCACCCGAGCCGGGCTCAGCTGGACGGTCGGTTGAGCCGCCTGCTGCACCGCGCCACGGTCAAGGTCGTGTGGCAACATGCGGACGCGAGGTGCCCGCCGCTGGCCGTAAAATTCGCGCACCAATTCCGAGGCGGCCGCTACGGCGGCCGGCAGGTCCTCGGTACTCGAGCGGGAATCCAGGCGGGGCAGTCCGATCAACAGGTGCAGCCGCTCGGCCGTGATGCCGCGGCCGGGGCGACCGACGGGGACCAATTCGGCGAATTTGCGGCCCACATCGCTATCCACGGGATCGCCCATGCGCAGCTCGATCCGAGTGCCGAGCATGTCCTTGACCGCGGGCCGAATCTCCATCCACCGGCTGGCGCTGACGGCGAGGTGGATGCCGTAGGACAGCCCTGTGATGGCGATCGACTGCAGCGCGGGCTCGAGTGTCTCGAAATCGCTGCGGATGCTCGCCCACCCGTCGATCACCAGCACCACGTCGCCGAACGGGTCGCCGCTGACCGGATCGCTCAACGCGAGGTCGCCGGCCGCCTTGCGCTGCCGGAAATCCCGCATCGATTCGATACCCAGGTCACGGAAGCGCTGTTCGCGACTGCGTAGCAGTCCGGTCACCTCGGCGACGGTGCGCCGGACGCGATCGGCATCCATCCGTCCGGCTACGCTGCCCACGTGCGGCAGTTTCGCCAAGCTGCTCAGCGTGCCGCCACCGAAATCCAAGCAGAAGAACTGAATCTGCTCAGGGGTGTGGGTCACCGCCGCCGACATGATGAGCGTGCGCAGTGCGGTCGATTTGCCCGACTGCGGCCCACCGACCACCACAAGGTTGCCCTGAGCGCCGGATAGGTCCACGGTCAGCACGTCACGCCGTTGATCGTAGGGCCGGTCTACCACTCCTACCGGAATCCACAACCGGCCGTTGACGTTCCGCGGTTCTGTCCACACCGGGTCGGGCAGAAGATCATTGACCGCGGGACTGTCATGCAAGGGAGGTAGCCACACTTCGTGGGCCGGGCGACCGTGGCCGCGCAGGCGCCCTACCACGACATCGAGGAGACTGCCCTTGGCCGCGCCCGATGACTCCGCGGCGGGGGCTGGTGCCGCGTCCGCCGCGGCCGTCGCCGGAGCATCTCTGTGCACCGGGGTGGCCGTGAATACCTTGGGGGTCAACGCACCCAGCGATATGCGTCCTGTCCGTTCGGACAGCCGCGGCCGCACGTATTCGCCTGACACATAACAGGTGTTGAACCGGATCGGTTCGTCGGCGTCGCACTTGAGAAAAGCCGACCCCGGGACGCTGGGAAGGTGGTAGGCGTCGGGGACTCCCAGCACGCTGCGCGACTCGCCGGCCGAGAACGTCTTGAGCCCGATCCGGTAGGACAGGTGCGAGTCCAGCCCGCGTAGCTTGCCCTCCTCCAGTCGCTGGCTGGCCAAGAGCAAATGGATATGCAATGACCGGCCGAGCCGACCGATCATGACGAACAATTCAGCGAAATCTGGTTTCTGCGAAAGCAGTTCGGAGAATTCGTCGACCACGATGAACAGTGCGGGGAGCGGATTGAGGTCGGCCCCGTTGGCCCGCGCCCGCTCGTACTCGGTGACGTTGGCGAAGTTCCCTGCTGAGCGCAGCAACTCCTGCCGCCGGTTCATCTCTCCGGCCAGCGCATCACGCATGCGGTCGACCATGGTCAACTCGCTCTCCAGGTTGGTGATGATCGCCGAGATGTGCGGCACCCCCTCCAACCCCAAGAACGTTGCGCCGCCTTTGAAATCGACCAGCACCAGGTTGAGTGCCTCGGGCGAATGCGAGGTGATCATCGCCAACACCAGCGTGCGCAGGAACTCCGATTTACCTGATCCGGTCGCGCCGATGCACAGCCCGTGCGGACCCATACCGTTCTCGGCGGCCTCTTTGATGTCCAGTTCCAGCGGTTGTCCTGACGGCGTGTAGCCGATCGGCACCCGTAAGCGTTCGCGCGGACTGCGCTGGCGCCAGACCAGGTCGGGCTCGATCTCGGCCGCGTCGGGGATCTTGAGCAGACTCATCAGACCGGGATCGGTGGCCCGCGATTCGGACTCCAGGTTCACGATGTGCGCTGCGGTGCCGGGTCGGTACCGGCCGAAGCGTCGGGCGGTGGCGTGGGCTTCAGCCAGGGTCAGCTGATCGGGTGTGGCGAAGCGTTCCACCCCGGCCGCGGTCCGTGCTCCGACATCGTCGGCACTTTCGAGCACCAACTGCAGACCACGCCGGGCGCCCGCCAGATTCCGCGGGCCGTTCAGATCGAGCACGGTGACACCATCGAGACCGGCGTCGGTAGACAATCGTTCGTCGCCGGTGATGTACCCGTCGTCAATGACGACGACGAGCTGCTTGACACCCTGGGTGGGCTGCGCGTTGCGGTTGAACCGCCCGCGTTCGCCCAGATCGGACGCCAACGACTCCTCCAGCAGGGGCAAGGACGGATATAGCATCCGCATGGTGCCGCACCCGTCACGGGCCGATGGATGCTGCGCCTGGGGCAGCCACTTCACCCAGCTCCACGTCTCGCCGTCCGGATTCGCGGTCACCACCGCGACCTGCAAGTGGTCGGGCCCGTGGAAAGCGCACAGTTCCAAGATCATTGACCGCACCAGGCGCTGCACCGGTTTGCGTGCACCGTCGAAGGTGATGACGGGGAAAGCACGCAGCGACACTGCGGTCGGCAGCGCATGCACGACGGAATGGGTCCTGACGAAACGGCGCAGCGCCACCGTCGAGACCGGCTCGAGGTCCTCGGGCGGGCCGGTCTCGGGGGCCAGTAGCCGGGTCGCGAGCCGGTGGGTGCCGATGCCGACCCGGACATGGCAGAAATCCTGATCGGTGGGGCGGCGCTCCCACATCCGGCGCGTGCCCGCGACGTCGATGAGGGTACGGGGATCAGGGTGGCTCCACTCCAGGGCGGCGCGTTGACCGGCCCCGGTTTGCTCGACGTCTTCGCGCAGGTTGGCCAGGTAACTGAAGTAGTCCTTGCGTTCCTCGTTCAGCTCGGCGGCGGCCTTTCCGGAGCGGCCCCCGCCACCGAGAAACATGCCGGCCATCGACATGACCATCATCATGGGGAACAGCAGGAACATCGGGTTGCGGGTGAGGTCGCGTCCCCCGACTGTGACCATCAACGCGATCATCCCGATGACCGCGACGATCATCACGAACGGCATCAGTTTCACCAACAGGCTGCCGGGAATCAACCGCGGAACTTCCGGTGGCGCTTGGAGATTCACTTCACCGCCCGGCATGCGCGGCGGCGCCACCCGCAGCCGGCGAACAAACCCGGTCGTGGCCAACGACATCCCTCCCCGAATCCCGGGGCAACGCTACCCGAGACGGTCTCGGTATTCTCGCCGAAAGGTCGGTGCCCGTGATCGACCCGCAAAAAGACTGCCGCGACCATGTACAAGACGAACGGCCATGGGGAGGCCCGATCCGATGACACTGCCGCTGCCGGAACTGGATGCGGAACCGGACGCCGAACCCGAACTCAGCCGGGTGACTGTGCTGGTCGGCACCACCATGCTCGATGTCGGCCTGCCGTTGTACCTGTCCATCGCCGCGATCGTCAACGCCGTGATCGACCTGGCCGCCGAGCACCCCGCCGCCGGCGTCCCGCCTGTCGCGAGGGACGGGAGCCGGTTCACCTTCGCCAAAATCGGTGGCGCGCCGATTGACCCGATCCGGTCGCTGGCAGAAGCCGGCATCCACGACGGGGACATCCTGGTGCTGGCGCAGGTGGGGGTGCCGATCCAGCCTGTGCTGTTCGACGATGTCAACTGGCCCATCGCGGCCGCGCCCAGGGACGCACGACAATGGATCAACGCCCACGCGGCCCGCGCCGGCTGGTTCGGCGCGAGTCTGGTGGCTGCGGTGACCGCCGTGACGCTGGGAGCGTTGCGCTCGGCTCCTGGCCCGGCCTCAGGCATGGTCGCCCTCGCCGCTGGGATCGGTTTGGCCACGGCGGCCTGCATCCTGGGCTACCGCGAGTCCACGTCGTCGGGGTGGTTGGGGGCCATTTCCTTGCCACTGGTGTTCGGCGGATCCCTCTACGTCGTCCCGCGCGGTCACGGGCTGACCTCGCTGCCGATGGCGATGGGCGTGACGGCGCTTGCCGCATTGCTGATGCTGCTCATCACGCGCCGTGCGCGGCCGCTGTACACGGCGGTGATCGCTGCCGCGGCGCTGTGTGGCCCGACGGCGCTGGTAGCGCTGCTGTGGCAGGCGAGTCCACGGGCTCTCGGAGCGGCTCTGGCCACCGCCGCGGTAATCGTGGTCTATTTGTCACCGCGGGCGACGATCGTGTTATCGCGACTCCCCATCCCGCGAGTGCCGACGGCGGGCGAGCCGCTCGATGACATCGATACTCACGGCGGCACCACAGTTGACGGCGTTGACGCTGTCGGTAAGCGGGCCATCCCCACGGAAGAGGACATGACGGCCCAAGTTCGGCGGGCCAACGAGTACCTGTCCGGCATCCTGGTGGCGGCCGCGACCGCCGCGCTGGCCGGCTGTTACCTCGTTGTCCATGCCGCTGTCGGGTTCTTCTGGCAGGGCACGGCTTTCGCGGTCACAGTGGCCATCGTGCTGTGCCTGCGGGGACGCAGCCACCACGACCTGGTGCAATCCGCCACGCTGATCGCGGCGGGTCAGCTAGTGATCCTGGTGGCCATCGTGGCCGACGCCACCGCGGTGGGCGGCTGGCGGGTTCCGGCCGCCCTGTCCCTGGTGATGCTCATGGCGTTGGTGCTGGGATGCGGACTGGTGGCGCCGCGGCTCGATTTCTCGCCCGTACAGCGGCGTCTGGTCGAGATCGTCGAATACCTGGCGATCGCGTTGGTGTTCCCACTCTCATTCTGGATCATGGGTGCCTACGCGTATTTCCGCGAACTGCATCTCTAGGGTTCAGCTTTTCGGCAACGCGAGCTTCTGCCCCTGCGGGTCCGCCCCCAACGTGTCGTGCGCGATCAGCGCCGCGTCCTGTGCAAGTTCCGGCCCCGGCGGTAGCAGACGCAGTACCGGCCAGGGTGCCGGCTTGGGTTTGTCGTCGGGGCTATCGGGGCTGGCCGGATAACCTTGTACACCAAGTGCTGCCGCCGTTTTCGGGTCGCGGATGTGGAATCGCTGCCCGGTGTCCGAGATATAGAACAGCGGGCCCGCTGAGCGGCTGTCCGGTGCGGCCCCGGTGGCCTGGACGTATTCGCCGGTGCCCGGTTGCAGGTACACGCCGTCCAGACCGGGCCCGTTGCCGTCGGCGCTGGCCAGCCGCACCGGCTGTGTGCCAGGCGGGATCGGCAGCCGCCGGCCGACCAATAGTCGGGAGGTGGATTCGGCGGCGGACCGGGTCCTCTGCCAGGACATACACACCACCCGGTCCGGATCGGCAGCGACCAGCTGCGGCGAGGCGGAGGGGTAATGGTCGACGCGCAACGCGTGCGCGGCCGGCGCGGCACTGATCAGTGCCGGCGAAATGCTGCTGGCCGCGGTCGGTCCCGACGTCGGATCGCCATACCGGATGATATCCGCGACGGTCGCCGAAATACGCTGCAGCCCATCGCGCAGCACCGCGTAGAGCTGTTCTCCACGCGAGTCGTCCGTCCGGACGATCGAACCGACTCGGTATTGCTGCGGGAGGTAACCGGTGGGCGCGCCGGCGCCCTCAACCGTCACCGGCACAATGGGGTCCACAAGGGGAAACGCGTTCAACAGCCCGACGGACATCGGCCGCAGCCTTCGGCCGTCTAGGCGCAGCGCGTTGGCCAGCACCGGGTCAGTGGGATCGATCGGTGCGCGGACGCCGTCGTAGACCAGGAACGTCTGCCCACCGGCTCGGGTCAGGATCATCTGGGCAGGCTCGGCGGCGCTGATGTCGTCCCCGAGTCGGGGATCACCGGCCACCACAGTGGTCTCCACCGTGGGTGTCGCGGTGACGTCGGTGGGCGCAGACGTCTGGGCGCTGTCGCAGACGGACCAGGCGGACGTGCCGGCGTCGCCACTGGCGGCCAGACTTGCCGGTGCACCGACAATCCCGACCGGGGCGCCCAGCGGCAGTGCATTGAGGAATTTGTCGTCGACGGGCTTGGGGTTCTCACTGCGGCCGGCGATGAGCCGCGCTGACGCGATGTTTAACACCGGGTGAAGATGGTCACCGATTCGGATGAACATTTCACCCTCCGACTTGCTGATCACGATCTGCGAATCCCCAAGACTGGGTGCCGGTTTGAAGAATGCGAGCACCCCGGCTGCGCCGCAGACCAGTACCGCGATGACCAGCCCAACCATCAGCGAACGCATCTGTCCACGCATCGGATCGTGAATCATCCGCGAGTCCGCACGTATCAGCGCGTGCTCCAGTCGCCGGATCAAAAATCGATATCCATTGACCTGCGCACGCGTGGTAACTTGCGCTGGCATAGCTTGCCCCCGTCAACGTGGTTCACGAACTGCCAAGCAGGACAAGGCTACAACACCGCCCCGGGGGTGGCTGGGAGTCGACAGATCGAACCGGCCCAGCGGACAAGGAGCCGAGCGCGTGACACAGACTGCTGCCGCAGTGCACAACCCGGTGTGGCCCCGGGCCGCCGATCGGTTCGCCCCGACCACCGGCATCCTGCCGCAGCGCGTTCTCCCGCTGCCTGATCTTTTGCTCATCGAAGGATTGGTTGCCGCTGGACTGCTGGTCGCGTTGTTGTCTGGCACCCGGGGCTGGTACGGCGTTCTGGGCGGTATCGCACTGGCAATGCCGCTGGTGGTCCGCTTCCGCGGCTCGACGCTGCCACGGCGGGCGGCGCGGTGGCTGGCGTTCAAGAGCGAACGGCGCCGGCGGCAGCGGGGGACCGCGGCGATCCCGGCACCGTTCGATGCCACGATGCCCGATGGGAGCTCGATCGGGTTTCGTTGGGATGGAACGGTATTGGTGTCGCTCATCCGCATCCATGGCAATCCGCAAGCGCTCACGGTGCTCGAACCAGGGGCCACCGTGTCCGGTGACTCCGTGCCGATTCAGTTGCTGGCCGACTGCCTCAATCAGTTCGACATCGAAGTGGACTCCATCGACATCATCAGCCAGGGCGCACGCTCGCAGGGACGTGGTCCCGTCGCCGCGATTTACGACGCGATGGTAGGGCCGCTGCCGGCGATAGCACACCGCAACCTCTGGGTGACATTGCGTTTCGATCCGCAGGCATGCGTCGATGCAATAGCCCACCGCGGCGGTGGGCACGACGGAATCGTCCGCACCGCGACAGCCGCTACCCGCCGCGTAGCAAATCGATTGGCGGGAGCAGGATTACGCCCCGAGATCGCGACCGCGACACAGATGGCTCATGCCACCAGTGCGCTTTGTGACGGCGTCACACTGACCAGCATCGCCGAGACGTGGCAGGATTGTCACGAGGGCGAATTCACGCTACGCACCTACGCAATTGAACCAACGATGCTGACGTCCGCTGGGCTCGGTATGCAGTGGACGATTCCCAGTTAT
The DNA here is from genome assembly GCF_058790275.1 of Mycobacterium sp. FW102-FHT13B02. Lineage (NCBI taxonomy): Bacteria > Bacillati > Actinomycetota > Actinomycetes > Mycobacteriales > Mycobacteriaceae > Mycobacterium > Mycobacterium sp. FW102-FHT13B02. The sequence continues at coordinate 71,212 of NZ_JBYTCM010000016.1, forward strand.
TCGACGACGCTGTGCATTTCGTTGCGCAACGCCGGCGCACAGGTGCAGGTGCGCGCCCTGGCGCGTGTTGATGGACACCGCCGCGCAGATCGGCCACTGCGCGGGCACTTGGCACTGCCGGGCCGGCAGTACCCGGCACTGTTGGCGAGTTTGCCTGTGCCACAGCCCTATCGCACCATAGGCACCTGGGCCACCGGCGGCACCGAGGCGCTGGCAGGGTTGACCGTGCCGGTCTCTGGATGCGGACAGCTGATCGGAGCTGATGACCGGGGACGCGCCGTCGCGCTGCCTCTGTTCGGGTCGCAGATCGCACGCGTGGAGGTCTGCGGAACGCTGCATCTAGGGCAGCAAGTCGTACTGCGATCATTGGCCCTCGGTGCACGGGTCCGCGTTCACACGCGCCGGCCCGGTGCCTGGCACCCCATGGTCGCCGAGGTCGCAGACCCGGGCATGCTGCGAGTGACTGATTTGGGCCGGCCAGCGTTGAAGGCCGGCGCCGAGCGCAACTACTCGGTGGAGATGTTCGATGGCGTGGCCGAACAGCCGGTGCGGGCCAGTGTGACCGCGATGGTCCTCAAACCCCGGCATACAGCGGCGTCGCCGAATGCCGATGTCGCCCTAGAACTGCTCGATAGCGCCGACGATGTCGTCGGGGTGCGCACCCGTGCCGGATACGCCGTGGTCAAGATGGTTGCCACCGATGACGAGATGCGTTATCTCAGAGCATCATTCGACGCAAAGGAGTAAATCGTGGCCTACGGTCACCCGCCACCGACGCCTGCGCGAGGCCAGTATTCATCGTCCCACAGCCGCCCAGCGAATCGGTCCGGCCGCGCCGATGCCGATAGTGCCGTCGGCTACCTAGCACTCGTGACCGCTCTGATGGGTGTGGCGGTCTACAGCGTCAGCATGGTTCCGCCCGCGCACGCTGGGTGGGCCGTTCGATTCAGTGTGCTGGCGGCGGTCGTTGGCGCGCTCACCGCGTTACCTTCCGGCGCGCCGCGGCACTGGGTCGTGGTGACGTTGGCTGTGACCGGGTTCCTTGACGGGACGGCGACTCTCATCGAAACCGATCGGCCCGGTTGGGCCCCGATCGTCATTGTGGTGCTCGGGGGGTTGCAGACGGCTGCCGCCCTGGCGGCCCTCGCACTCGACCGCGGCCGTATAACTCCTACCGCCGCGACCGCGGCGCCCAGCGACGCAATCCAAGCCTATTACGCTGCGTACCAGGCATATATCGCGGCGACCCGGCAAGCAACGCCTCGTCGCCACTGGGACGACTCTGGTCAGGCAGCGGCGTCGGCACAGGCACTGCCGACCCTCGAGGCGATGCACTCCCACTATCAGGGGTACATCGCGTTCGCCGAACAACGTCAGCACGCTGCTGACCCAGCAGCCGCGCAAACAGGACTCACGGACTCCGGAGCAACCGCAGCAGCTGGACCCGCAGCTGGAGTGCGCCACTACGCTGCGGACCATTCCGGATACCGCGAGCGGCACGCCGCTGATCCGAACGCCTGAGCCGTCGACGGCGCCCTCGCGGTGACACCCGGGGTAGGTTCCGACACAGCTTGTCCAACTGCCTCCCGAAAGCTCGTCGCGAGACCCGCATGCAGGCGCGGGGGCGGCTTCATCGGTGGTACACCTACCACCGATGAAGCCACCCCCGGGGCGAGACAGATTTGCTTATCGGGGCTACTTGCCGCCGCCGTGGCTCCCGCTACCACCGTGCGTCCCGGTGCTGCCGTGGCTGTCGCCTGTTGTGCGAGTGCTCGACGCCGACTTGTCCGACGAATGCTTCGAAGCGCCACTGCCGGGAGAAGCGTTGCCGCTCTTATTCTCTCCAGTCCCGGTCTTGCCTGTGCCGGCACCCGTCTGGCTGCTTCCGGTCGTGCTTCGGCCAACCTGGTCGAAATCAGCGGGCTTGCCGTGCTTGCCGCCCGTGCCCGATCCCGTCTTCTCCGAGCCTGCCTTGTCCGACTTCTTGTCCGAACCGGACTTGTCCGACGTGGAGCCGGTCGCGGTGCGGGGGCCTGGCGTCGCCGCAGTCTGATTGCCGACCTTGATCAGGTTGGTCTGCACCTTGGGTACGCTCGTAGCAGCCAGCGGTGCTGCTGCGGCCGGGACGAGGCCGCCCAGGCTGGAGATGAATTGTCCCGCCTGCGAGACGATTCCATTGACCGTGCCGGCGAGGCCGTTTTCCAGAGCGAACGGCAGATTCGTGGTCAGTAAGCCCGCAATGAATTGCGGGTTCAGCGAATACGGTAGGCGCAGCACGAGCGGGAGGGCGACCGGCACCGCAACGGCCAACGGCAGGTTTATCGCGTATGCCACGTCGTTCGCCACCATCGATACCGCAGACGGCACCACATTGCCCAGGCCGCCGATCACATCCTGAGGTGCGGGGACGGACGGACTGGCAGAAGGCGTCACCGCCGCCGTCGACTTCGTCTGTAACTTCGGCGCAATCGCCGCAGCCAGCGGCGCCGCCGCGGCCGCGGGCAGGAGACCGCGCAGGCCGCCGGCGAGTCCGGACAGGAATTGCGTTGTGGTACTGACGAATCCGTTGATACCGGCTGCGGTGAACCATTGTATGTAGTTCGGAATATAGCTGGTGAGCAGGTTGAAGAGCAGAGGTGGATTGAATACGGCTGCGGGACCGTAGAACAACAGTGTCGCAGCTGTCTGAATCCCGATTTGCAGTGGAATGCTCGCCAAGTAGGCCCCGTCATTCCACACCGTGCTGAGTGCGCTGCCCAATATGCCGCCCAAACCCCCGATCAAATCCTGCGGAGTGGCGGCTGCCGGGGTGATGGCCGGCGTCAGCGCGGCAGTGGTCGCGGCATTCGGCGTCAGGTTGCCGGGCAAGGGCAGAGGTATCCCCAGTTTCTCCAACAACGTCACGGCCGCCGGGAACAGGGCGGTGGCCGGGGCGCCGAAGTCATAGAGCGAAGCGAGTATCAAGTCGTAGAAGTTGAAGCCCGTGAGGCCCCCGCCGGAGAAGGCCGTGGGAGGGAAGGCCGCATTCTTGAAGTACTCCTGCAGCGCGGCCTCAAGCGCTGGCGCCACCGGTGTCGTGGCAAGCGGCGACAGCAACGTCGTGACAGTGTTCATGACCACCGGCGCCGCCGCGGTGTCGAGCCCGTAGAGCGCATTGTCGGCAGCCACCAGTGGCTGCGCCATGAGGTAGGCCAAATTGTTGATCCACTGCCCGTTGCCGAGGAGCTGTTGTGCGACAGACGTGGGCAGCGCCAGCAGACCTTCGATCAGTGAGATCGGGTCCGAACTGGCCGTCAGCTTCACCTGCCTCGTGATTTCTGGCAGCTGAGCAGCCACGGTCTTGGCCTGCGGACTTGCGACGAAGAAGCTCGCGCTTACCGCCGTGGCACTAGCCACCAGGACCGTGGCCATTTTCTGTGAGTTTGCTGTTGACTTTTTGGCGTGTGCAGCTGTCATGATCTGGTCCCCGCTCCTGCGATCGTTAATGTCGGTTACCACAACATCATTTACAGAAAGCGCGCCAACCCCGCCCCCATGCATCATGGTCACCAACGATTGAACCCCACGAATAAAATACCCACAGTATGTTTGCTAGGTCAAGGATCTGTTTAGCCGCTACAATTAGCTGCACGCAGGCGGGTCGGCTGATCGACTACTGCCGAACAACAGCCCGCGTCCATGTGAGAATCGGGGCATGGGGAGCGTAGGGGGACGTAGCCCGGTCGGCAGAGTGATCGGGACGCTGTTCGGTTTCGGGATGTTGGCACTGCTGGTCGTGATCTTCCTCGGTTCCAAGAGCGAACCGGGCGTGTTGATCCGGCCAGGTGACATGGTGGCACCCACCAATGGCAGCTACGTCGTGTATCTCGAACCATCGCAATCGCACATTCGTTGCACCGCAACGACGTCTGACGGAACGACGCAGGCGTTGGCGCCCTTCACCGGTGCGCAACCCGAGAAGAGATTCGGCGGAAAACGGCGCCTCCTGTTCTCCCGGGGCAAGGATTACCGGGCGGTGGGGGAGTTGCCGCGCGACCGCGGGCCGGTGACCGTGCGGTGTCCCGGTGCGAACCACATCCGGGTGAGTGCACCGCCGAGCGGCTGGTCGTGGCCCATCATCGTGTTCGGCGTGCTCTCGGCTGCGTGTCTGGTGGTGTTCATCGTCGTGGTGGTGCGGCGCCGGCGGACCGGTGGCGGTCAGACCGGCGGACCAGGGCCGACGTATCCCATGCCGCCGCAGCAGGGGTACCCCGGCTACCCGCAGCCGGGCTATCCGCCGCAGGGATACCAGGGTTACCCGCCGCCCGGGTACCCCGGCCAGGGCTACCCGCCGAACCCCGACTACCCGCGTTAGCTGTCGCTGTAAATGCGCTGACGACATTGCGAAGCCCGGCGTGACAGGTGGTTGTGTGTTAGCTTCCGCTGATCCGCGCTCGCGGAGGGGCCCATGACAACGGTGGTCGACGATCGTTTGGTCGCACTGAAAACCGCCGGGGTGCAACGACTCTATGGTCTAGCTGCCGTTGGCGGAGCTCTGCTCGTCTTGGTCGCCGTGGCCCCGGACTGAGAATTCTCACATGGCCGGTGCCGACCCCACGACCAACCGATTGCGCGCCTACGACGCGGTGTTGTCGGCGGCCGCGATGCTGATCGACAACGGGCAGTCCACCGAGATGACTGCCACCGCGGTCCGGCGCCTTGATCACGGCTTGGGGATCGACGCCGCCGTCGACCCGGCATGGTCGGCACTGACGCTCACCGCAGCGGGGTCCCGGGGCGTCTTGCGTCTGGTGCCGGTCAACCCCACATCGATCAACATGCGTCGCGTCGCCGCCCTCATGGCCGTGATCGACCGGGCAGAGGATGGACCGCTCACGGTCTCCGAGGTCGAAGCAGCGGTGCGGGAGGCCAGTGCGCTACCGGTGTACGGCAACGCAGTTTTCGCAGCGGCGTGCGTGACGGGCTCGTGCGCGCTGAGCCTGATCTTCGGCGCCACCAATCCGCTGGCAGTTCTACTCATCGCCATCAGCTCGGCCCTCGGCGGTATGTTGCGGCGCTGGTTCGCGGTTCGCCGAATCGGGCCGCTGGCACAGGCATGCGGGGCGGCCGCGGTCGCCGGAGCCATCGCGGGATTGGCCGGACATCTCGATCTCGGTGCCGCCACTGCCGCCCTGGTGGTGCTGTGCCCGGCAATGGTTCTGGTGCCGGGGCCACACATCCTCAACGGTGCCCTGGATCTGCTCGGTTTGCGAATCACACTGGGATTGGCGCGACTCGGGTTCGCAGTACTGCTGCTGATGAGTATCGCCGGCGGTTTGTTGGTGGGCCTGGCGGCGACGGGGCAGACGCTGGCCGTCAGTGCGCCGACCGGCTCTGCGCCCTGGTACCTCGATCTGATTGCGGCCGGGGTAGCTGCCGCCTCCTACGCCGTCTACTGGACAGTGCCGTGGCGGATGATCGTGTGGCCCATAGGTGTCGGGATGGCTGCCCATGCGCTGCACTGGTGGGCTGCCGGCCACGGTGTGGGTCTGGCGGCCGCGGCCTTCGTCGCGTGCCTGCTGGTGGGCATCGTCCTGTCTCCGGTTGCGACGAGACTGCGTATTCCGTTCGCGGCGATCGGATTTGCCTCGGTGGTGGCGCTGGTACCGGGCGTGTTCGCCTTTCGTGCCTTGAGCGGATTCATCCAGTTCAGCACCACACCGTCGACCGAGCTACTGACGGCGATCGTGTCCGATACCAATCAGGTGGTGCTGACCGTCGCGGCGATGACGCTGGGCCTGTGTGTGCCCAAAGCCGTCTACCTCGGTGCCCCGAGCGCTAAGTGATCTCAAGGTTGTGCCGGTGCGCGGCTGGGTAATTCCACCGTGAAGGTCGCGCCGCTGCCGACGCCTGCGCTGGCAGCGGTGATGCGGCCGTGGTGGGCGTCCACCAGCGCCTTGGCGATCGCGAGTCCGATACCTGATCCGCCGTGCGCCCGGTCGCGCGCCGAGTCGGCGCGGTAGAACCGCTCGAACAGCCGGGGGAGATGCTCGGCGGCGATACCGTCGCCATCATCGGACACCTGGATCTGCACTGACCCAGCGGCATGGGTCGCTGTCACCCGCACTGTGCCACCGGCGTCAGTGTGTCGCAGCGCGTTGGTCAGCAGATTGGCCAGCACCTGGTCGAGTCGCTGGGGGTCGGCCCACAGGTCGGGTAGTCCTGCGGTGATATCTGACGTCAGCGCAACCCCTTTGGCGCGGTACGGCGCGGCGAAGGCGTCGACGGCAGCGGCGATGACCGTCGCGGGCGCGACGGACCGGGTATCGATGAGCGCCATATCGCGTTCGGCGTCGGACAGCGCCCGCACGTCGGAACTCAGCCTCGCCAGCCGACCGGTCTGGTCGCGCAGCACACCGATCGTGGTCGCGTCGAGTGGGTGGATGCCGTCTTCGATCGACTCCAGATAGGCGTCGATGACGGAGACGGGCGTGCGGAGCTCGTGTGCCAGGTCGGCCAGCAGCTGACGCCGGGTCGTCTCCACAGAACCCAGCTGCTCGGCCATGGTGTTGAAAGCGTCTGCGATGGCGTCGAATTCAGTGCCCAGGTGCGGCGGCGAGACCCGGATGTCGTAGTTGCCGTCGGCCACGGCGGTGGCCGCGGCGGCGAGCTCGGCGGTCGACCGGTGCATCCGTCGGCTCAGATACCAGCTCAGCGCCAGCGCCGTCGTGGCAGCCACCGCCAGTGACATCCCGACCGAGACGGCGGTCGCCTGCCGGAACACCTGCTCATACGGGTGCGGGCCGGTGCGCCCCGGGATCAGCACATCCTGCATCACCTTCCGGAACATCGGCGGACCGATGATCAGCGCGACGGTGGTCGTGGTGACGATGGCCGCGACCACGACGACCGCGTTGGTGACAAGCAGGCGGCTGCGAATTCCGTGCTTGCTGCGCGGATGGTTCTGGGCCATCAGCCTTCTCCCATTCGGTATCCGACGCCGCGCACCGTGGTGACATAGCGCGGCTCGGCCGAGTTGTCACCCAACTTGCGGCGCAGATGGCCGACGTGAACGTCGACGACGTTGTCATTGCCGAACCATGATTCGCCCCACACGGCCTCAAGCAATTGATGCCGCGTCCACACCTGCCGCGGACGCGAGGACAGCGCCGCCAGCACGTCGAACTCCGTGCGGGTCAGCATGATCGGCGCACCGCCGAGCAGCGTCTGGCGGCTGTCGGTGTCGATGTGCAGATCGCCGAACACGCGCGGTGGTGTCCCCGTCACCGGGTCGGGATCGGCCGCCCGCCGCGGCCGGCGCAGCATCGCGCGGATACGGGCCACGAGCTCGCGGGGGCTGAAGGGTTTGGTGACGTAGTCGTCCGCGCCGACCGACAGCCCGACGATGGTGTCGATCTCGGCATCACGCGCGGTCAGCATCACGATGTACGCGTCGGAGAACACGCGCAGCTGTCGGCACACCTCGATGCCGTCGAGCCCAGGCAGGCCGATGTCGAGGATGACGACATCGGGATCGAGTTCGCGCGCCACGGCCAGGGCGGACGGGCCGTCAGCCGCGACGCGCACCTCGAACTGTTCGCGTTTGAGGTAGCTGGCCACGACGTCGGCCAGCGCTGTCTCGTCGTCGACGACCAGCGCGCGCAGCGTGGGATCAGTGCCGTTCACCTGCTCATAGTGCACCCGCGCGAAGGCCTGGTCGACGGGATGACCTGGTCAGCGCCGCGTTCTTTAACGAATCTTCATCGTTCCTCAGGGGAACCCTTGTCGGCCGATTCGAGGCTGGAAGCCGTCAGAAACCCACCACGAAGGGACATCGAAATGCTCAGCAAGATCGCATTCTTCTCGACCGGCGCCGCAGCCCTGGCCGCTGCCACCCTCATGACCGCCGGCCCGGCCCAGGCCACCAGCGTGTCCGGCAACAACGGCGCCGACGTGGTGTCGACGTTGCGCAGCGAGGGCTACAACGTGCAGGTCGACGGCGCCCCGAGCGCACCGCTGTCCGCGTGCACGGTGACCGACGTGCACGGGCTGCCGAATCCCGCGGACCCGACCCAGCGCGCGGACACTCGCATGGTCAACAACGTGTACGTCGACGTCACCTGTGCGTCGGACTCCTGAGTGGGGCCGCAGCGTGCCGGCCGGCGGCGGCATGGTTATGTGAGGGTGTGACCGAAGCGTCGTCGCTGCCGCTGGCCGGGATCACCGTCGTCGCGATGGAGCAGGCTGTGTCCGCGCCGATGTGCACGCGCGTGCTCGCCGATTTCGGCGCCCGCGTGATCAAGGTCGAAAATCCCCAGGGTGGCGACTTCGCCCGCTACTACGACGACGTGGTGCTCGGACAGGCGGCACACTTCGTCTGGGCCAACCGGGGCAAGCAATCCATCACCCTGAACCTCAAGTCCAACAAAGGTATTGCGGTCCTGCACCAGTTGCTCGATGGTGCTGACGCATTCGTCTCCAACCTGGCGCCCGGCGCCACCGCGCGATTGGGGCTGTCGCCGGAGGAACTCGGAAAGCGGCATCCCCAGGTGATCCCCGTCGAGATCTCTGGTTATGGCGCCCCCGGCCCCCTCGCTCAAAAGCGGGCGTACGACCTTCTGGTGCAAGCGGAATCAGGGTCGTGTGCGGCCACCGGCTTTCCGGGCATGCCGGCCAAACCAGGCCCGCCTGTCGCCGATATCTCCACAGGCCTGTACTCGGCGCTGTCGATCCTGGCGCTGCTGCTGGGCCGGGCCCGCGGGGTGTCGACGGGTGCGGCACCGTCGGTCGCGGTCAGCCTGTTCGACACCATGACCGACATCATGGGTTACCCGCTGACCTACACCCAGCATTCCGGCGTGAACCAGCAGCCGCTCGGCATGGCGTCGCCGGCCGTCGCGCCGTACGGCGCGTTCGCGACCCGGGACGGGCAGAAGGTGGTGCTCGGCACCACGAATGACAGGGAGTGGCAGCGGCTGGCCCGGGAGATCATCGACCGGCCCGACCTCGCCGAGGATCCCCGATTCGCGAGCAACTCGCACCGCTGCGCACACCGCGATGAACTCCATGCCGTCATCGAATCCTGGTGCGCAGAACGCGATCTCGACGACATTCAGCAGGTGGCCGACGCCGCCGGCATCGGAAATTCCCGGTACAACCTGCCCAGCGAAGTCATCGCCCATCCGCACCTCACTTCCCGCGACCGGTGGCGTCAGGTCAGCACGCCGGGCGGCGCGATCGAGGCGTTGTTGCCGCCACCGGTGATCAGCGGCCTCGAGCTGAGCATGGGCGCAATCCCGGGACTGGGGGAGCACACGGATGCGATACTCGGCGAATTGGGTTACAGCGCCGAGGATATTGCCGGCCTACGCGCCGACGGTGCCATCGGAGATGTCTACGGAGCAGGGAGCGACCATGCGTGAAGTCGTCATTGTGGAGGCTGTGCGGACCGCCGTCGGCAAGCGCAACGGGGGATTGGCCGGCCAGCATGCGGCCGATCTGTCTGCCGTTGTGCTCAATGATCTGATGGAACGGTCCGGCGTGGCGCCGGAGCTCGTCGACGACGTGGTGTGGGGTTGCGTCTCGCAGGTGGGTGACCAGTCCAGCAACATCGCCCGCTGGTCGGTGCTGGCGGCCGGCTGGCCCGACTCGATTCCGGGGACGACGGTGAACCGGGCCTGCGGATCCTCGCAGCAGGCATTGGATTTCGCGGTGCAGGCCGTGATGTCGGGCCAGCAGGACATCGTGGTCGCCGGCGGCGTCGAAGTGATGAGCCGGGTGCCTTTGGGAGCGGCCCGCCAGACGGGGCAGCCGTACGGGCCGAAAGCGCTTGCCCGGTATGACGGTTTCAGTTTCAACCAGGGTGTCTCGGCCGAGATGATCGCGCAGAAGTGGGGCCTGTCACGGGCGCGGTTGGACGAATACTCCGCGCGGTCGCACGAGCTTGCCGCTGCCGCACAGGATTCGGGCGCCTTCGTTACGCAGATTGTTCCCGTCTTCACCGCGGACGGTGGCATCGTGCACGAGGACGAGGGGATCCGGCGCGGGACGACCGTCGAGAAACTCGCCGGACTCAAACCGGCGTTCCAGGACGACGGCGTGATCCACGCCGGCAACTCCTCGCAGATTTCTGACGGTGCGGCAGCGCTTTTGGTGATGACGCTGGAGAATGCGGTGCAGCTCGGACTCACCCCGCTGGTGCGGTACGTCGGCGGCGCGGTGACCGGCGCCGACCCGGTGTTGATGCTGACCGGCCCGATTCCCGCCACCGAGAAGGTGCTGCGCAAGACGGGCGTGAGTATCGCCGATATCGGCGTGTTCGAGGTGAACGAAGCCTTCGCCCCGGTGCCGCTGGCCTGGCTCGCAGACACCGGCGCCGACGAGGCCGCACTGAACCCGCTGGGCGGCGCGATCGCGCTGGGGCACCCCCTCGGCGCGTCCGGCGCGGTGCTGATGACCCGGATGATCAATCATATGCGGGACAATGGAATTCGCTATGGCTTGCAGACCATGTGCGAAGGTGGCGGCACCGCCAACGCGACACTGGTGGAGCTGGTCGCTTAGGCGGTACGGGCCGCAGTCAGGTCCAGTGCGATATCGACCAGCATGTCCTCTTGACCGCCGACGAGCCCACGCCGTCCGGCCTCTTCCAACAGCGTTCGGGCGTCCACGTCGAAGCGCTCGGCGGTGATTTCCGCGTGCCGCAGGAAGCTCGAGTAGACGCCCGCGTAGCCGAGCGTCAGGGTTTCCCGGTCGACCCTGACCGGGCGTTCCTGTAACGGCCGGACCAGATCGTCGGCGGCGTCTTGCAACGCATGCAGGTCGCAACCGTGCTCCCAACCGAGCTTGTCCGAGGCGGCGACAAAGACTTCCAGGGGCGCATTGCCGGCTCCCGCCCCCATCCCGGTCAACGAGGCGTCGACCCGATTGGCGCCGTGTTCGACGGCGACGATCGAATTGGCCACGCCCAGTGACAGATTGTGGTGGGCGTGGATGCCGATTTCGGTGGCGGCGTCGAGGGTTCGGCGCAGCGCGTCGACCCGGTCGGCGATGTCGCGCATGGTCATCGCGCCACCGGAGTCGACGACGTAGACGCAGGTGGCGCCGTAGCCTTCCATGAGTTTGGCTTGCTCCGCGAGCGATTGCGGGTCGGTCATGTGGCTCATCATCAGAAACCCGACAGTGTCCATGCCGAGTTCGCGGGCGGCCGCGATGTGGTGGGCGGAGATGTCGGCCTCGGTGCAGTGGGTCGCCACCCGCACGACAGTGGCACCGGCGCGGTGGGCGGCCCTGAGGTCGCGGACCGTACCGATGCCGGGCAACACGAGGGTGGCGACCCGGGCATGACGCACCACCGCGGCCACGGCCTCGATCCATTCGATGTCGGTGTGGGCGCCGAATCCGTAGATGCAGCTGGAGCCGGAAAGGCCGTCGCCATGGGCGATTTCGATGGAGGCGACGCCGGCTGCATCGAGGGCGCGGGCGATGGCGACGGCGTGCGCGATGGTGTACTGGTGGCGCACTGCGTGCATACCGTCACGCAGCGTGACGTCACTGACATACAGGTCGTGGCTCATGTTGTGGCTCCGGCTGTTTCACGCGTGCGATGGGCGATGGTCTCGGCGGCGGCCTTCGCCGCAGAGGTCATGATGTCGAGGTTGCCGGCGTACGCGGGCAGATAGTGGGCGGCGCCGGCGACTTCGAGCATGGCGGTGACACGGGTGCCGGTGAACTTGCCGGTCTCGGGGATGAACAGCGGGTGGTCGGCCGTGAAGGTCTCGAACTGGACGCGCTGTTTGAGGCGGTAGCCCGGGACGTAGGCGTTGACGCGGGCCACCATGGCGTCGATGTGGTGCTCGATGGCGGCCTGGTCGACGTCGCCGTCGACCAGGCAGTAGACCGTGTTGCGCATCAGCAGGGGCGGGTCTGCGGGGTTGAGGATCATCACGGCCTTACTGCGTTGTGCACCGCCGACCGATTGCAGTGCTGCACAAGTCGTTTCGATGAATTCGTCGATATTGGCCCGGGTGCCGGGCCCCGCCGATTTCGCCGAGATGGAGGAGACGATCTCGGCGTACGACACGATGCCGCATTCCGAGACCGCGGCGACGATCGGCACGGTGGCCTGCCCACCGCAGGTGACCATGTTCAGGTTTTGCGCGTGGAGATGCTCGTCGAGGTTGACCACCGGGACGCAGTAGGGGCCGACCGCCGCGGGCGTGAGGTCGAGCATGCGCACGCCCGTCGGCTGCAGCCGTGCCCAGTTGGCCTGGTGGGCCCCGGCGGACGTCGCGTCGAAGACGAGCTTGATATCACTGAAGTTCGGCATTTGCAGGAGTCCGTCGACTCCCTCCGCGGTGGTGGGCACCCCCAGGCGTGCGGCCCGGGCCAGGCCGTCGGAACCGGGGTCGATGCCGACCATGGCCGCGAGTTGCAGTGGGCCGTCGCTGCGCAGGATCTTGATCATCAGGTCGGTGCCGATGTTGCCGGACCCGATGATGGCAACCGGCCAGGGTGATTTGTGCTGCATAGGTTTCCGGCTCTCTAGTCGAGGTGCAGGGACACGGTGCCAAGGCCCGTGATGGTGGCCTCAGCCCGGTCGCCGCGGTGGATGAATGCCGCGGAGGTGAACGAACCCGACATTACGAACTGGCCCGGGGCGATTTCGATGTCATAAGGAGCGAGGGCATTGGCGAGCCATGCGACGGCAGCGGCGGGATCGCCCAGCACCGCCGATCCGAGTCCGGTGTCGATCTCGGTGTCGTTGAGCCGCAGCGACGCCCGCGCATTCGGCAGGTCGAGCGCAGCGGAGAAGGGCACCCATTCGCCGAGCACCACCGCGCCCGAACTGGCGTTGTCGGCGACGGTGTCGGGCAGGGTGATCTGCCAATCGGCGACGCGGCTGTCGACGATCTCCAGTGCTACAGCCACCGCTGCGGTGGCCGCGCGTATGTCGTCGGCCGTGACAGCCGGTCCGCGCAGCGCCGTGTGCAACAGGAAGGCGATCTCGGGTTCGACGCGTGGTGCGCAGAATCGGTCGGCCGCGACCGCGCCACCGTCAGGAACCACCATGTCATCGAGGATGTAGCCGAAGTCGGGTTCATCGACACCGAGCAGGGTCTGCATCGGTTCGGAGGTCAGGCCGATCTTGTGTCCGACGACGGCGTGCCCGAGGTGAAGCCGCCGGTCGAGGTTGATCTTCTGGATGGCATAGGCATTGTCGACGCTCAGCGCGGGGTAACGCGCGGTCAGCGGCGCAATCGGGGCTCGGTTGAGGTGTGCGGCGTGCAGCAGATCGGCAGCGGCGTGCAGCTCTTCGGTCGTGAGCGACATCAGAGTGCATTTTCCGCGAGCATCCGCTGTGCCGTGTCGTACATGGCGTTGGCGTGCATTTCGAACAGCTCGAGCAGGTCCACCGAATCGCCACCCAGTTCCCTGGCGATGAACAGGCCGTCGGCGCCGGCAATGGAGTAGTTCACCAACAGCCGCACTTGGCCGTCCGTGAGCCCCGGCGCCAGCTCGCTGAGTGCTTCCGTGAGCGACTCGGAGGCCTGCGCCCGCGCCTGCAGGAACCGCGCACGGGCTCGCGGTTCCACTGGCCGGCGCTCCAGCGCGAGCATGAGTCCGAGGCGCAGGAAGTCGGGATGGTCGAGCAGGCCCTTCGCGAGCTGTGTGGCCAGGCCGATGACGCGTTCGCGCGGCTCGCCGTCGGACGGGAGCTTCCAGGCCTTCAACCAGGTCGCGAAGCTGCGGTCGATGACCGCGGCCAGCAGGTCGTCCTTGTCCTTGAAGTGCCAGTAGATGGAGCTGGCGGGGAGTCCGCACTTCTTGCTGACCAGTCCAATGCTGGTGCCCTCGTAACCACGTTCAGAGGCAATGTCGTTGGCGGCGTCCAGGATTCGCTCGCGCGACTGTTCGCCGTCGGCGCGCTTGCGGCGGACCTTCGGTGCCTCGGTCATTTTCGCTCCCGACTATTGACTCTGTAGCGATCACTACATTACCGTAGCGATCACTACAGAACAAGCGGAGGCCGCAATGAGCAGTGAAGACACCTACGACGTCGCCGTCATCGGGTATGGCCCCACCGGTGCCACCGCGGCCAATCTGCTGGGGCAGCTGGGCCTGAAGGTCCTGGTGGTCGAGCGCGACCCGGATATCTACAGCCGGGCCCGGGCGATCTCGACCGACGAGGAGGTGCTGCGGGTGTGGCAGTCGGTCGGGCTCGCCGAACGGCTCCAGCGCGACATGCTGCCCGACCGTCCGGTCGCGTTCGTCGACTCCGAGGGGCGGCCGTTCATCGAAACGGTGATCTACGGACGCGGGTGTGGACATCCGTCGCAGCAGTTCCTGTACCAGCCGGCCGTCGACTCGGTGCTCCGCGAAGGGGTCGCGCGCTTCGGCAACGTCGAGGTGCTGCTGGAACATGAATGCCTGCGGGTGGCCAACCGCGCCGACGACGCGGAACTGTTGCTCGCCGATCTGCGTACCGACGCGTTCAAGCGGGTAACGGCCCGCTACGTCATCGCCTCGGACGGGGGATCGTCGGGGACGCGCGGAGTGCTCGGTATCGGATACACCGGACGTACCTACGGCGAGCGCTGGGTCGTCATCGACACCAAGGTGATCAAGGAATGGGATGCGCACGATCGCTTGCGGTTTCACTGCACCCCGACACGTCCGACCGTGGACTGTCCGACCCCACTGGGACATCACCGGTGGGAATACCCCGCCAGGGGAGGGGAGGACGAGAAGGACCTCGTCAGTGACGAAGCAGTGTGGAAGGTGTTGCGAGAGCAGGGTGTTACGCCCGACCATGTCGAGATCCTGCGCGCTGTCGTCTACAGCCATCACGTGCGAGTAGCGGACCGCTGGCGCGTCGGCCGAGTCTTCCTCGCCGGTGATGCCGCGCATGCGATGCCGCCGTGGATCGGTCAGGGCATGTCCGCCGGTGTGCGTGATGCGGCCAACCTGTGCTGGAAGCTGGCCGCGGTGGTGCGCGGTCAGGCGCCGGACTACCTGCTGGATTCCTATGAGGCAGAGCGCAAGCCGCACGTCACCGAGGTGACGCGGCGCGCGGTACTCGTCGGGCGGGTGATCACCGAACGGCGGCCCTGGCTGGCCACCATCCGCAATCATGTGTTGCGCGCGGTGACCAGGATTCCCGGCGCCAACACCGCGGGCCAGAAGTTCTGGTGGATTCCTGACGCGCACTATGCCGACGGCTTCTTTGTCGCGGCGCATCCCGCGGCGGGCTGGCAGGTCCCGCAGCCGATCGTGGACGGTGTGCCCCTCGACGATCTGCTCGGCGGCGACTGGACGCTGCTGCACACCGGCGCCGCTCCGTTCGGGGCCGCGGCCTGGGCTCGCGCAGGTGTATCGAGCCTGCGGGTCAGCGAACCCAGCCTCGTCCGGTGGCTGCACGAGCGCAAGGCCGACGCCGTCGTGCTGCGCCCCGACGGATTCGTCTACGCCGCAACCTCATCCGGACAACCGATGCCGGCGCCGCCAGCCGGACTGAACCTCACCACCCTGACAGGAGCACCCGCATGACAACCACCCTCACGGAACACAACGTCACCGTCGGCGGCCGGAAAATCTTCGTCGCCGAAGCCGGTTCCGGCCCCGCGGTGATGCTGCTGCACGGCGGCGGCCCGGGCGCCTCCGGCGTCTCCAACTACTCCCGCAACATCGACGCCCTCGCCCAGCACCACCGCGTCCTCGTCCCCGACATGCCGGGCTACGGACGCTCGTCGAAAGGCATCGACAAGTCCGATCCCTTCGGCTGCCTGGCCGGCGCGATGCGCGGGCTGCTCGACGAATTGAGCATCAGCACAGCACATCTGATCGGCAACTCGTACGGCGGCGCAGCGGCACTGCGCCTGGCCCTGGACACCCCCGGCCGGGTCGGCAAGTTGGTGCTGATGGGCCCCGGCGGCATCGGAACCACCCGCGGCCTGCCGACCGCCGGCCTGAACAGCCTCCTGGGCTACTACAGCGGCACCGGTCCCAGCCGCGAGAAGCTGGCCGCATTCATCCGCAACTACCTGGTCTACGAAGGCGATTCGGTGCCCGACGAGCTGATCGACCTGAGGTACGCGGCATCGATCGACCCAGAGGTGGTGGCTGATCCGCCGTTGAGCCGGCCGTCGGGACCGTTCGCCCTGCGGACGCTGTGGCGCATGGACCTCACGCGCGACTCGCGGCTGGCATCGCTGCAGACTCCGACCCTGATCTTGTGGGGGCGCGACGACAAGGTGAACCGGCCCTCGGGCGGACCGCTGTTGCAGAACATCATGCCCAACGCCGAACTGGTCATGACCAGCCGCACCGGACATTGGATGCAGTGGGAACGTGCCGACCTGTTCAACCAACTCGTCGACGAATTCCTCTCGGACAGCACGGTATTCCGACCATGAGTGTCTTCGGTCATGTGTCCCTCGGCTACCTGGTGGTGGAGACCGAGCGGTTCGCCGACTGGCGGCGGTTCGGCCGCGATGCGATCGGCATGCACCTCGATGACCTCGACACCGATGCCCTCCGGTTCCGGCTCGACGAACAACAGTGCCGGTTCCTGCTGCGGCGCGGCCCTGCCGAGGATGTCACCACGCTGGGTTGGCAAATCGACGACCACGACACCTTCGACGAGATCCTCAGCCGTGTGCACCGGTGCGGTGTACCGATCGCCGTCGGCACCGACGAGGAAGCCGCGCTGCGCGGCGTCGAACGACTGGTGCGGATTCCCGGCCCCAACGGGTTGGCGCAGGAGCTGTACACTCGGGCGCACGTCGACGGCCAGCTGTCCGTCGCCGGAAAAGGCTTCGTCACCGGAGAATTCGGTCTGGGCCATGTCGCCGTCACCAGCACCAGGCCGCACCAGGTGCGCGGCTACTACAACACCTTGCTCGACGCTCGGCTCAGCGACTTCATCGATGAGACCATGAGCGGCGTGAAGGTCAAGATCCGGTTCCTGCGCGTCAATAGGCGCCACCATTCAGTGGCCATCGCCGCGGTGAACCGATTGCCGGTCAACCCGATTCGGACCCGTGTGCAGCACCTCAACATTCAGGTTGCCGAGCTCGATGATCTGACGGACAGCTATCAACGGGTACGGGCCCTGGGGTTCGACATGGCCCTGGGCGTCGGTCAGCACACCAACGACCGTGAGCTGTCGTTCTATGCCGTGACGCCCTCGGGTTTTGAATGGGAGCTTGGCTGGAATCCGCTGGTGGTCGACGAAACGACCTGGCGGCCGACGACGCACCAAGGCATCAGCATCTGGGGCCACGAGATGCAGCGCAGCGCCGACAAGCTGGAGCAGTTCACGACAGCGGCCCGGTCATTGCTGCACCGCGAAGACGTCGTCCCCGCACTGGCCGGCGCGGGCATCCGCGACTGAACTATCGGAGGGAGCAGCGTGAACCGCATCGACACGCACCACCACATGATCCCGCCGGATTACCGAAAGGTATTGCGACAGGCCGGTGTCGACGGTGCCGGTGGCAGGGCGCTGCCGGATTGGAGTCCGGAAGTGTCGTTAGGGGCGATGAGCAAACTCGGCGTCGCCACCGCCATTCTCTCGGTGTCGGCGCCGGGTACGACGGTCTTTCCGGCCGCGGCTGACGCGGCCGCGCTGGCGCGTGACGTGAATGACTACAGTGCCGAACTGGTTGCCGCGGGGCCAATTCGGTTCGGGTTCTTCGCCGTTCTGCCGATGCCCCATCTGGACGCCGCAGTCACCGAATCGGTGCGCGCACTCGATGAGTTGGATGCTGACGGTGTGGTCCTGCTGGCCAACAGTGCGGGTACCTATCTGGGCGCGCCGGGTCAGGACGGATTGTTCGCCGAGCTCGACGCGCGGTCGGCGGTGGTGTTCATCCATCCCGCGGAACTACCGGGCCCTACGGTCGACGGCGTGTTGCCGTTCGCGGCCGACTTCCTGCTCGACACCACGCGAGCCGCGTACTTGCTGGTGCGTAACGGTATTCGTCGGCGCTATCCGAACATCCGGTTCATCCTGAGCCATGCCGGCGGCTTCGTGCCGTACGCGTCGCACCGGCTGGCCCTGGCCATCACCAGTGATGTCGGCGGTAGCCCGGCTGACCACCTCGACGATTTCGCGAGCTTTTACTTCGATACCGCGTTGTCGTCGAGTGCGGCCGCGCTGCCGTCACTGCTGGCCTTCGCCAAGCCGGGTCACGTGACGTTCGGTTCGGACTTCCCGTTCGCGCCGGTCGGGGCCGGCCAGCTGTTCGCGGGCGGACTGGAGTCCTATGCGGGACTGGACAACTCCGGGCGCCAGGCGATCGACCGCACCAACGCACTGGCGCTCTTCCCACGCCTGGGTGCTGCGGCGCCACCGGCAGCGCCGTCGCTGATCGAGCAGGTTCGCCACACCGCCAGCCGGACGGTGATGCGGGGTGTGGCGCGGTTGATGACGAGGTAGGGGTATGGCTGGGGAGCGTCCGACACGCCGAGCCCGGCTGGCTCACCCGCGAGGCTGACCTGGTGGCGGGAAATCGAGCCCAGAATCGCCGTGCGGTCAGGCTCGCGGGGTAACTCGCAGCGCTCTAGAGATTGCCCAGTTCCAACTCCAGGTACTCGGCGTATTTCGCCTGTGCGGCTTCGCGTTTGCCCGGCAGCCACTCGGTCGGCCACAGCTCGTCGGTGCCCGTGTAGTCGCGTAGCACCTGCTTGGCCACCGTGACCTTGTGTACCTCGGTCGGGCCGTCGGCCAGCCCCATCACCGCGGCGCCGGCGACCATGCCCAGGAACGGCACCTCGTTCGTCACACCGAGGGCGCCGTGTACCTGCATTGCGCGCCAAGCGATGTCGTGCAGCACCGTCGGCATGACCACCTTGACCGCGGCGATGTCCTTGCGGACCAACTTGTAGTCGTTGTACTTGTCGATCTTCCAGGCGGTGTGCAGCACCAACAGCCGGAACTGCTGCAGCTGCGCCCACGAGTCGGCGATGTAGCCCTGCACCGCCTGCTTGTCGGCGAGCAGGCTACCGGCGGTATGCCGCGACAGCGCCCGCTCGCACATCATGTCGAGGGCCTTCTGCGCCAGTCCGATGGTGCGCATCGCGTGGTGGATCCGGCCCCCGCCGAGGCGGGTCTGCGCAATCACAAACGCCTGGCCCTCACCGCCGAGCACGGCCGAATTCGGCACGCGCACATTGTCGTAATGAATCAGGGCGTGCGACCCGTGACCGTCGGATTCCCCGTAGATCGCGGAGTTGCGGATGATGTTGACGCCCGGCGTGTTCGTGGGCACGAGGAACATCGACATCCCTTGATAGGGACTGACGTCGGGGTTGGTCACCACCATGACGATCAGGAACGTCGACGTCGAGGCGTTGGACGAGAAGAACTTGTAGCCGTTGATCACCCAGTCGTCGCCGTCGCGCACGGCGGACGTCGTGAACTGAGTCGGGTCGGCGCCGCCTTGCGGCTCGGTCATCGAGTAGCAGGAGAAGACCTCGCCGGCGAGCAGCGGCCGCAGGTACTGCTCCTTCTGCTCCGGGGTGCCGTAGTGCGCGATGATCTCGGCGTTGCCGGTGTCGGGGGCCTGACAGCCGAAGATGATCGGCGCCCACTGCGACCGGCCCAGAATCTCGTTGAGCAGCGCCAGTTTCAGCTGCCCGTAGCCCTGCCCACCGAGGTCGGGGCCAAGGTGTGTGGCCCACAAGCCTTTTCGGCGGACCTGTTCCTTGAGGGGGTCAACGACCCGGCGCCGGGTCTCGTCGAGCGCGGTGTACTGCAGGTGCGGCCAGATGAGGTCGAGCGGCTCGACTTCGTCGCGCACGAAGGCGTCGGCCCAGTCGAGGAGCTCCTGGAACTCCGGATCGGTTTCGAAATCCCACGCCATTCGGACTCCTTCAGTTCAGTCCCACCGCGACAGGACACACCCGTCTGTCGTTTGTAACGCACCTGCGCCGGTTTTGGAATGCCTAGCGCGGCCAAGCGACGGCCAATGAGTAGGTGTTGCCCAGGTTGTCCTGGGTGACGTGAGCGTCCTCGGTGGTGGTGTCGATGCGCAGCGCAGTGGTGGGCGTCGATGTCCGGTAGCTCCACCCGTCGGGCAGTTGCAGTCGGTCAGCGAGTTCGGGCAGGTCGGCCAGCGACAGCGTCGGGTCGGTGGCTTGGCTCCACGACTGCATGACCCAGCGCTGTCCCAGTGGGGCGAGCAATTCGAAGACGGGCCGCCCGGCGCCGAACACGAAGACCGTGCGGCGGCTGACCTTGTTCACGGTGTAGGGCGTCGGGTTCATCGACGACAGTTCCACTGTCGCCTGCTGCAGCATCTCGATACCGCCGAACGTCCTCTTCTCACCGACGTCCGCTCGGGTTTTCACGATCTCGCTCATCAGCCAGTAGCGGGGGCCGTTGAGCAAGGCCGCCGCGACGCCGTTCTCCGCGGCGAGGGCCTGTGGGTTGAGCGCGGACCAGGCCTCCTGCGGGCAGTCGTTCAGCGGGAAGGTGTTGAACACCGTGACCTGCGGTCCCGTCGGCGTCTGGGAGACCAGCAGTACTTCGCCGTAGCGCTTGCCGAACGTATCGGCCGGAGAATTTTCCATCCCGTCAACGGTACGGCCGAAATCGGGCGAAAAGGCCCCGATTTGTCTCATTTCACGGGAGGTAGAGGCACCTTTTGCGCCATCACTCTGGATAAAGGTTTGCTGTGCTAGGTATATTTCGCCCGACAGTGATTGTGTAACGCCGCCGCGCTCCATTTCCATGGACCTGCCGGGCCTGATGGAAGGGTGCCCCGAGTGAGTGCCACCAACACCGAGCGATCCCGGATCGGTCACCTGATCTGGGTGCTCGCGGTACCCATCGTGATCGGCTGGTTCGTCCTCAACATCGCCACCAACACGCTGGTCCCGCCACTGGAGAAGGTCGGCGAGGAGCACACCGTCGGCCTCAGCGCCAAAGACGGCCCGGCCATGATCGCGATGAAGCAGATCGGCGCCAACTTCCAGGAATTCGACTCCGACAGCAACGCCATGGTGGTCCTGGAGGGCGACCAACCCCTCGGCGCCGAGGCGCACCACTACTACGACGGCCTTGTCGCCAAACTGACCGCTGACACCGCGCACGTCGAGCACGTCGCGGACTTCTGGAGTGACCCGCTGACCGCCGTCGGCTCACAGAGCGCCGACGGCAAGGCGGCGTACGTCCAGATCTACCTGCGCGGCAATCAAGGGGAGACGAAGTCCAACGATTCCGTCGCATCGGTCCGGCAGATCGTCACCGACTCGAAGCCGCCTGCCGGCCTCCACGTGTTCGTCACCGGCGGCGGCCCGCTGATATCCGACCAGCACCACGCCGGCGACAAGAGCATCGCCAAGGTCACCGCCATCACCCTGCTCGTGATCGCCGTGATGCTGCTGCTCGTCTACCGGTCCATCGTGACGATGATCCTCATCTTGTTGATGGTGTTCCTCGAACTCGGCGCCGCACGCGGTGTCGTCGCGTTCCTGGCCAATGCGAACATCATCGGCCTGTCGACGTTCGCGGTGAACCTGCTGACGCTGATGGTCATCGCGGCCGGCACGGACTACGCCATCTTCGCGATCGGCCGGTACCAGGAGGCGCGCGGCGACAACGAGGAGCGGCAGACCGCCTACGACACGATGTTCCGCGGGACGGCACACGTGGTCCTGGGATCGGGTCTGACGATCGCTGGCGCCATGCTCTGCCTGAGTTTCACGCGGCTGCCGTACTTCCAGACCCTGGGTGTGCCCTGCGCGATCGGCACGCTCGTTGCTGTCGTCGCGGCGATGACGCTCGGCCCGGCCGTCATCAAGATCGGCAGCCGGTTCGGCCGCTTCGAACCGAAGCGCGCCATCAAATCCCGCGGCTGGCGGCGCATCGGTGTCCTCGTGGTGCGCTGGCCCGGGCCTGTGCTGGTCGCCACGTTGGCGCTCGCCCTCGTCGGACTGGTGACGCTGCCCGGCTACAAGACGAACTACGACTCCCGTCGCTACGTGCCGGCGGACCTCAGCGCCAACGTCGGATATGCCGCCGCGGAACGGCATTTCAGTGCGTCCCGGATGAATCCGGAGTTGCTGATGGTGCAGAGTGACCACGACCTCCGCAATTCCGCCGACTTCCTGGTGATCGACAAGATCGCCAAAGCCATCGTCCACACCCAGGGCGTCGCGCGCGTGCAGACCATCACGCGGCCCGACGGAAAACCGATCAAGCACACGACGATTCCGTTCATCATGGGCATGCAGGCCGTCACCTCGAAGATGACGGAGAAGTACCAGCAGGACTCGATGGCCAACATGCTGCAGCAGGCCAACGACATGCAGGTGAGCATCGACACGATGACCAAGATGCAGGCCATCACCACGCAGATGGCCGCCACCACGCACGACATGTCGCAAAAGACCATCAATATGTCGCTCGACGTCGCCGACTTGCGAGACCACATCTCCGATTTCGACGATTTCCTGCGGCCGATCCGCAACTACCTCTACTGGGAACCGCACTGCTACGACATCCCGGTGTGTTTTTCGATGCGTTCCGTCTTCGACACGCTCGACGGCATCGACGTCATGACCGACGACATCCAATCCCTGGTGCCGGAGCTGCTGAAGCTGGACAAGCTGACCGCCGAGATGGTGACAGTGATGCCGCCTCAGATCGAGGTCATGAAGAACATGAAGCAGTACATGCTGACCATGTACCAGACCCAGAAGGGTCAGGTGGATCAGCGCGCCGCGTCGTCGGACAACGCCGCGGCGATGGGCGAGGCGTTCGACAACTCGCTGAATGACGACAGCTTCTACCTGCCGCCGGAAGCCTTCGACAACAAGGACTTCAAGCGCGGCATGAAGAACTTCATCTCGCCGGACGGCAAGTCGGTGCGCTTCATCATTCAGCACGAAGGCGACCCGGCTACGCCCGAAGGCATCGCCCACGTCGACCCGATCAAGCAGGCCGCCAAGGAGGCCATCAAGGGCACCCCGCTGGAGGGTTCCAAGATCTATCTGGCCGGCACCGCCGCCACCTACAAGGACATGCACGACGGTGCGCAGTACGACCTGATGATCGCCGGAATCGCTGCGGTATCAATGATCTTCATCATCATGCTGCTCATCACGCGAAGCATGGTGGCCGCGGGCGTGATCGTCGGTACCGTGCTGTTGTCGCTGGGCGCGTCATTCGGTATGTCAGTTCTGTTGTGGCAGCACATCATCGGTCTCGAGCTGCACTGGATGGTGCTGCCGATGTCGGTCATTCTGCTGCTGGCGGTCGGTTCCGACTACAACCTGCTACTGGTGTCGCGATTCAAGGAAGAGCTGGCGGGCGGCGTGAAGACCGGCATCATCCGGTCCATGGCAGGCACCGGATCAGTGGTCACCTCGGCGGGATTGGTATTCGCGTTCACCATGGCGTCGTTCGCCTTCAGCGACCTGAAGGTCATGGCGCAGGTTGGCACCACCATCGCGCTCGGTCTGCTGTTCGACACGCTGATCGTCCGGTCCTTCATGACACCGGCCATCGCGGCGTTGCTGGGCAAGTGGTTCTGGTGGCCGAAGCGCGTGCGCCACGAGGCGTCCGAGCGACGGCTGGCGGCCATCGGAATTCAGCCCGCCGCGGCGCCTAAGTAACTGCCTGCCCGCGCCCGGAACTGATCAGCTCGACGACCATCTGGCGGGCCAGGGTGATCGGCGCAGTCGAGCGTTCGAGCTTCGACGCCGTGAGAGCACCGTCGTAGATCAGCTGGATGCGCTGGGCAGTCGCGGCGGCGTCGGATACCTCGGCGTCCCGGAGCAGTTCGCTCAGCAGCCGGCGCATCCACGACCGGTGTGCCCGCACCGGTTCGAGGGTGTCGCCCGGGTATTCGGTGGCGGCGTTGGCGTAGAGACAGCCGCGGAACTGGCGCTTGCGGGCCGCGGCGGCCGCCAGATCGAAGAACGCCAACAGCTTCGCCACCGGCTCATCGAGTCCGCAAGTCTTCGTTTCCCAGCGCTTGCGATCAGCCTGATCCAATTCATTCAGGTACGCGATCACCAACGCGTCCTTCGATCCGTACGAGCTGTACAGGCTGGCCTTGGCGACCCCGGCCTCCCGCAGGATGGTGTCGATGCCTACAGCTCGAATTCCTTGTGCGGCAAACAGATTCGATGCGGTGACGAGCAGGCGCTCGGCCGGCCCGGCGGTATCGGTGCGGGGCGCCGGCCGGTCCGGGCGGCGGGTGCGGGTCGCGCTCATAGGTGCACCATAGCCGAGGACTCTCGATAGACAGACTGGTCTGTTCATGCGAGCGTCGTGGTGTCATCGACGCCGACGAACAGGACCACACCGTGACGCTGTACCTCTACGAAATCGCAGGACTGCCCGGCCGGGCCGAGGTCGACCAGGCCATCAAGACGCTCGACGCTGAAGTGCACCGCGCCGGCGGCGAACTGATCGAGGCGCAGGTGACCGGACAGCACCGGCTGTTCCTGGTGGCCGAGCTCGATAACCCGCTGTCCGTCGAGGCGACGTCGCTCGGGGCCGCCGAGCTCACCGGTCCGCACGAAGTGCGGCTGGTCGGCGCGGAACTGGAGCAGCTGAAGGCTGTCCGCCCGACGGCGGGATACCTGGTCGAGTGGGACCTGCCGGCCGACCTGGACATGGAGAGCTATCTCAGCCGCAAGAAGACCAATGCGCCGAAATACGCAGAGGTGCCGGAGGTCAGCTTCCTGCGGACCTATGTCCGGGTCGACATGGACAAGTGCCTGTGTTTCTACGACGCCCCGGACGAGGACGCCGTGCGGCGGGCACGCGTGGCCGTGCAGACCCCGATCGATCGGCTATACGGACTGGAAGGCAGCGGGCAATGACGACACTGGTGTCCGACGACGTCGCGACCACGCTGGCACGGGTCGTCGCCGGGGTGGACGCCCGAGCCGCCGACCTGGACGCGGGACACACCGACGTCCGAGAAGACCTGCGCGCGCTCGGAGCTGCCGGATTGTTCGGGCTGCCGGACCTTCCCGACACCGTGCGCGTGATCGAACAGGTGGCATCGGTGAGTCTGGCGGCCGGATTCTCGGCATGGGCCCACCAGATGGCGATTCACTACCTCGGCGACCGGCCGGACCTGTCGGAGGCGTTGCTCACCGCACACCGTCCCGGCGTGACCGCCATGGCCGCCGGACTCAAGCACGTGGCGGGGCTAGGGCAGCTTCCGATCCATGCCGGGGAGACGCGGCGTGGTCTGCGGCTCAGTGGACCGATCCGGTGGGCTTCCAACGTCTTTGATGACGCGCTGATCGTGCTGCCGGCGCGTACCGCCGCCGGCCGGCTGTATGTTGTCGCGGTCGACGTGGCCGCGGTCGGGGTGGTGGTCGATCCGGCGCCCACGCTCATGGCCTTGGGTGCCACCGGCTCGACATCACTGAGCCTGCAGGAGGTCGAGATCGGCGCCGAACGCATCATCAGTGCCGACCTCGCCGCGTTCGTTCGCGGGATCAAGCCGACGTTCCTGTTGTTGCAGACCGCGTTTTGCGTCGGGACCACCGGCGCGGCGCTGACCGCGGCCGGACGGGCGACCGACGCGCTCGCTACCCAGTTCGATGCGGACCTTGCCGACCTGGCGGCACGAGCCGAGCTCAACCGGCGGCGGCTTCACGAATTCGCCTCGGCGCCACACGATCTGAATGTGGCCGAAGTGATCCGGCTGCGGCTGGACGCGGCCAACGTCGCCGTGGCGGCGACGCGGCTGGAGTCGGCCCTGGCCGGTGGGCAGGGTTATCGCGCAGGGACTGCGGCCAACCGGCGGTTCCGTGAAGCAGCCTTTCTGCCCGTGCAATCACCATCGGAAGGACAACTGAGGTGGGAACTGAAGCAGTACGGATAGCCGCGGGTGTCAAGAGATTCGGTGACAGTGTCGTACTCGACGGCATCGACCTGGCCGTCGAATCGGGGGAGTTCATCGCGGTGCTGGGGCGCAGTGGCAGCGGGAAGTCGACGCTGCTGCGGGTACTGGCCGGCCTGGAATCGCTGAGCGCGGGCACTGTCAGCTGGCCCGCCGACGGCACGCGTCCGCACATCGGTGTGGTCTTTCAGGAGCCATTGCTGATGCCGTGGCTCACCGTGCACGACAACGTCTCCTATGCACGGCGATTCGCGCACCGGCGCAACGGATTCGATGCCGACTATGCCGCTGAACTGATGCGGCGCTTCGGCATCGATGTGCTCGCGCACCGCTATCCCGACCAGCTGTCGGGCGGGCAGGCCCAACGCGTGGCCATCCTGCGCGCGGTAGCGACCCGGCCTCAGCTGCTCTTGCTCGATGAACCGTTCAGCGCGCTGGACCCCGCGACGCGCGCCGACTTGCAGCAGTGGTTGGCCACGGTCACAACCGAGTTGGATGTGACCGTACTGCTGGTCACCCACGACGTCGACGAAGCGCTGACCCTCGCGCAGCGCGTCGTCTTGCTGGCGGACGGTGGTCGCATCCGGCGCCAGTGGCACCTGGGTAAGGCCGAGCGATCGGGTCTGCATGACGAAATCCTCAGCCATTACCGGGTTTCCGAACTGTGGGTGGCATGAGCCGGCTGGTCATCTCGCGGCGCCAGGCCCTGCTGGCCGGGGTGGCGGCTGCGGGTGGCGCATTCGGGCTGGCCGACCTGGCGCACAGTGCTACAACGGATTCGGCGGCGGCCGGGCCGTTGCGGGTGGGGTACCTGCCGATCACCGATGCGGCGCCGTTGTTGCTGGCCCACTCCGCCGGTCTGTATCCGGCCGGCGTCGGCAAGCCGGTGTTGTTCCGGAGTTGGTCGGCGCTTGCTGAAGCATTTTTGAACCGGCAGCTGGATGTGGTGCACCTGCTGATGCCGATGGCGGTGCAGCTGCGGTACGCGCTCGGCGGCGGTGTCCGAGTGCTGGGCTGGAACCACACCAACGGCTCGGCGCTGACCGTCGCGCCGCACATCCGCGACCTGTCGGACCTCGCCGGCTCACAGCAGGCCATCCCGTTCTGGTGGTCGATCCACAACATCGTCCTGCAGAAGATGCTGCGGGCCAACGGTTTGCAACCGGTGATCCGGCGGTCGGCATCGAAGGCCGAGCGCACCGTTGAACTTGTTGTGATGAGTCCGTCGGACATGGTGCCGGCGCTGGCCACCGGCACCATCGGCGGCTACGTGGTGGCGGACCCGTTCAACGCGATGGCGCAGACCAAGAAGATCGGGCACATCCACACCTTCCTCGGCGATGTGTGGCGCGACCATGCCTGCTGCGCCTTGGTGACCCGTGACGACGTCATCGCCAGCCGTCCGGCGGCTGTCCAACAGCTCACCGATGCGGTGGTGACGGCGCAACACGCGCTGTCGAATGACCGGAAGGCGGCGGCCGCGAAACTCGGCGGTGGGCGATACCTGCCCCAGCCGGTGCCGGCGGTCGCACTTGCATTGACTTACCCCACGCCGCCGTACCCACTGCGTCACCCGGACTGGCAGCCGCAACGGCTGGGCTTTCAGCCGTTCCCGTTCCCGAGCTTCACCACTGAACTCGTGACGGCCATGCATGACACCGTCGTCGACGGCGACCGGAGTTTTCTGGACCGGCTCGACCCGGCCACCGTGCACGGCGACCTCGTCGACGACACCTTTGTCCGCAATTCCCTTCAGGCCTACGGCGGTCCGGCCGCCTTCGGCCTCAGCGGTGACTACACCCGAACTGAGCAACTGGAGCCGGCATGACCACAACACCCGTCCGTGTGGCGACCGATGCGCCGGTGACGGTGCGCCGTTGGGCTCCGCCCCTCGCCGCCGTCGCCGTCGCGGTCGGCCTCTGGTGGCTGTCGACCACCGTCTTGTCGGCACCACACTCGCTGCTGCGTCAGGCTGCGCCGCAGCGCGTCGGCCCGGCAGTGGTGGAGCTGTTCTCCCGGGGCGTGCTGTTGCCCGACATCGGGATCAGTCTGTGGCGGTTGGTGATCGGTCTGGCGGTTGCGGTCGTGGTCGGGATTCCGGCGGGCTTGCTGCTCGGCCTCAGTGCCGCTGCCGAGCGGGCCACCGCGCCGCTCGTCCAGTTCGTCCGGATGATTTCTCCGCTGTCCTGGGCGCCCATCGCTGTGGCGGTGTTCGGCATCGGCAACGAGCCGGTGATCTTCCTGATCGCGGTGGCTGCCGTGTGGCCGGTGCTGATCAATACGGCGGCCGGGGTACGCGCCGTCGACCCGGGCTACCTGGATGTGGCGCGGTCGTTCCACGCCACCCGGTGGGAACTGGTTAGGGCTGTGGTGCTGCCGGCGATCCGCGGCCAGCTGCAGACCGGTGTGCGCGTGGCACTGGGAATCGCGTGGGTGGTGCTGGTCCCGGCGGAAATGCTCGGCGTGCGTTCGGGTCTGGGGTACCAGGTGCTCAATGCCCGGGACCAGCTGGCCTACGACCAGGTGGTGGCGGTGATCGTGGTGATCGGTGCGCTGGGGTTCCTGCTCGATGCGATCGCGCGCCGGCTCATTTCTCCGGACCGGCCAGGGGCGCCGCCCAGCCGGGGATAAGGTGGCGCGGTGACTCTCTCGGCGATCGTGACCGTGCCGGCCGGCCTGGCGCCGGCCGACTTCACCACGCCGATCGCGGGGGAGCCGGCGCTGGTGCGAGCTGTGCTGGCGGTACGCGCCGTGGCGCCGGTGTCTGTGGTGACCGCCGAAGAGTTGGCGGCGGCGGCCACGAAATGCCTTGCGGCCCATGGCCTGAGTGACGTGCCGGTGCGCACCGGTGCGAGGCCACTCGGCGCCGGTGATTGCGTGTTGGTGCACGACGTGCGCTACCCGCTGGCGCCCGCTGAGCTGGCGGCGCGGGTCGCCGCGGCGCTGGCGGACCATGACGTCGTCCTGCCGATCCTGCCGATGACCGACAGCGTGAAAAGCATTGCGGGGCACGACATCGTGTTGGGCAATGTAGACCGCTCGGAACTCGTCACCGCGCAGTACCCGCGGGGTTTCTCCGCGGCGGCGCTGAATCGGCTCCCGCGGTCGGACGACCTGGCGGCGCTGATGTCCACCGATCTGACGGTCGGCACCGTCGACGGCGACCCCAATGCGTTCGTCGTCGACCTGGCACACGACCGGGGACTCCTGGAGGCGATGGTCGCCGCCGGCTGAGGTCCTACGCGAGGGTGAGGTGGCGGGGCCGTCGGCGTGTCTCCTCGTCAGGCCACGCACTCGACGCAGTGCCGGTGCCTCGCGTGGGCCGCCTGTCGGTGAACCCCCCCATGCACGAGGAGTGTCCGCGGCCTCGGCTCAGCCGCGGCCATTGCCGCGTCCCGGTCGACAAGTTATCTACCTAGCGCGTCTAGCCTTCGTTGTATTCTCTCGTTGTGAATGTATGATTCGCCAAAGATGAGAATGAAGTTTCCATACCATCGTTGCAGCTCCAGGAGGGCGGATGGCTCAGGCCACGGTTGATGCCGGAAATATCGCGGGTGCTCGAGCGGCCGAAACGGGCGTGGACCGCCGGATGCTGATCAACGGCGAATTGGTCGCCGGTGCAGGCACCTATCCCACGATCAATCCGGCCACCGAAGAGGTCTTCGGGCATGCGCCGCAGGCCACTGTGGCCGATGCCGAAGCGGCCATCGCGGCCGCCCGCCGGGCGTTCGACAAGACCGACTGGGCCACCGACGTCGAGCTGCGAATCCGCTGCTTGGATCAACTCCACAAAGCACTCAACGAGCACCGGGACGAGCTGGCGGCACTGACTATCCAGGAGGTCGGCGCCACCGTCGCGCTGACCCATGGCGCGCAACTCGACCAACCCATCGCGATCGTGCGCTACTACGCCGACCTGCTCAAGACCTTCCCGATGACCGAGGATCTGGGCAACATCGAGATTCGTGGTGCCCAGCACCATCGCTGGGTGGAGAAGGAAGCCGCGGGCGTAATCGCGGCGATCATCGCCTACAACTATCCGAACCAGCTGGCACTGGCCAAGCTCGCGCCGGCATTGGCTGCCGGCTGCACCGTGGTGCTCAAGGCCGCCCCCGACACTCCTTTGATCACCCTGGCGTTGGGCGAGCTCGTCGCCAACCACACCGACATCCCGGCCGGCGTCGTCAACGTCATCAGTTCGTCCGACCCCGAGGTTGGTGTCGCGCTGACCACCAGCAGCGCCGTCGACGCCGTCACCTTCACCGGCTCGACCGCGACTGGCCGGGCCATCATGGCCACGGCCAGCACGACCCTCAAGCGGGTGTTCCTCGAACTGGGTGGGAAATCCGCCGCGATCGTGCTCGACGACGCCGACTTCAGCATGGCCGCAATGTTTTCTGCGTTCAGCATGGTCACCCACGCCGGCCAGGGCTGCGCACTCACCAGCCGGCTGCTGGTGCCGCGCAAGCATCACGACGAGATAGTCGAGTTGGTCAAGACCAACTTCTCGCATGTGCGCTGGGGCGATCCCCGAGACCCGAATACCTACATGGGGCCGCTCATCAGTGAGAAGCAGCGCGACAAGGTCGACGCGATGGTGCAACGGGCCGTTGCCGACGGCGCCACCCTGGTCACCGGCGGCGAAAAGAAGGGGCCCGGCTACTTCTATACCCCGACCCTGCTGACAGACGTCGACCCCGAGAGCGAAATCGCCCAGGAAGAGGTCTTCGGGCCCGTGCTGGCAGTGATCGCCTATGACGACGATGACCACGCGGTCGAAATAGCCAACAACTCCATTTATGGGTTGTCCGGCGCGGTCTTCGGCAGTCAGGAGCGCGCTGTGGCGCTGGCCCGGCGAATCCGGACCGGGACCTTTTCGATCAACGGCGGCAACTACTTCAGCCCCGACAGCCCGTTCGGCGGTTACAAGCAGTCGGGTATCGGCCGGGAGATGGGTACGGCCGGGCTCGAAGAATTCCTCGAACGCAAGACGTTCGCCACGGTCGTCGGCTGACGCGTTTCATGCCCACCGCCATCGCCATCGGTAGGTGCCAGCCGTGCTGGGGCACGTCGCTGCGCCGCATCGCCGGTCGCGACGAGGACGCCATCATCTCTGCGGTCGGGGCAGGGCGTGCCGACGTTCGCGATTTCTTCACCGGAATCGCGTTGATCAGCTATGAAGATCTGGACCGTCCGACTGCCGTGTCGGCCGTGACGATTCTGGAAGGACCGGGCGCGGATGGCAGGTAAGGGGCCGGACCGGTGGTCGCCGGGTATTTCGTTCGCGCGCAGTGCATCCGGGCCGATGCAGGCCATCGGCGGTTTGTTCGCGATGTCGGCGGACGCGGTGCGGTACCTGTTTCAGCGGCCCTTCCAGATGCGGGAGTTTCTCGAGCAGTCGTGGTTCGTGGCGCGGGTGTCGTTGGCGCCGACCTTGCTGGTGGCCATCCCGTTCACGGTGCTGGTGTCCTTCACACTGAACATCCTGCTTCGCGAGCTGGGCGCGGCGGATTTGTCCGGGGCCGGTGCGGCATTCGGTGCGGTGACGCAGGTGGGGCCGATGGTGACGGTGCTGATCGTCGCGGGTGCGGGCGCGACGGCCATGTGTGCGGATCTGGGATCGCGGACCATCCGCGAAGAGATCGATGCGATGGAGGTGCTGGGCATCAACCCGGTGGCCCGATTGGTGACGCCGCGGATGCTGGCGTCGGGACTGGTGGCGCTGCTGCTGAATTCCCTGGTGGTCATCATCGGCATCCTGGGCGGCTACATCTTCTCGGTGTTCGTCCAGGACGTGAATCCGGGCGCTTTCGCTGCCGGCATCACGCTGCTGACGGGTGTGCCCGAGGTGATCATCTCGTGCATCAAGGCTGCGTTGTTCGGGCTGATCGCCGGGCTGGTGGCTTGTTATCGCGGGTTGACCATCTCTGGCGGTGGCGCCAAGGCCGTCGGCAACGCGGTCAACGAGACGGTGGTGTACGCGTTCATGGCGTTGTTCGTGATCAACGTGGTGGTCACCGCCATCGGTATCCGGATGACGGCGCGGTAGGGAATCCGGCGATGGCACTGAAAACGCTGCGGCAGACATATCCGCGGATGGCGCGCGAGCTCGGCCGGCCGATCGGCCTACTGGGGCGGATCGGCGATCACACGCTGTTCTACGGCAAGGCGTTGGCCGGAGTGCCGTTCGCCGGAACGCACTACCGCAAGGAGGTCATCCGGCTGATCGCCGAGATCTCCATGGGCGCGGGCACATTGGCGATGATCGGTGGCACGGTCGCGATCGTGGGCTTCCTGACGCTGGCCACCGGCGGCACGTTGGCGGTGCAGGGGTACAGCTCGCTGGGCAACATCGGTATCGAGGCGCTGACGGGCTTCCTGTCGGCATTCATCAACGTGCGGATCGCCGCCCCGATCGTCGCGGGTATCGGCCTGGCCGCCACCTTCGGCGCCGGTGTCACCGCACAGCTGGGCGCCATGCGGATCAACGAAGAGATCGACGCGCTGGAATCCATGGCGATCCGCCCGATCTCGTATTTGGTGTCCACCCGAATCCTGGCCGGCATGATCGCGATCACCCCGCTGTACTCCATCGCGGTGATCCTGTCGTTCATCGCGTCGAGGTTCGTCACGGTGGTGCTGTTCGGTCAGTCCGCGGGCCTGTACGACCACTACTTCTATACCTTCCTGAACCCGGTGGATCTGCTGTGGTCATTTCTGCAGGCCATTCTGATGGCGTTGACCATCCTGTTCATCCACACCTATTTCGGCTACTTCGCCACCGGTGGTCCGTCGGGAGTCGGTGTGGCAGTGGGCAATGCGGTGCGTACGTCCCTGGTCGTGGTGGTTTCGGTGACACTGCTGGTGTCACTGTCGATCTACGGCTCCAACGGCAACTTCCACCTGTCGGGCTAGAGCGGACATGACCAAGAACCTGGGGCCGGGCCCTATCCATCGATCAGAGACCACCAGCACGGCGGCCCCCGTGGCGGCCAAAGGCGGCGGTCACTTCGGCGCGCGAAGCTATGCGCGACCGCTGGCGGGCTTGGCGACCATCGCGGCAATCGGTGCTGTGATCGCGGTGGCAATTGCCCTGTTCTCCGACAGTTTCACCGAATCGGTTCCGGTGACGCTCATCTCGCAGCGTGCCGGTTTGGTGATGAACCTCGACGCCAAGGTCAAGATGCGGGGAATCGAGGTCGGCAAGGTCGAATCGATCGAGCAGCGTGCGGACGGTACCGCCGCACTGCACCTCGCGATGGACCCGTCGCAGATGCATTTGATTCCCGAGAACGTCCGAGCGGACATCTCGTCCTCCACGGTGTTCGGCGCGAAATATGTTGAGCTACAAGCGCCGGCCGAGCCGTCGGCGACACCATTACGGGCCGGACAGGAGTTGCGTGGTGACCACGTCACTGTCGAGATCAACACGGTCTTCCAACAGCTCACCGAGGTGCTCGACAAGCTCGACCCGGCCAAGCTGAACCAAACCCTGGCGGCCATGTCGACCGCGGTGGCCGGCCGCGGTGAACAGTTCGGCCAGACCACGGTCGACTTCGATGCGTTGCTGGCCAAACTGAACCCCAGCCTCGAAAACTTCGGACACGACATCAAAGCGATGGCCCCGGTATCGGGCGCATATGCCGATGCCGCGCCCGACCTGCTCGATACGGTCAAGAACGCCATCAAGATGAGCGCCACCTTGACCGACGAGCAGCAGAGCCTGGAGACCTTCCTGGCCAGCATGGCGGGGCTGGCCGACACCGGCAACGATGTGCTTGGCGGTAACCGAGAGCAGCTCAGCAATGTGCTGCACCTGTTGGCCCCCACCACAGACCTGCTCAACGAGTACGCGCCCGGCCTCAAATGTGCGCTGGGCGGCATCAACTTCATGTCGCACCAGCCACCGCAGCTCAATCCCGGCGTGGTGGTCAACGTGTCGTTCGTCATGGGCATCGACCGGTACCGCTACCCATCCAACCTGCCGAAGGTGGCGGCCAAGGGCGGCCCACACTGTATGGGATTGCCCTCCATCGGATTTGGTAACCGATCCAAATATCTGGTCACCGATACCGCGGCCAATCCGTGGGCCTACGGCAACCCGGGCGTCGTGCTCAACTCCGACGGCTTGAAGCAGATCCTGTTCGGCCCGATCGACGGTCCGCCGCGCAACACCACCCAGGCGGGAATGCCCGGATGAAACGTTCCAATTCCACGCTGATCAAGTTCTTGGCCTTCGCCGCCGTCATGGTCCTGATGACGATCTTCTTGTTCATGGCCTTCGGTCAGTACCGCAGCGGTTCCACCTCGCAGTACAAGGCGGTGTTCGCCGACGCGTCGCGGCTCAAGGGCGGAGATTCGGTGCGGGTCGCCGGCGTCCGGGTGGGCACCGTCAACGATGTTGAACTGCAAGATGATCACAAGGTGCTGGTCACCTTCGACGCCGACAAAGACGTCGCCCTGACCACGGGAACCAAGGCTGCGGTGCGCTACCTGAACCTGGTCGGTGACCGCTTCCTGGAACTGACGAACGGACCGGGAGAGTCCCGGATTCTGCCCGCGGGTTCGACCCTCGGCGAGGACCGCACATCGGGCGCATTGGATCTGGATCTGCTGCTCAACGGATTACGGCCCGTGGTCCGGGGGCTGAACCCGCAGGATGTGAACGCACTGACGTCGTCACTGGTGCAGATATTCCAGGGCCAGGGCGACAACCTGGACTCGTTGCTCGGCAAGACGTCGTCGTTCTCGAATGCGGTGGCGGACAACGCACAGACCGTCTCGCAACTGATCGACAACCTGAATCAGGTGGTTGGCACGTTGTCCAAGGACGGCAATCAGTTCTCCGGCGCCATCGACCGGCTGCAGCAGCTGATCAGCGGGCTGTCCCAAGATCGTGACCCGATCGGCACCGCCATCACGCAACTGGATCAGGGCACCGCCTCGATCACCAGTCTGCTGACCCAGGCGCGGCAGCCGCTGAAGCAGACGGTCGACGAACTCAACAGGCTGGCGCCGCTGCTCGACGACCACAAGACAGTGCTGGACCGTGGCATCCAGAAGGACGTGGAGTACTACCACAAGCTGGCCCGCCTCGGATCGTATGGAAGCTGGATCATGTACTACATCTGCGGTCTGCAGATTCGTGCCTCGGACCTGCAGGGCCGCACCGCGGTGTTCCCGATGATTCAGCAAGAGGGTGGAAGGTGCGGTGAGCCCTGATGCTGAAATACCGGGGCGCGCGGCTGATCAAGGCAGGAATCTTCGGCGTCGTACTGATCGTGCTGATCATTGCCATCGGATTGCAGCCCGAACGGATCAGCCAATGGGCCACTTCTGTGCGCTACCAGGCCGAGTTCACCGAGGCGGGCGGGATCGCGAAGGGCAATCAGGTCACCATGTCGGGCATCAAGGTCGGCACGGTTTCGGACATCGCGCTGCGGGACGGAAATGCCGTGGTGACCTTTACCGCAAAGGGCAAGTACCCCTTGGGTTCACAGACCACCGCACACATCCGCACCGGGTCGCTGCTCGGTGAGCGCGTACTGACCCTGGAATCGGCCGGCACCGGCACCATGCGGCCGAACGACGTCATCCCCACCACCCGCACGTCGTCGCCCTACTCGCTGACCGATGCCGTTGGCGACCTGACGTCCAATACCGCAGGCACCGATACCGCGACGCTGAACCAGTCGCTGGACACCTTGTCGTCGACGCTCGACCAGATCGCGCCCAGGCTCGGTCCCACTTTCGACGGGCTGAGCCGGGTGTCCCGATCGCTCAACAGCCGCAACGAGAGTCTGGCCGGCCTGCTCAAGAGTGCCGCAGACGTCACGAGTGTGCTGTCCCAGCGCAGCGCGCAGTTGAACACCCTGATCCTCGACGCCAATGATCTGCTCGGCGTACTCAACGACCGGCGTGAGGCGATCGTCAGTCTGCTGGCCAACACCTCTGCGGTGTCCAAGCAGCTGTCCGGTCTGGTCCACGACAATCAGAAAGAGCTGGCGCCGACGCTCGAGCGACTGAACCGCGTGACCGAAATCTTGGAGAAGAACCGCGACAACATCACCAAGATCCTGCCCGACATGCGCAAATTCATGCTGTCGCAGGGCGAGACGCTGGCCAACGGCCCGTACTACAACGCTTACGTGCCGAACTTGAACCCGATGCAGATCCTGCAACCGTTCTTCGACTACGCCTTCGGCTTCCGTCGTGGCGCGCATGCCGGCCAACCGCCGGACAACGCCGGACCGCGCGCCGAACTCCCGCTCCCGTACAACGGAATTCCCGGGGGGTCACGGTGATGACGCGCAACCGGATGATCGTGGTCGCCGTCGCCGCACTGCTGGTGATCGGCGGCGGATTCCTGGTGCGCCAGTTGTTCTTCGCACCGAGGACCATCAGCGCATTGTTCAGTGAGGCCACCGGCATCTACCCGGGCGACGATGTCCGGGTGGCCGGGGTGAAGGTCGGCACCATCGCGACCATCAAGCCCGAGGGCACCCAGACCCGGCTCACGCTCGACATCGACCGGGACGTCTCGATCCCCGCGGACGCCAAGGCCGTCATCGTGGCGCAGAACCTGGTTGCGGCGCGGTACGTCCAGCTGACCCCGGCCTACAAGCACAGCGGCCCGAAACTGGCCGCGGGCGCGGTCATCCCGTTGGAGCGCACCGCCGTTCCCGTCGAATGGGATGAGGTCAAAACTCAGCTGACCCGGCTCGCCACCGATCTGGGGCCCAAGAGCGACGTATCCGGTACGTCGGTGTCACGGATCATCGACAGCGCGGCAAATGCGTTGGACGGCAACGGCCAGAAGCTGCACGACACCATCACCGAGATGGCCGGTGCGGCTCGGGTTTTGGCGGGCGGCAGCGGAAACATGGTCGAGATCATCAAGAGCCTGCAGACCTTCGTCACGGCGCTGCGCGACAGCAATCAGCAGATCGTCTCCTTCCAGAACCGGCTGGTGACGCTCACCGGAGTGGTCGATGGCGGCAAGTCGGATCTCGATGCGGCACTGAAGGATCTGTCGACGTCGATCGTGGAGGTGCAGAACTTCGTCGCCGGCACTCGGGATCAGACAGCGGAGCAGGTGCGCCGACTGACCAACGTCACCCAGAACCTGGTGGACAACCAGATGCAGCTGAAGAACATCCTGCACATCGCACCCAACGAATTCGTCAACGCGTACAACATCTACAACCCGGTGACGGGCAGTGCGGTCGGCCAATTCGTGCTGAACAACTTCTCGTCGCCGGTCGAATTCATCTGCGGTGCCATCGGTGCCATCGAGAACACCACGGCGCCGGAGACCGCGAAGCTCTGTGCCCAGTATCTGGGTCCGGCTCTGCGACTGGTCAATTTCAACCACCTGCCGTTCGGTATCGACCCGTTCCTGATGCCGGCGGCCCCTCCCGAGGACATCGTGTATTCCGAAGCACGCCTGGCGCCCGGCGGCGGCGGTGGGTCCCCGACACCGCCTGAAATCGACCCTGCGTTGTCGGCCTACAACCCGGGCCCGGCCGTGCCGCCGTTCACCGGTAGACCGCCGGGGACTCCGCCACCAGGAGCCGATCAGATGCTGCCCAATGCGATACCGAACCCGGGACCGAACATGCCGCCGTCGGTGTGGTCGATGCTGAACCCGGCCGGCCCGGTGCCGGGACCTGCTGCGCAGGGCGCGCCGCCGCTGTTGCCGGCCGAGGCCCCGGTGGCGCCGGTCGGTCCGCCCGCGCCGGTGGGCGGACTCGGTACCGACACTCCGCTCGGGCCAGGTATGTCCGGCGCCCCGCCGCCGCCCGCACCGGCAGAAGGGACGCCCCACCCATGATTACCGGGAAAGGTGCTGGTACACAAAACCGTTCCGCGGGAGCGCGGACGGTCAAGGCCACCCTGGCCGCCGGCGTCGCAGTCATGGTGACCGCGACCGGCTGCGCGTTTCAGGGCGTGAATTCGCTGCCACTGCCCGGCGCGGTGGGCCGTGGGGCCGGCTCCACGGTCTACCACGTGCAAATCGCGAACGTGGCTACGCTGGAACCCAATTCGCCGGTCATGATGAATGACGTCGTAGTGGGCAGCGTGCGGAGCATGACGACCAAGAACTGGCACGCGGACATCGAGTTCTCGGTGAAGCCGGGCGTGACGATCCCGGCCAACGCGGTGGCACGGGTCGGCCAGACCAGCCTGCTCGGCTCGATGCACCTCGCACTGGACCCACCGCTGGGCCAGAACCCAAGCGGCGCACTGGCTCCCGGCGCGACCATCCCGTTGAGCGACGCGTCGACCTACCCGACCACCGAGCGCACGTTGTCGTCATTGGCCGCGGTGGTCAACGGCGGCGGTCTGGGCCAGATCGGGGATGTGATCCACAACTTCAGTAGCGCGCTGAACGGTCGTGAGGCCCAGTTCCGGGATCTGCTGACGCGTTTGAACGATTTCGTCGGCACCCTCGATGACCAGCGGGACGACATCGTCAACTCGATCCAGGCGCTCAATCGGTTGGCGTCGACGTTCGCCGGTCAACGCGATGTCCTCACCTCGGCACTGAACAAGATTCCGCCGGCTTTGGACGTGCTGATCAGACAGCGGCCGCAGCTGACCACCGCGCTGACGAAGCTCGGCAAGTTCAGCGACGTAGCCACTCAGTTGGTCAGCGACTCGAAGGCCGATCTGGTGACCAACCTGAAGAACATCACGCCGGCGCTGGCGGCGTTCACCGCTTTGGGGCCCGACGTCGACACGGTGCTCGAGTACCTGCCGCACTTCCCGTTCACCGGTAGCTTCATCGACCGGGCGATCCGCGGCGACTACTACAATCTGTTCGCCATCATCGACCTCACCATTCCGCGTCTCAAGCACACCACCATGTTGGGCACCCGGTGGGGGCAAGAAGGCACCGAAATTGTTCCGGCGCCGGGTGATCCGGCGTATCTCAACTACACCTACGACCCGCTCAAGACCGGGGTCAACCCGCCGCCGGGCAGCTTCGTGCCCAATTCACCGCAGCCGCCGTGGGCGCCGCCGCCTGCCGTGGCCCCTGACCCGGGCCCGATCCTGCCGTTGGTCCCGCAGGGCGGCACGGCCGCCGAGCCGGTCCAGCCGCCGCCGGCGCCCGGCCAGGTGTTCGCCGGTCCGTACGGCGCGCCGCCCCCGGCGGCTGCGGCCGCGCCGAACGGAGGCAACTGATGCTCACCCGATTCGTCCGGATACAGCTGATCCTGTTCGCCATCGCATCGGTCGTCGGCGTGGCGGTGATGCTGTTCGCCTACATGCAGATGCCCACGCTGCTGGGGATCGACCGGCTGACGGTGAAGCTGCAGCTGCCGGCCACCGGCGGGCTGTACCGCTTCAGCAATGTCACCTATCGCGGATCTCAGATCGGTCGCGTCACGGACGTGAAACTGACGCCGACCGGTGCCGAGGCAACATTGTCACTGGACACCACACCAAAGATTCCGGCCACTCTGCAGGCGCAGGTCCGCAGTATGTCGGCAGTCGGTGAGCAGTACGTGGAGCTGTTGCCCAAGAAAAACTCTGGGCCGTATCTGGAGGACGGCGCCACGATTCCGCTTGCGGACACCTCCATCCCGCAGCCGGTGGGTCCCATGCTGGACAAACTCGGCGCCATGGTCGACACGATTCCCGGCGACAAATTGGCCAAGCTGCTCGACGAGTCCTACACGGCGTTCAACGGCACGGGCTACGACTTCGGGTCACTGCTGGACTCGGCGTCGAAGCTGACCAAAGATGCGAACGGAGTCTCCGACCAGATGCGCCGGCTGGTCGACGACGCGGGGCCGTTCCTCGACGCTCAGGCGCAGAACACCGACGGCATCCGCTCCTGGGCAGCCAATCTGGCCGGGATCACGGGCACGATGGCCAAGGACGATTCGCAGTTCCGTTCGATCCTGCACACCGGACCCGGCTTCGCGCAGGAGACGTCGATGTTGTTGCAGCAGATCAAACCGACGCTCCCGATCCTGCTGGCGAACCTGAGCACGATTGGCCAGATCGGTGTCACCTGGCACGCCTCGCTCGAACAGCTGCTGGTGTTGTTGCCGCCGTTCGTCGCGCAGGTCGAAACCTATGCTCCGGTCAACAGTCCGACCGGCTTGCCCAATGGTGATTTCTCGCTCGGCCTCGGTGATCCGCCATCCTGCACGGTCGGCTTCCTGCCGCCTTCGGCTTGGCGGTCTCCGTCTGACCTGAGCCCCGCCGATACACCTGACAACCTGTACTGCAAGTTGCCCCAGGACTCACCGATCGCCGTGCGCGGTGCGCGAAACTACCCGTGTATGGATAACCCGGGAAAACGAGCACCCACGGTGGAATTGTGCAACGACCCCAACGGTTTCCAGCCCCTGGCCCAGCGTCAGCACGCGCTCGGGCCGTACCCGCTCGATCCCAACCTGATCGCCCAAGGCGTGCGTCCGGATTCACGGGCGCGGCCCGACGACAACATCTACGGCCCGATCGAGGGCTCGCCGCTGCCGGCAGGTGTGGCGGACCGGCCGCTGGCGCCGCCGGGGCCCGCCCCGCCACCGGCGAGCTACCCCGGTATGCCGCCGGGGCCGCTGATGCCGTACCCACCGCTGCATGTGGACGCGCCCGCTCCGGCGCCTGCGGACGGTGGTTTGCCGCAGGGGCCGATGGTCCCGGACCGTCCGGACCTGCAGCCGCGCGCGACGAACGTGCCCACCGCGGCGCCCGGACCGCCTGATGTCGACGCCAATAGTCCTGTGCCGCAGGGTGCTTCGGCGCCCCAGGCCGCGCCGAGCGCGTTCAAGGGCTCGGCCTCCGGTCCGTCGGTAATGATCGCTCGCTACGACCCGCGCAGTGGTCAGTACCTCGGCAGTGACGGCAAGCTGTATGCGCAGTCCGATCTGGTCAAGCCGGCGGCATCGTGGCAGCAGATGATGGCGTCATGACGCCGACCCGCGGCGCGGACTCGGCGGTCGCGATGAATCGCGGGACCCGCTAGCCGGAGATTTTCTTCATGTAGAACGGCATGCGGACGACCGGCCACTGGTTGCGGCCGCAGGACCCGCTGGGGCCGGTGGTGTGATCTTCGCCGGTGAACTCGTCCGACACGTCGGCAACGTGGGCGTCCGGGCCGACGGGATAGAGCTTGTATTCCTGGAAGCCCTGGATGGGTGTGCCGTCGTCGCAGAACCGCCAATTGGGCACCGACCGTTTGACGTAGAAGAGGCCGTCGGTCGTGTAGATCGGCGCGGACCAGCCGTCGCTGCTCTTGACGGTGCCGGTGCAGTCCCACGGACCCACGCACGTGGTCGAGACGACCCAGGTCGACCGATTGCTGGGTTGCGGCTCATAGCGTTCGTTGAGTTTGGCGAATACCCCGTTGGACGAGGTTGCGTACGTGCCGTTGATGCCCCAGAGGCTGGGGTCTTCGTCGGCGAGTGCCGGGGCCGCACCCGAAAGCGCTGTCGTGGTGGCGAGGAGCGCGCTCACCGTCACCTTCAGGCTCGACGTGATGCCCGGCATGTTGCGCTCCTCGCGTGATAGGAACATTCTCGCTCTGGGAGAATATCAGTACCTCCGGGGGGGCAGACGCCATCTGCAGTATTCCCCGGCGGGCGCCTAGGCGTAGTCGAGCTGCGAAATCTTCAGGCGGCCTTGATCCTTTGCGAGGGTGACCACCACTCGGAATCGCTTCGGCGCCGGATGCGGATCCTTGATGTTGGCGGCCTGGGATGTCGCCGCGACGAGCACCACGGCCGAGTCGTCGGTTGCCGATTGGACCCCGACTCCGGTCACGTCGACATGCGTGACCACCTTGGCGTCGATGAGCTGCCTGACCAGGATGTACTGCTGGCCCTGGAAATCCTGCCGGAACTTGCCGGTGCTGTTGTCGAGGATGCGCGACACGTCGTCTTCGGCATTCACGAAGTTCAGTGACATGACGTCGATGACGCCCTGGCGGGCTGCGGCCGCCGCGCGGTGTTGCTGCTGCAGGCGCGTCTGGGCCGCCTGGTGGTGCCAGGTCAGGGCTCCACTGATGCCGAGCGCGATGCAGAAGGCGAGCCCGGCGAGGAAGACCGCGACCGGGCGCCAACGCGGCAGGCGGCGCGGTGTGATCGCGGCTGCGGGCGCCGCTGCGGACCGCGACTCGGCGGCCTGCCGACGGAGCTCGGTAGCCCGGGCACGGGCCTGGCGGGCGCGTTCCTCCGCGAGTGCGGCTTCGGCTTCGGCCGCTGTCACGTCGTCGGCCGCCGCGGCATCCGCGGAACTGTCGACGGCCGGTGGCGTCATGGTGGAGACTTCCTTGCGTTGGGCTGCCTGTGTCGAGTGGCGTGGCCCACGCTAGCCGAGTCGATCGGCTGGTCGCGGTGGCCCCGCCTGCATCGTAATTATCTTCTCTAAAATAGAGAATTTCGTTTCCGCGTGTGCGAGAGTTGATGGCGTGCGCGTGAGGGTGAAGGTCGCCGCTTCGGTCCTGGCGGCTGGGATGTTCATCGCTGCGCCCGGATTTCGAGACGCCGTGCCGACCGCGTATGGGGACCCGCAGACCTGCAACGACGCATTCTGCGTGCCGGGCATCATCCCGCACCGGGTGTTGGGCGCACCGTGCGACAACACCACCTATTACGTGTTCGCCACCACCGACTGGGGCCGGCTGATGTTCTGCGGTTCGCCCCGGCGCTATGAACCGCGCTGGTTCCGCTCGCCTCCGATGGCCGGTATCCGCGACGAGAACTCGGACTGCATCACCGAGCAGAACATGGTTGCGCAGGCTCCGGACGGTCTGTTCCTGACCTGCGTTCCGATGAACGGCGTCAGCCGCTGGTTGCGCGGCGACACCTGAGTCGACGACCCGTGCAACGCCGGGGCCCCGGGTGAATTCTGCTGGGGCCCCGGCATTTTCGCGGCGGTCTACCAGTTTCGGATCGAACAGAGAGCGCCGTGCGGGCCGCTGTTCTGTTTGACCACGACGCCGTCGACCTCGAGGCGGCAGTTGAACGCCGGGGTCTTGAAGTTCGGGGATTCGCCGGACTGCACCATGACGGTCGCCCAGAGATTGGGGTCATTCAGCGCGGTGTCGAAGATCCACGGTTGATCGGGGCCGACCGTGACATCGGCGCGCGGGCTGAACTCGTACGGATTGTGGCTGTAGTCCGACCATGTCGGCGGATCGGTATCGCGGTAATAGATATTGCTGAAGAT
The DNA here is from genome assembly GCF_058790275.1 of Mycobacterium sp. FW102-FHT13B02. NCBI lineage: Bacteria > Bacillati > Actinomycetota > Actinomycetes > Mycobacteriales > Mycobacteriaceae > Mycobacterium > Mycobacterium sp. FW102-FHT13B02. The sequence continues at coordinate 114,258 of NZ_JBYTCM010000016.1, forward strand.
GGGGGCGGCCGCGCTCACGATGTAGCGGACGTGATGTGCCGCGGGTGGCGGTGGTGGTGGCGCGTCGTCGTCCGCGAAAGCGGGTGCAGTCGACAGCGACATCGAGAACAGCACTGCTGCGGCAAGGGGCACCGAAGTACGCATCGTCACGTCCTGCTCAGGCTGAATGGATAGGTCAGCGTACCGCCGGGCGCGCCGTCGCAGCCGACGTCGAACGATGAGGTCATGGTCCCGGTGAGGGTGTTCGCATCCCAGACGTATACATCGTGTGTGGGGACGGTCGGCCCGTAATAGACGTCACCGCAACGCAATCCGATGTCCTCGTTGATGGTCAGCGTGTATTGGCCGTTGACCAGCTGCGCGTCCACTGCGGAGCTGTCCGCCTTCGCGACCGGCTGCGGGATGGTGAGCACATGGATGCACCTGTCGAGGCTGATCTGGCTGCCATCCGGGTTGTAACACGGTACCAACGCCGACCAGATCCACGTGTGGAAGTCGCGACGGTCCGGCATGTTCAAGTTGTAGTTGCCCAGCCACATGGTCGCCGACGCGGGCGGCGCCAGCGCGATCGACGCCGCAGACAGCGCAGCAGCGCCGATCGCGAGCAACTTCATCACATTCCTCCACCGCTTTGCGGAGCCGGTCGATCGTGGACCCGAGGCGGGTGAACGCCGAACCGGGCATCGGCGAGACTGTTATTCTCCGTGGCGGAGAATAACATCTCCGCCGGATTGGCATCGCGAAACCGGCGCTCGGGTTGGATGCTGCGCGGCGCGGACGGGCAAAGATCGGGACACCGCCTAGCGCGCGACGATAGGCTTGCTGACGGCAGGCGGTGTGCTCGGCTTGACAACACGCCGCGTAAATCGCATTTCCGCAGGAAAATACTGCTATAGCTGCGTTTCGTCAGGGTGTACAGTCTTATTGGTATAGCAATTTTGATAATGACATTCTCGCTCGTTGCCTTGCTGTGCGGATAGGAGGTTCGATGCCGTCCCTCGATGAGGCGTCAGTATTGATCGATATGGACAACCCGCGCATTGGCAAACCGGATTCGCCCGACACGCTGTCGCTCGCAGCCGAGGAAGCAGAGGCGGAGGCCGCTGAGGCAGAGGCTATGGCGGCCGCCGCCCGGGCCCGGGCCCGGGCGATCCGGCTGCGACGTGCCGCCGCGGAAACCGAGGCGGCACCGGCCGTCGAAGCCGGGCCGGAACCCGATGCTGCCACTGACGGCGTCGCGGATGCCGCCGCTGACGCCGAAGGGATCGAGCCCGCTGCAGCCGATGCTGCGGACGACATCGAAACCGATGTGGCCGAACCTCAGTCGTCATCGACTGCGCCGCAGCGAAATGTGCGCCGCGTCGTCCTGACCGTGGTTGCGGCGACGCTGATCGTGGTGATCTCGCTGGGGTTGCTGAGTGTTGGTGGCTGGATGATGTGGCGGCACCACAAAAACGTCGGTGAGCAACAGCAGCGGGCGGAGTATGCGGCCGGCGCGAGCCAGGGCGTGGTGAACCTGATGTCGCTGGACTTCAACCACGCCAAGCAAGATGTGCAGCGCATCATCGACAGCACCACCGGGGACTTCAAGAAGGATTTCGAAGCCCAGGCCGGCGATTTCGTCAAGGTCGCGGAGTCGTCGAAGGCGATCACCGTGGCGACGGTGCACGCCACGGCGGTGCAGTCCATGTCCGACAACACCGCCAACGTCCTGCTTGCCGTCTCCACCCGCGTGTCCAATGCCGCCAGCAAGGAACAGCAGCCCAGGTCGTGGCGGCTCAGCGTCGACGTGGTCCGCGACGGCGGGCAGATCAAGCTAGCGAAAGTCGAGTTCGTGCCGTGACCATCGATGACAGCGAGACCGCCACTGGCGCAACCGATGTGGAGCCCACGGTCGACGAACCGACAGTAGGCGAACTGACTGAGGCGGAGTCGGCCGCTGCCTCGGTGCCGGCCCGCACCCGGCGGGCCCGGGTCCTGCTGCCGGCGCTGTTGGCGCTGTTGCTGGCTGTTGCGTCGGGCTTCGCCGCCTGGTCGTATGTGACGCAGTACCGCCCGGACCAGCAGACCGATGCCGCGGTGGCAGAGACCGTGGTCAAGGCCGCATCCGACGGTGCCGTCGCGATGCTGTCGTACGCGCCACCGACCATGGACAAGGATTTCGCAGCGGCGAAGTCCCACCTCACCGGCGACTTCGTCAAGTTCTACACCGACTTCACCAACAATGTGGTGACCCGTGCGGTCAAAGAGAAGGACGTCAAGACACAGGCGAAAGTTGTCCGGGCGGCCATTTCCGATCTATCGCCGGAGTCGGCGCTGGTGTTGGCCTTCATCAACCAGACCACGGTGAGCAAGGACAATCCGGATGGCACGTTCGCCCAGAGCTCGGTGAAGATTTCCATGAAGAAGGTCGACGGAGCCTGGTTGATCGCGGCGTTCGACCCGGTCTGATTCGCGCTGGGGTTCGATTACTTTCTGCCCGCGTCAGCGCCGGGTCAGTAGGCGCTCGGCGACCTGTACGTCGTGCGCGAACGTCACCTTGAAATTCTGTGCCGAGCCGGCGATTCCGTGGACCTCGAGATCGGTGAAGCGCTCCACACAGGACGACGTGTCGGTGCCCTCGAAGCCGGCGGCGGTCGCGTCCTGGTAGGCCTGCCACAACGGCGCGGCCCGAAATGCTTGCGGCGTCTGCACCCGGACGAGCGACTGGTCGATGGCACTGAGGCCGTCGGCCGACATCCGCAGCACATCGCCGGACGGCAGCACCGGAATGGCGCCGCCCTGGGCCCGCGCGGTGGTCACGGCGGTGTCCATCAAGTCGGCACCGGCCAGCGGGCGGGCGGCGTCGTGGATCAGCACCACATCGACTACCCCGGCGTCGATATCCGCCGCGAGGTAACTCAGCACGTTGTGTTCCGAACCGTGCCGGGAATCGCCACCCTCGACGAATTCGACTGCAGTGCCGGGAAGTTCGTCGGCCATGAGGCTGACGACCTGGTCGCGTTCACCCCGCCGGAACACGAGGATGGTGCGGGCGATCTCGGGGCTCGCCGCGACTGCCGCCACTGACCAGGCCACCATGCTGCGACCGGCCAATTGCAGGTACGCCTTGTTGCCGTCGGCCCCGACCCGCGATCCGATACCGGCGGCCAGGACGACGCCGACGGCAATCGGGGGAGCGGACACGTCTTCACGGTAGTGGGACGGCAGCGGGGATCTGCGGCAGGCTTACCGTTACGCGGCCCGGACGGGGCCCGGATTCGCTGAAGGGACACGGCATGGATGGGGTGCAGCAGCACGCTCCTGACCCACACAGCGCGGTGCGCGCCCACCGGTTGACGCCGATGCGAGGCCGCGACCCGCATGAAAAGCACCGTGTTGCGACGCCGCTGGAACTGCTGTTCGACCTGACCTTCGCCGTCGCCTTTGGCGTCGGTGCATCGCAGTTGGCGCACATGCTGGCCGCGGGACACGTGGCGGCGGGGATCACCGCGTTCGTGTTCGCGACGTTCGCGATCTGCTGGGCTTGGATCAACTTCACCTGGTTCGCCTCGGCCTACGACACCGACGACTGGGTGTTCCGGCTGATGACCATGGGCGAGATGGTTGGCGTACTGATTCTCGCGCTTGGGCTGCCCGCCTTCTTCACCTCGATCGAGCACGGCCACCATGTCGACAACGCGGTTCTGGTCGCCGGATACGTCGTGATGCGAATTGCCTTGGTGGGGCAGTGGTTACGGGCCGCACGGCAGGATCCGGGCCGGCGGGCGGCGGCGTTGACGTACGTCACCAACGTGTCGTTGGTACAGCTCGGCTGGATTGGGACCATCTTTCTACCGACATCGGTGCCGGTGACACTCGGGATTTGGGCGGTGTTGATCGCCATCGAGCTGACCGGCCCGGGCCTGGCTGAACGGCGCTGCGGCGGCACGCCGTGGCACGCCCATCACATTGCCGAGCGGTACAGCTTGCTGGCGATCATCGCGCTGGGCGAAGGCGTGGTGGGTACCGTCGCCAGCTTGTCGGCAATGATCGGCGAGCAGGGCTGGTCGGCCGATGCGGTCGCGCTCGCGGTGGCGGGGACGGCCCTGACCTTCGGCATGTGGTGGGTGTACTTCATGGTCCCGGCGGCGGAAGTGCTGCACGCGCATCGTGAACGGTCGTTCTGGTTCGGTTATCTGCACATGCCGATATTCGGCGCCATCGTCGCGACTGGTGCGGGACTGGATTTCGCCGCGCTCACCATCAAGGGACACACCGCGCTCGGGCCGGTCGGCACGGTGTGGGCGGTCATCATTCCCCTGGGCATCTACATCGTGTTGGTCTACCTGCTGTACGCGCTGATGCTGCGTTCGGTCGATGCGCTGCACCTGTTGCTGGTGGCGCTGACTGCCGCCGTGCTGGCGGCGACGGTCGTGCTGGCCCTGGTCGGCGTGCCGATGTCGGTCTGTCTGTTGGTGGCCAGTCTGGCGCCGATGGTGAGTGTCGTCGGGTACGAGCTGATCGGGCACCGCCATGCGGCTGCGGCGCTGAAGGCGGCCGCCGGAGCCTGAGCACGGGCACGAGCGAACTCGACGTCTTCACGCTGGACGCGTGAGGTGTGGCTAACGGGTCAGAAGGGGTAGCTGTCCTATCCTGAGACGCGTGGCCATTTCGCGTCGTGACCTGCTGAAATACGCTGCAGCCGCGCCGGCGGCGGTCGGCTTGGGGGCCGGGTTGCAATCGGTGCTCGGCGCGACGACCGCCTCTGCGGCCCCGTACGGAGTGTTGCTGGACTACGCGGCGGGCGTGCTCAGGGCAGCCGATATCCGGTCGTCCGGAGCGGTGGGCGCCATCCGGTATGTCTCAGACCGGCGCCCGGGCGGTGAGTGGATGCGGGGCAAACCGATCGAGCTGCCCGAGGCCCGCGACCTGTACCAGGGCGGCATGAAGATCGTCTCCTGCTATCAGTACGGCAAGGCGACGAGTGCGGATTGGCTCGGCGGCCAGCCTGCCGGCGTGCAGCACGCCCAACGTGGGTTCCAATTGCACACCGCGGCAGGTGGACCGGTGGGTGCACCGATCTACGCCTCAATCGACGATGACCCGACTTTGGAGCAATACAAGGCACAAGTCGCGCCCTACCTGCGCGGGTGGGAATCAGTGCTGGGCCACCAGCGGGTCGGGGTGTACGCCAACTCCAAGACCATCGAGTGGGCCGTGCAGGACGGCTTGGGGTCGTACTTCTGGCAGCACAACTGGGGCTCGCCCGGCGGGGCGGCGCATCCGGCCGCGGCGCTGCATCAGGTGGAGATCGACAAACAGCGCGTCGGGGGAGTCGGGGTCGACATCAACCACATCCTCAAGCCGCGCTTCGGACAGTGGGACTGAGGGCCACGCACATTACTGCTGAGTAGTTTGCTGGCGCCCAGCTCTAAGAAAATGAGACCCAGGCCCAGCAAATGATGCCTCGGTAACTTACCGCCCGTATAGACACACCGACCGTCATTGTCGAGTGTTTTCTGGAACGGGTCTCTTCCTACTCATTAGTAAGGTACGGCACCGTCACAGGCATGGTCACGATTTGATAACAATACCGCTTTGATCAGCGATGTTGTTGCTACTCGACCGTAACCAGCCGCCAACAGGACGTTTGTCCGGTTGGGTATGGGCGGTCCGATGACGCGGTGTTACCCAGGCGGGTGGTTACCCGTCCGTAGAACTCGTTGGTAACTATTTCCGGCAGAAAATTGCCGCGAATCTTATGACACTCTTAGTGCAGTCGGCCCGGCTCATTTGGCACCGAAGACATCGGTCGCCACGCGCAGCACGGGCCTGACGTGATCCGACGTCGCATCGCGTTGCCCCAGGGCCGACTACCAAGACCAAGCACCTGACCGGTTCGCGCGGCAAAGAGGAGAGAGACGTAGTGACGATCAACGAGCAGCGCAATGTGACCAGTGGCAACACCGAGGCCGTGGCGGCGAGCGCGCACGCTCTCGTGGACCTGCTCAATGCCGGCGAGCCGTATGCCGTGGCGTTCGGTGGCCAGGGTGCCTCGTGGTTGGAGAACCTCGAAGAGCTGGTCAGCTCGGCCGGTATCGAGTCGGAGCTCAGCGAGATCGTCGGCGAAGCGGCATTGCTGCTGGAGCCCGTCGCGCGCGAGCTCGTCGTCGTCCGGCCCATCGGCTTCGAGCCCATGCAGTGGGTGCGCGCCCTCGCCGCCGACGAGCCGCTGCCGTCGGCCAAGCAGCTGACCACCGCCGCCATCTCCGGCCCCGGCATCCTGCTGGCCCAGATGGCCGCCATCCGCGCCGTCCAGCGCCAGGGTCTGGACCTGGCCGGCACCCCGCCGGTCGCGATCGCCGGCCACTCGCAGGGCATCATCGCCGCCGAGGCGCTCAAGGCGAACGGCACCCGCGACGCCGAGCTCCTCGCGCTCCTCCAGCTCATCGGTGCCGCCGGCTCGCTCGTGTCGCGCCGTCGCGGCATGGTCGGCCGTGGCGACAAGTCGCCGATGGTCTCGGTCACCAACGTCGACCCCGAGCGCATCGCCGAGCTGCTCGAAGACTTCTCCAAGGACGTGCGCACGGTGCTGCCGCCGGTCCTGTCCATCCGCAACGGCCGCCGCAGCGTCGTCATCACCGGCACCCCGGAGCAGCTGGCCCGCTTCGAGCTGTACTGCAGCAAGATCACCGAGAAGGACGAGGCCGAGCGCAAGAACAAGCTGCGCGGCGGCGCCGTCTTCAGTCCGGTGTTCCAGGGCGTGCAGGTCGAGGTCGGCTTCCACACCCCGCGTCTGGCGGACGGCATCGAGGTCGTCGACCGCTGGGCCGCCAAGTGCGGCATCGACACCGAGCTGGCCCACGCGATGACCGAGGCCATCTTCGTCAAGCCCATCGACTGGGTCGCCGAGGTCGAGCGCATGCACGACGCCGGTGCCCGCTGGATCATCGACCTCGGCCCGAGCGACACCGTCACCCGCCTCACCTCGCCGATCATCCGCGGCCTCGGCGTGGGCATCGTGCCCGCCGCCACCCGCGCCGGCCAGCGGTCGCTGTTCACCGTCGGTGCCGCCCCGGTCGTGCAGCCCGCCTGGTCCAGCTTCGCGCCGACGGCTGTCGAGCTGCCCAATGGCGACGTCAAGCTGTCCACCAAGTTCACCCGCCTCACCGGCCGTTCGCCGATCCTGCTGGCCGGTATGACCCCGACCACCGTCGACGCCAAGATCGTCGCCGCGGCCGCCAACGCCGGCCACTGGGCTGAGCTGGCCGGTGGCGGTCAGGTCACCGAAGAGATCTTCGAGAACCGCGTCGAGGAGCTGACCCAGCTCCTCGAGCCGGGCCGCGCCATCCAGTTCAACTCGCTGTTCCTGGACCCGTACCTCTGGAAGCTGCAGCTGGGCGGCAAGCGCATCGTGCAGAAGGCCCGTCAGTCGGGTGCCCCGATCGACGGCGTCATCGTCACCGCCGGTATCCCCGAGCTGGACGAAGCCGTCGCACTGATCGAGGAACTGCACGAAATCGGCATCACCAACGTGGTGTTCAAGCCGGGCACCCTGGACCAGATCAAGTCGGTCATCAAGATCGCCGAAGAGGTCCCGGACCGGGAGATCATCGTCCACGTCGAGGGCGGCCGCGCCGGTGGCCACCACTCGTGGGAGGACCTCGACGACCTGCTTGTCAGCACCTACTCGGACCTGCGCAAGCAGGCCAACCTGACCATCTGCGTCGGTGGTGGCATCGGCACGCCCGAGCGCGCCGCCGAGTACCTGTCCGGTCGGTGGGCCGAGACCTACGGCTTCCCGCTGATGCCGGTCGACGGCATCCTGGTCGGCACCGCCGCCATGGCCACCCTCGAGGCCACCACCTCGCCCCAGGTCAAGCAGCTGCTGGTCGACACCAAGGGTACCGACCATTGGGTCGGCGCCGGTAAGGCCCAGGGCGGCATGGCATCCGGCCGCAGCCAGCTGGGTGCCGACATCCACGAGATCGACAACGCCGCGTCGCGTTGCGGCCGCCTGCTCGACGAGGTCGCCGGTGACGCCGACGCCGTCGCCGAGCGCCGCGACGAGATCATCGCCGCCATGGCCGACACCGCCAAGCCGTACTTCGGTGACGTCGCGGACATGACCTACCAGCAGTGGCTGCAGCGCTACGTCGAGCTCGCGATCGGTGACGGCAGCAGCACCGCCGACACCAAGCGCGACCACTCGCCGTGGCTCGACGTCACCTGGCGCGACCGCTTCGAGGAGATGCTGCAGCGCGCCGAGGCCCGCCTGAACCCGGCCGACTCCGGCCGCATCGACACCCTCTTCCCGGCTACCGCGGAAGGCGAAGCGCTGCTCGAGGATCCGCAGCGCGCGATCGCCGAGCTGCTGGCCCGGTACCCCGAGGCCGCGACCCTGCGCCTGCACCCGGCGGACATCCCGTTCTTCATCACCCTGTGCAAGACGCTGGGCAAGCCCGTCAACTTCGTCCCGGTCATCGACAAGGACGTGCGCCGCTGGTGGCGCAGCGACTCGCTGTGGCAGGCACACGACGCCCGTTACGACGCCGACCAGGTGTGCGTCATCCCCGGCACCGCCGCCGTCGCCGGCATCACCCGGGTCGACGAGCCCGTCGGTGAGCTGCTGGACCGCTTCGAGCAGGCCGCCATCGATGAGGTGCTGGCTGCCGGCGTCACGCCGGTCCCGGTCGTGTCGCGTCGGCAGGCCCGTGCCGACGTCACCGGTCCGCTGGCCGTGGTCCTGGACTCGCCCGACGTGCTGTGGGCCGGCCGCACCGCCATCAACCCGGTGCACCGCATCGGCGCGCCGAGCGAGTGGCAGGTCAACGAAAACCGTTCGGCCACACACCCTTCCACAGGTTCCCGGCTGGAGCTCGATGGTGACTCCGTGGTGCTGAACGTGCCGCTGTCTGACATCTGGATCGCGATTCGCTTCACCCTGCCGGCCGCCACCATCAACGGCGGCATGCCCGTCGTCACCACCGACGACGCCTCGGCCGCGATGCGCGCCGTGCTCGCCATCGCCGCGGGCGCCGACGGCGTGGACGCCCTGCCGATCGTCACCGACAACGTCGCGACCGTCACCGCCGATTGGGACCCGGAAGAGGTTGCCGACCACACCGGCGTCACCGCCACCTTCGGCGCCCCGCTGGCGCCGGGCCTGACCCTGGTGCCCGACGCCCTCGTCGGCAGCTGCTGGCCGGCCGTATTCTCGGTCATCGGCGCTGCCGTCACCGACGACGGCATCCCGGTCGTCGAAGGTCTGCTGAGCCTGGTCCACCTGGACCACGCCGCGCACCTGCTGGCCCCGATGCCCACTGAGCGGGCCGAATTGACCGTCACCGCAACGGCTTCCGCCGCGTATGACACCGAGGTCGGCCGCGTGGTCCCGGTCTCCGTCAGCATCACCGACGCCGACGGCACCGAACTGGCCCGTCTGGAAGAGCGGTTCGCCATCCGTGGCCGCAGCGGTGCTGCCGAGTTGACCGACCCGGTCCGGGCCGGCGGTGCGATCACCGACAACGCCACCGAGACCCCGCGTCGTCGCCGTCGCGACGTCACCGTCACCGCGCCGGTCGACATGAGCGCCTTCGCAGTGGTGTCGGGTGACCACAACCCGATCCACACCGACCGGGCCGCCGCCCTGCTGGCCGGCCTGAAATCGCCCATCGTGCACGGCATGTGGCTGTCCGCCGCCGCCCAGCACGTGGTCACCGCCACCGACGGCCGCGCCACTCCGCCCGCCCGCCTGGTCGGCTGGACGTCGCGCTTCCTCGGCATGGTCATGCCGGGTGACGAGATCGACTTCCGCGTCGACCGCGTCGGCATCGACCGCGGCGCCGAGATCATCGAGGTCACCGCGAAGGTCGGCGGCGAACTGGTGATGGCCGCCTCGGCCCAATTGGCCGCGCCCAAAACGGTTTACGCGTTCCCGGGCCAGGGCATCCAGCACAAGGGCATGGGCATGGAGGTCCGTGCCCGCTCCAAGGCCGCCCGCAAGGTCTGGGACAAGGCCGACACGTTCACTCGCGACGTCCTGGGCTTCTCCGTGCTGCACCTGGTGCGGGACAACCCGACCAGCATCATCGCCAGTGGCGTGCACTACCACCACCCGGACGGCGTGCTGTTCCTGACGCAGTTCACCCAGGTGGCCATGGCCACCGTCGCGGCCGCCCAGGTGGCCGAGATGCGTGAGCAGGGTGCCTTCGTCGAAGGTGCCATCGCCTGCGGCCACTCCGTCGGTGAGTACACCGCGCTGGCCTGCGTGTCCGGTGTGTACGAGCTCGAGGCGCTGCTGGAGGTGGTGTTCCACCGCGGCAGCAAGATGCACGACATCGTCCCGCGTGACGCCAAGGGCCGGTCCGACTACCGCCTGGCTGCCATCCGGCCGTCGCAGATCGATCTCGAGGACGACGAGGTCACCGACTTCGTCGCGCGGATCGCCGAGGAGACCGGCGAATTCCTGCAGATCGTGAACTTCAACCTGCGCGGTTCGCAGTACGCGATCGCCGGTACCGTCCGCGGTCTCGATGCCCTGGAGGCCGAGATCGAGCGTCGCCGCGAAATCACCGGTGGCAAGCGGTCGTTCATCCTGGTGCCCGGCATCGACGTGCCGTTCCACTCCGAGGTGCTGCGGGTCGGTGTCAACGACTTCCGCCGTGCGCTCGATCGCGTCATGCCGCACGGGCAGGACCCGGAGCTGCTGGTCGGCAAGTACATCCCGAACCTGGTGCCGCGTCCGTTCACCCTGGACAAGGACTTCATCCAGGAGATCCGCGACCTGGTGCCGGCCGAGCCGCTCGACGAGATCCTCGCCGACTACGACACCTGGCGCCGGGACAACCCGTCCGAGCTGATGCGCAAGACCGTCATCGAGCTGCTGGCCTGGCAGTTCGCCAGCCCGGTGCGCTGGATCGAGACGCAGGACCTGCTGTTCATCGAGGAAGCCGCCGGCGGCCTCGGGGTCGAGCGGTTCGTCGAGGTCGGCGTCAAGACCATGCCGACGGTCGCCGGCCTGGCCAGCAACACGCTGAAGCTCCCGGAGTACTCGCACAACACCACCGAGGTGCTCAACGTGGAGCGCGACGCCGCGGTGCTGTTCGCGACCGACACCGACCCGGTGGAGGACGACTCCCCGGCGCCGGCCCCCGCCGCTGAGGAGGCACCGGCGGAAGCTGTTGCGGCAGCACCGGTTCCGGCCGCCGCCCCCGCGGCTCCCGCGGGTGGCCCGCGACCGGACGACATCGTCTACGACGCCGCCGACGCCACCATGGCGCTCATCGCGCTGTCGGCCAAGATGCGCATCGACCAGATCGAGCCGCTGGACTCCATCGAGTCGATCACCGACGGTGCGTCGTCGCGACGCAACCAGCTGCTCGTCGACCTGGGTTCAGAGCTGAACCTCGGCGCCATCGACGGTGCCGCGGAAGCGGACCTGGCCGGTCTGAAGGGACAGGTCACCAAGCTGGCCCGTACCTACAAGCCGTTCGGTCCCGTCCTCTCCGACGCGATCAACGACCAGCTGCGCACGGTGCTCGGACCCTCGGGCAAGCGTCCGGCGTACATCGCCGAGCGCGTGAGCAAGGCCTGGGAACTGGGCCCCGGCTGGGCCAAGCACGTCACTGCCGAGGTGGCGCTGGGCACCCGTGAGGGCAGCAGCGTTCGTGGCGGCGACATGGGCGGCCTGCATACCGGTGCGCTGGCCGATGCCAACGCCGTCGACAAGGTCATCGACGCCGCGGTCACCGCGGTCGGTGCTCGTAAGGGCATCGCCGTGGCGCTGCCGTCCGCCGGTGGTGCCGGTGGCGGCGTGGTCGATTCGGCCGCGCTCAACGAGTTCGCCGAGAAGGTCACCGGCCCCAACGGCGTGCTGGCCGGGGCCGCCCGGTTGATCCTGGGCGAGCTGGGTCTACAGGCGCCGGTCTCGGTGCCCGACGCCACCGACTCCGAGCTGATCGACCTCGTGACCGCCGAATTGGGTTCGGACTGGCCGCGTTTGGTGGCACCGTCGTTCGACGGCCGCAAGGCTGTGCTGTTCGACGACCGCTGGGCCAGCGCCCGTGAGGACCTGGCACGCATCTGGTTGCTCGAAGAGGACGACGTCAACCGCGACTGGGCGAAGCTCTCCGAGAGCTTCGAAGGTGCCGGACATGTCGTGGCCACGCAGGCCAGCTGGTGGCAGGGCAAGGCGCTCGCTGCCGGCCGCACCCTCCACGCTGCGCTGTACGGCCGCGCGGCCGCCGGTGCGGAGAACCCGGAGAAGGGCCGCTACGCGGGCGAGGTCGCGGTCGTCACTGGTGCCTCCAAGGGCTCGATCGCCTCGGCCGTGGTGGGCCAGCTGCTCGCCGGTGGTGCCACGGTTATCGCGACCACGTCCAAGCTGGACGACGACCGGTTGGCGTTCTACCGGACGCTCTACCGTGACAATGCCCGCTTCGGCGCCCAGCTGTGGGTCGTGCCGGCAAACATGGCCTCCTACAACGACATTGACGCACTGGTCGAGTGGGTCGGTACCGAGCAGGTCGAGAACCTGGGCCCCAAGGCCATCCACCTCAAGGACGCGCAGACCCCGACGCTGCTGTTCCCGTTCGCCGCGCCGCGCGTCGCCGGGGACCTGTCGGAAGCCGGCGCCCGCGCGGAGATGGAGATGAAGGTGCTGCTGTGGGCCGTGCAACGGCTCATCGGCGGGCTCTCGCACATCGGTTCCGACCGCGACATCGCCTCGCGCCTGCACGTGGTGCTGCCCGGTTCGCCGAACCGCGGCATGTTCGGTGGAGACGGTGCCTACGGCGAGTCGAAGGCCGCACTCGACGCGGTCGTCGCCCGCTGGAAGGCGGAAACCTCATGGTCGCAGCGAGTTTCGCTGGCGCACGCGCTGATCGGCTGGACCAAGGGCACCGGCCTGATGGGCCACAACGACGCCATCGTGGGCGCCGTCGAAGAGGCTGGTGTCGTCACGTACACCACCGACGAGATGGCCTCCATGCTGCTGAACCTGTGCAGCATCGACGCCAAGGTGTCGGCCGCCCGTGAACCCATCCAGGTCGACCTGACCGGTGGCCTCGGCGACATCGAGCTCGACATGGCCGAGCTGGCCGCCAAGGCTCGTGAGGAGATGGTGGCCGAGGCTGCCGTCGAGGATGACGACCTCGAAGGCACCATCTCGGCGCTGCCGTCGCCGCCGCGGGGCTACCAGGCCGCGCCGGCGCCGGAGTGGGCCGACCTGGACATCGACCCGGCCGACATGGTCGTGCTGGTGTCCGGTGCCGAACTCGGCCCGTACGGCTCGTCGCGCACCCGCTTCGAGATGGAGGTCTCCGGCGAGCTGTCGGCCGCGGGCGTCCTGGAGCTGGCCTGGACCACCGGTCTGGTCAAGTGGGAAGACGACCCGAAGCCGGGTTGGTACGACACCAACACCGGTGACCTGGTCGACGAGTCCGAGCTGGTCGAGCGCTACCACGACGTCGTGCTGGAGCGCGTCGGCATCCGCGAGTGGGTGGACGACGGCGCACTCGGCACCGATCACGCTTCGCCGCTGCTGGTTTCGGTGTTCCTCGACAAGGACTTCTCCTTCGTCGTGTCCGCCGAGGCCGACGCCCGGGCGTTCCACCAGTTCGATCCGGAGCACACCGTCATCGCGCCGGTGCCGGACAGCAGCGACTGGCAGGTCACCCGCAAGGCCGGCACGGAAATCCGCGTGCCGCGCAAGGTCGAGCTGTCGCGGACCGTCGGTGCCCAGGTGCCGACCGGCTTCGACCCACAGGTCTACGGCGTCACGCCGGACATGGCCAGCTCGATCGACCGCCTGGCGCTGTGGAACCTGGTCACCACCGTGGACGCATTCCTGTCGGCCGGTTTCTCGCCGGAAGAGCTGATGCGCTGGGTGCACCCGAGCCTCGTGGCCTCCACGCAGGGCACCGGTATGGGCGGCATGACCTCGATGCAGACCATGTACCACGGCAACCTGCTGGGCCGGAACAAGCCGAACGACATCCTGCAGGAAGTGCTGCCGAACGTCTTCGCCGGTCACGTCGTGCAGTCGTACATCGGTAGCTACGGCGCGATGATCCACCCGGTCGGCGCGTGCGCCACCGCGGCGGTGTCGGTCGAAGAAGGTGTCGACAAGATCCGTTTGGGCAAGGCCGAATTCGTGGTCGCCGGTGGTTATGACGACCTGACGCTGGAAGCCATCATCGGCTTCGGCGACATGTCGGCCACCGCCGAGACCGCGATGATGCGGGCCCGCGGCATCAGCGACTCGAAGTTCTCGCGCGCCAACGACCGTCGTCGTCTCGGCTTCGTCGAAGGCCAGGGCGGTGGCACCGTCCTGCTGGCCCGTGGTGACCTCGCGGTGAAGATGGGTCTGCCCATCCAGGCCGTCGTCGCCTACGTGTCGTCGTTCGCTGACGGTGTGCACACCTCGATCCCGGCTCCGGGTCTGGGTGCGCTGGGTGCCGGCCGCGGTGGCCGCCAGTCCCAACTGGTGCGCGACCTCGCCAAGCTGGGCGTCACCCCCGATGACATCGCGGTGATCTCCAAGCACGACACCTCGACACTGGCCAACGACCCCAACGAGACCGAGCTGCACGAGCGGCTCGCCGCTTCGATGGGCCGGTCCCCGGGCAACCCGCTGTTCATCGTCAGCCAGAAGAGCCTGACCGGACACAGCAAGGGTGGCGCCGCGGCGTTCCAGATGCTGGGCCTGTGCCAGATTCTGCGCGACGGCGTCATCCCGCCGAACCGCAGCCTGGACTGCGTCGACGACGAGCTGTCCAACGCACAGCACTTCGTGTGGGTCCGCGAGGCACTGAAGTTCGGCGACCGCCTGCCGATCAAGGCCGGTCTGGTGACCAGCCTGGGCTTCGGTCACGTGTCGGGCCTCGTCGCTCTGGTGCACCCGCAGGCGCTGGTGGCGGCCCTCGATCCGGCAGAGCGCGAGGACTACCTGCGCCGCGCCGGTGAGCGGGTCCTGGCCGGTCAGCACCGGCTTGCGTCGGCCATCGCCGGTGGGCGTGCGCTGTACGAGAAGCCGGCCGACCGTCGCTTCAACCACGATGCGCCGGAGAAGCGTCAGGAAGCCGACATGCTGCTCGACGCCGATGCGCGCCTGGGCGAAGACGGTTGGTACGCCCGGTCGTGAGCCGCCCAGCGAGTAGCGGAGCGGATCGCGCGTGAACCATCGCGCAGTGCGCGGATTCGACAGGCTAGGTTGTTGCCCATGAGCATCCTGGGCGTGGGCATCGACCTGGTCTCGATTCCGGATTTCGCCGAGCAGGTCGACCAGCCGGGCACCGTCTTCGCGGAGACGTTCACCCCAGGTGAACGCCGTGACGCCGCCGACAAGAGTTCGTCGGCGGCACGGCACCTGGCGGCCCGCTGGGCGGCCAAGGAGGCTGTGATCAAGGCGTGGTCGGGCTCGCGGTTCTCGAAGCGTCCGGTGCTGCCCGAGGGCATCCACCGCGACATCGAGGTCGTCACCGACATGTGGGGCCGGCCCAAGGTGCGGTTGTCCGGCGAGATCGCCGAGCACCTCAAGGGTGTGGCCATCCACGTGTCGCTGACCCACGAAGGCGACACCGCCGCCGCCGTCGCGGTCCTCGAGCAGGACTAGCCCCGACATCCCGCGAGCGTGCGTGTCTGCCCGCGAAACGCCGGGCTGCGCAGTCACTTTGCGCACTCTCGCTGGCCGCGAGCGTGCCTAGACTGCATTTCCTGTGCGGCGTGTTGCGCGCAGACACGCACGCTCGCGAGGGATTAACCTGGGCCGCATGAGTGATCTCGTCGCCGCTGTCCGTGAGGTGCTGCCGTCGGTACGCGCCGACCTGGAGGAGCTCGTCCGCATCCAGTCGGTGTGGGCGGACCCGGCCCGGCATGCCGAGGTGCACCGCAGTGCGGCGCTGACCGCAAAGCTGTTGTCCGACGCGGGCTTCGGCGAGGTGCACATCGTCCAGGAGGGCGGAGCGCCGGCGGTGATCGCCCGTCATCCGGCGCCCGCGGGTGCCCCGACGGTGCTGTTGTACGCGCACCACGACGTGCAGCCCGAGGGCGATGTCGCGCAGTGGGAGTCGGATCCCTTCGAACCGACCGAGCGGGGCGGGCGGCTCTATGGCCGCGGCAGCGCCGACGACAAGGCCGGCATCGCCGTGCACCTGGCTGCCATGCGGGCGCACGGCGGCAATCCGCCCGTCGGCGTGACGGTTTTCGTTGAGGGCGAAGAGGAATCGGGCTCGCCGTCGCTGGGCGCGCTCTTGAGCGCGCACAAGCAACTGCTGGCCGCCGACGTCATCGTGATTGCCGATTCGGACAACTGGAGCACCGAGATTCCGGCGCTGACGGTGTCATTGCGCGGCCTGGCCGACTGCGTGGTCGAGGTGGCGACGCTGGACCACGGCCTGCACTCCGGGCTGTGGGGCGGCGTGGTGCCCGACGCGCTGAGCGCTCTCGTGCGGTTGTTGGCAACGTTGCACGACGACGACGGCAACGTCGCGGTCGAGGGCCTCTACGAGGGCACCGCCGCCGACGTCGACCGGGGTCCGGAGTGGGTGGCCGCCGAGACCGGCATGCTCGACGGCGTGCAGCAGATTGGTTCTGGCTCTGTGGTGCAACGACTTTGGGCCAAACCCGCGATTACCGTGATCGGCATCGACACCACGTCGATCGCCAAGGCGTCGAACACGCTGATTCCGCGGGCGCGGGCCAAGGTCAGCATGCGGGTCGCGCCCGGCGGGGACGCCCTGGCTCATCTGGCGGCCCTGACCCGTCACCTGGAGAGCCACGCGCCCTGGGGTGCCAAGGTCACGGTTACGCCCGGTGACGTCGGGCAGCCGTATGCCATCGACGCCAGTGGCCCGGTATACGACGCGGCCCGGTCGGCGTTCACGCACGCCTGGGGCACCGCGCCCGTCGACATGGGCATGGGTGGTTCGATCCCGTTCATCGCCGAATTCGCCGAGACCTTCCCGGACGCAACGATTTTGGTGACCGGTATTGAAGACCCCGGCACACAGGCGCACAGCATCAACGAGAGCCTGCACCTGGGCGTGCTGGAAAAGGCGGCGATCTCCGAGGCGCTGCTATTGGACGCACTGACGCGCTAGGACTGCGGGGCGCGCTACGGTCAGAACGACTCGGGATCGGCCTGAACCGACTCGGGCACCGGGTGCTGGTAGAGCCGTGAGGCGTTCTCCCAGGTGATCTTTCGGATGACATCGGCGGGCAGGTCGCCGATTTCCTCGTGGATGGTCGACTGGGTGTGCGGCCAGGTCGAATCGCAGTGCGGGTAGTCGGCCTCGAGCATGATGTTGTCGACACCGATGCGGTCCCGCTGCACGAATGACGACTGGTCCTCCACCGCGCAGAACCAGAAGTTGCGGGTGAAAACCTCCGCTGGAGTGAGCTTTTCACCGAGCCGGTCCCAGGTTCCGT
This sequence comes from Mycobacterium sp. FW102-FHT13B02, assembly GCF_058790275.1. NCBI lineage: Bacteria > Bacillati > Actinomycetota > Actinomycetes > Mycobacteriales > Mycobacteriaceae > Mycobacterium > Mycobacterium sp. FW102-FHT13B02. Next base: position 131,670 of record NZ_JBYTCM010000016.1, read on the forward strand.
ACATCGAGTGATAACTGAGCATGTGGTCCAGCCGGTCCAGCAGTCCGGCGACCCAGCCGATGCCGCCTTCGGACAGGCAGATCTTGAGGTCTGGAAACCGGCTGGGCAGACCGGAGTACAGCCAGTCCACCGCCGCTGAGATCGCGTAGGCGAAGAACAGGACGCCCTGCACGTCCGGCGGCGCATCGGGGGTGGTGGAGGGGGAGGACCCCGACGACCCGATGTGCAGGTTGACGACCGTGCCGGTTTCGGCGCAGGCCGCCATCATCGGATCCCAGTACCCCGAGTGGATGGTCGGCAGCCCCAGCATCGCCGGGTTCTCGCTGAAAGTCATGGCATGGAAACCACGTTCGGCGTTCTCATGGATCATCTTGGCCCCCACGTCGGGGTCCAGCAGCCACGGCAGCTGGCAGGGGATGATGCGGTCCGGGTACGAGCCGGCCCACACGTCGAAGTGCCAGTCGTTCCAGGCCCGCACCGAGGCCATCGCGAGGTCTCGGTCGGTGGTGACCTGCTGCAGTCGCTGGCCGGCGAAACCGGGCAGGAACGACGGGAAGTTCAGGGAGGCGTACACCCCGTTGAGGTCCATGTCCCGCACGCGTTCGTGGATATCCCAAGCACCCCGGCGCATCTCGTCGAATCGGACTGGTTCGAAGCCGTATTCGGACACCGGCCGGCCGACCACCGCGTTGAACCCGACGTTGGGCAGTTCTTTGTCGTCGTACACCCATGTCTGGCCGCCGTTGTCGGTGTCGACCACCCGCGGCGCCCGGTCGGCGAACTTGCTCGGCAGCCGTCCGGTGAAGGTGTCGGGCGGCTCGACGATGTGGTCGTCCACCGAGATCACGGTGTACCGGCGGGGGGCGCGCGGCGGGTCGGGCAGCAGCGTGACGGTGCGGTCCGCACCGGTCTTCGCCACGGTGAAGTCGAGGTTGGCCGCCAGATCATCGATGGATTCCATTTCGTACCAACGCCTTTACTGTAGAACGGACGGGTCGGATTTGATGGTCATGCGGGCCGCGCCGGCCCAGTACACGTCGGCCGCGCGCTCGATCAGGGAGGCCTTCATGCCGACCATGTCGGACCATTTCATTTCGGTCGGCGTCAAGTTGGTCAGCAGCACGTCGTAGGCCAGCTTGCAGACCCGCTCGATCGAGGCGGCCCGGTACACGGCCTCGGCCAGATTGCGGCCGGTGGCGATGACTCCGTGGTTGGCCAGGATGGTCAGGTTCGCGGTTCCGATTCGGGCGGCCAATTCGGCTGCACGCGAAGGGCTGTCGACCTCACCGTCGTACTCGTCGATCAGGCAGAGGTCGTCGAGGAACAGCGATCCGGTCTGGTGCACCAACTCCGGCAGCCGGCCCAGCGCCGCGAGCACGCACACGTAGTAGGGGTGGTTGTGGATCACCACGCGCGCATCCGGGCGGGCGCGGTGCAGCTCGGTGTGGATGTGGATGGCCGGGGTGACGTCCCAGCGGCCGCGCTGCACGCGGGCGTCCTCGTCGACCACGCAGATGTCCGAGGCTGTGACCTCCTGCCACCACAGACCCCACGGGTTCACGTACATGTCGGTCCGGCCGTCGGGCTGCCAGGTTATGTGCCCGGCCAGGTTCTCGGCGAAGCCGATGCCCGCAAGGTGGCGGAAGGCGACGGCCATGGCCTGCTCGTCGGTGAGGTCGACACCGATCGGTGGGGTCACCGAGGGTGCCCAGACTTCGAGGCCGCCGCGGCGGGGCACCGTTGTGCTCCGCGCGAGCGCGGGGACCGTTTCGCTCCTCGCGTGCGTGGGTTCAGCTGCGGTCATGTCCGTCTCCCATCCGGGCTCGAATATCCTCGCGCAGTTGGCCTTTGGCGACCTTGCCGCCCGAGGAACGGGGCAGCTCCTCGACGATGATCAACCGTTCGGGCAGTAGTTCTTTCGACACGTCCTGGGCCAGCAGATGCGTGCACAGCTCACCCAGTTCCAGCGCCGCCGAGTCGATCAATTCGACGTAGACGCAGACCTTTTCGCCGAATACCGGATCAGGCATCGCCACCGCGGCGGCAAGGCCGACCGCCGGATGCGTCATGACGACGTCCTCGACCTGCGCGGCGCTGATGTTCTTGCCGCCGCGCACGATGAAGTCGGACGTGCGACCCGTCACCCGCAGGTAGCCGTCGGCATCGATCTCGCAGATGTCGCCCATCCGCATCCAGCCGTCGGCGGTGAACAGCTTGTCGTGGTCGGTGCCGCCCAGGTAGCCGAGACTCGTTGCCGGACCGCGGCAGGCGGGCTGTCCCCGGCCGGTGTCGGTGACGTCGGTGTCCCCGTCGAACAGGCGGACGGCCATGTCCGCGATGACCCGGCCTCCCGTGCGTAGCCGGTTTTCGATCGAATCGTGCACCGTGGTGCCGCTGAGCAGACCCGTCTCGTTGGAACCGTAGAACTGCAGAATCGTGGCGCCGGTCAGCTTTTCGAACTCGTGGGCGGGTCGGTAGGGCAGGGCCTCGCCGCCGGTGAACACCACCCGCAGCGAGCTCAGGTCGTACTCGCGGGCGACCGGGTCCGCCATGATCATGGTCAATTGAGTACTGACACAACACAACACGGTGACTTTGTGCTTTTCGATGGCCGCGCACGCGGCCGCGACGGTGAAGCGGTCCAGCAGCACGTTGGTGGTGCCCAGGTGGATCGGCGTGATGTGGGTGGTCCACAGACCGAAGCCGAACGGGGTCGGGATGACGGGCAGGAATACGTCGTCGGAGGTGAGCAGTCCGTTGGCGACCGCCTGCTGGTGGAAGTAATGCCAACGGTTCTGAGTATGCACGACGCACTTGGGCAGCCCGGTGGTCCCTGACGTCGAGTTGATGAGGAAGACGTCGTCGGGACCGAGCCGCGCATCGGGGCTCAGGTCCACGGTGTCAGTCCCCAGCGACAACTCATCCAGGGTCAGGAGACGGCAGCCGATGGCGGTGGCCACGGCCTCGGCCTGATCGTGGTGCGGGGGATCGGTGATCAGCAGCTGTGGCTCCGCGTTCTGCAGAATCGCCGTCACCTCGCGGATGCCCGCGCGTGCGCCGACGCCGACCACCACCGCGCCGCACCGCTCGATCGCGACGAACAGCACGTGGATTGCGGTGGTGTCGCCGTGCCACACCGCGATCCGGTCCCCAGGGCGGACACCCGCGCCCGCCAGCTGGCCGGCCAAAGCGGTTGCTGCGCCATCGAATTCGCGCCAGGTCAGCGACCGATTCGGATAGTCCACATAGGCGGTGCGGTCGGGGATGCGTATTGCGTTGGAGCGCAAGGCATCCGAGATCGTAGTTTCGGTCCACCAGCCGTTGGCATAGAAGCGCGCCACTTCTTCGGCGGTGAATGCGGGCGATCGCGTGACTGCCGTGGTTTCCCTGGTCGTCGCCTTCGTCGGCCGCATCTCCAAATCATATGAAAGTAAGAGTGCGCGTTGTCAAGGATTCATGAAGTTCGGGTGCGCGTGCGCACCATGGCGGGGTCGACCACCCCGGTCGACCCTGGGTAGTGCTGGGCGTCGAGGAGGTGTGTGGCGGCCAATTCGCGTGCGCGGTCGGCCTCACCGGCCTCGATGGCGTCGATCAGCGTGCGGTGCTCCTCCAGCGCGGCCCGGCGCTCGTCGACGGGGATGCTGCCGTGGTCGGTGAACTGCCGCGACCAGCTCAGCTCGTGCGATGACCACAGCGCCTCCAGCGCCCCGGCGAGGATGATCATCGTTTCGTTGCCGCAGTGCTGCACCAGCGCCTCGTGAAAACGACGGCTGGCGGACGTTGCCGAAACCAGGTCTTCGACCGATTCGACCGACTCGGCGTGAATCTGCCGAAGTATCGGCACCACGGCGGTCTTGCGATCGATGCGCTGGGCGCACAGGGCCGCGCAGGCCGGTTCCACCTGCTGCAAGGCGGCGCCGACGTCGCCAAGGCTCACCTGGTTCGCGCCCAGCACCAAGCCCATCGTGTACGCCACATTGCTCGCGCTGGGACGGTGGACCACGGAGCCACCGAGCTTGCCGCGCCGGACGCTGAGCAGCCCTTCGGCGTCCAGAATGCGGATGGCCTCGCGCAGCGAGGGCTTGCTGATCGGAAACTGGACCAGCAACTCGTCCTCTGTGGGTAGCACGCTGCCGTCGGCGAGGTCGCCGCTGAGGATGCGCCGGCGCAACTCGTCGGCCACCTGCTCGGCGAGGCGGCGAAAACGGACGTCAGGCGCGGCCACGGGTCGAGTGTGCCAGAGAGGGGCGGCAGAGTGGCCGAAGTCGGCACCCGGTTGATCCGGTGTAGCCGGGGGCACGAAACGTCGTACCCCCGGGCGCCGGAGTTCTACTCGTCGTCGTCTTCGTCCTCGTCGTCGTCCTCGTCGTCGTCGAAGTCCAGATCGAGCGGGTCTTCACTGTGCGGGTCGACGGAGTACTGCTGCCAGTAGGACGGGCTGAAGTAGATGGTGTCTGAATGGTCGGCGTCGTCGCCGATCTGGACCCAGAGCATCTGGTCCTGCACGCCATGGCTCAGCGCCTGGGGGTATTGGATGCTGCTGTCGACGGTGCGGATGTGAATGTTGTATGCCACGTCAAAAGTCTTGCACCTGAACGTATCTGCGGCTGTTATTCGAACACTGGTAATGACAATGTTTGTTCGAATGGCCACGCAGCTGTCACGTGTGGTTAGGCGGGTGTGACTACAAGTTTTACCTGTCATCTGCGCAACGCCTGACCTGTGCAGATGCGTCGATTGTGAACGCTATCTGTCACAACATGCAAGTTATGGTTATCGGCCAGCATTGACCTGAGGTTTTGCCCCTGCATGAGCAGCTTAATCAGCATCGCGAGATCGGTGATGGGAGCAATTCAGATGCTCTTGGTGAGCACTGACATGGGCTCAGATCGTGGCGGCCTGAGCCTTGTGGGCGTGCAGGAGATATCCGGGGAATTGCAGGCGTCCGAGTGTGTCTCGTTCGAAGGGCAGTGTCAGATCTGGAAGTCCGGGGAGGGTTTGGACTTTGGCCAGTATCGGTGCTGGCCGGATGAAGTCGATGTCGAAGTAGCGGCCGACCGCGGCGTGTAGTTCGTAGGCGTCGACCTCGTTGGGTTTGGATGCCATCTCTGCGGGGTAAGCGCCTTTGGCGAAGACCAGGATGTAGTAGTCGGCGCCCGGCGCAGCGGCGCGCTGCACGGATTTCAGGTAAGCATCGCGCTTGTCTATCGGTAACGCGTGGAACAGGGTGCAGTCCACCACGCTGGAGAAGCGGTTGTCATAGCCGGTGAACGCGGTGATGTCGGTCTGAGCGAACGTCGCGTTGTGTAGGCCGCGTTGAATTGCTGACCGTTGTGCCCACGCGACAGCGGTATGGGAAAGCTCCAGGCCCACCACGGTGTAGCCCGCAGCGGCCAAGGCGAGCGATACTTCGCCGTGTCCGCAGCCGGCGTCGAGCACGTCGCTGCGGAATGCGCCGGATCGGATCAGGTCGGCGATCACGGGCTGAGGTTCGCCGATGTTCCACGGCGGCGGGCCTTCGAAGAAACCGTCTTCGCGGTAGGCGCCGTCCCAGTCCATTGTCTCAATCGTCATGGATTCCAAGGTACTGCCGGATTTCCGCAGCTAGGGCGCCTTTTTGCTGTGGACATTTTCACCTTGTCAACACGACGAACACCTGCTCGAAGCCGCCCCTGCCGCCTCTTGACAACGACGTGACTCCCCTCCTCGAAAAATGTGATTTGTCCTAATCTTCCGCTCGGCGAGCCACCGCCTGGTCCCCGCATCCCGCCGCTGTACCCGGTGATTTATCTCGACGCGATGATCGTGAAAGTCAAAGGCGGCGGCGCGAGGGCGCTCTGCCAAAATTGGCAGTCGCGCTTAGGCTGTTTGCCGTCAGGGCGTCGCATGCAACTTGGTAAGTGACAACTCAGCGGGCCGCCACACGGTTCCCAGCCCGAGGCTCGCCGAGCTGGGAACCGGCGCTGACGGTTAGCTAAATGGACAGATCCCGGCGCAGCTTGGCTACGTGGCCCGTCGCCTTGACGTTGTACTGTGCTGCACTATGAACAACTCTCGACTGCGGGCCGTGGTCGGTGCGCGTGTGTCTCATCTGGACGACGATAAGGCCAGCACACGCAAGGTTTCGCATATCGCGCAAACCGAGGAGGGCGCCAGCTGGGCGCAGTCCAGGGGCTTCGAGGTTGTCGGCACGTTTCAGGACCTCGGCGTCTCCGCTGGCAAGACAACCCCGTTCGAGCGGCCCGGGCTCGCGGAGTGGCTTGCCCCCGAGCGGCTACACGAATGGGACGTGCTGGTGTTCTCGAAGATCGACCGAGCGTTCCGGTCAACCAGGGACTGCGTTGACTTCACGCAGTGGATGAAGGACCACAAGAAAATCCTGACGTTCTCCGGCGACGGGCTGGTGCTCGACTACCTCAACCCAGCCGGCGAATCGCTCGATCAGATGATGACGGAGTTCTTCATCTACGTCGGTTCGTTCTTCGCCCGGATCGAGCTGTCTCGCTTCAAGACCCGAGCCACTGACCGGCTGGCCGTGCTGACGATGACCGACCGTGTTTCGCACGGTGTCCCGCCGCTGGGCTTCCGCACCGTGCCGCACCCCAGCGGCAAGGGCAAGGCACTTCAGCGGGACCCCGAAGGGTACGCGCTACTACACGAGATTCACTCCCGGCTGGTGCACGAGAACCACTCGCTAACCGAGGTGGTTCGGTGGCTCAACGAGTCGGACCACAAGACCAACCGGGCCAAGGCATCCGGGCGGGGTAGGTGGTCGGTAACCACCCTCAAGCGCATTCTCACGAGCGAGCGGATACAGGGCTACCGGACTACCGCCGTGTATCAATCTGCCCCGGCTGAGGGCAAACCAGACCACAAAACGAGGACCGGGGAAAAGCTAGTACTCGATACGCAGGGTCAGCCGATCAGGATGGCCGAGCCGACGTTCACTGACGCGGAGTGGAGCCAGCTGCAGGACGCGATCGTCCAACGATCGGCCAGCGGGAAGCATCGCCAGATGACACCGAACCCGTTGGCGGGCATCGGCTATTGCGGCGCGGTACTCCACAGGCCCGACTGTGAGTATCAGGAACTGTGGTTCCCACGTAGGTGCGACTGCCCAGAGTGCGGCTACTCGCTGTCACTCCACCGACGTACCGCCTCGGGCGGCAAAGTGCATACCTACGTCCGGTGTGGCCGGCAGGGCACCGGCTGCAGGGGAGCTATCCGGCTGGACGCCGCAGAGATATACCTAGAGGAACACTTTCTCGCCGCGTACGGAGACCGCGAGATGACCCGGCGTGTATTTGTGCCGGGGGAGGACCACAGCGCAGAGCTGGCGCAGACCGAGCAGTCACTGGAACGACTCCGGTGGGAGTCGGATAACGGGCTGGTGGATAACGAGGCCCTGTATCGCTCCCGGCTCGCCGCGCTGGTCGCTCGCAAGGCTGAGCTATCGGCCAACACCCGCGTGCCGGCCCGCTGGGACTACGTAGGGACCGGGCAGACGTACGCCGAGCTGTGGAGCAACCCCGAGACCGACCGCAGGCAGGTGCTCAGGGACTCCGGTATCCGGTTCGTATTCCACGCGCTGCCGCATGGCTCGGCAGGCTCAACACGCAACCTGCCCTTGGAAGTTCGGGTACCCGACTCATGGCCTGAGCCGGTGCTGACCGCGGAACAAGAGGCCATCCGAGACCACATCGCCGAACTGATGGCAACCGACGAGAGGACAAACCGATGAACCACACACCCGATTTTCCCGAGGGCGCCACGTTCACAGTCGTGGAGCCGGGGTGGTTGCTCGCAGGTGGCAACCACTACACCCTGACGGTGGCACGGTTCTGGACCATGCGGGACGATGACCCGATGTACGGCCCCGTGGCCGAGCACATCAAACGGCACGGGCTCGTGCTGGTCGACCAGAAGCGGATGACGCTGGACGACCAGCTCACCGACGTGTTCTGGTACGCACACCCCACGTTCCGCAATGCCGCGTATGCGGAGGGTTACCACGACACAACGCTGAGTCTCTGAAGCGCACATGCTCCGGTTCTGCATCTCTGTGTGACCTGCGACACACATTGGGACACCACCAGCTTTTTACACCCATATACATATGAAGGGGCAAAAGGGGCCCCTGGGCTCTCCCTGTCTGTGATCTTAGTCACATAACCGAGACCATGCGCGCAGTTCGCGCCCATATACATATAGGGGGGTACCAGGCCCGTTGTTGCGGAACGGGCCTTGTCACACCCATATATATATGAGTGGGGTAGAAGCCGTTGTGTCACGGGCAGGGAACTGTGAACCGTCCCGAGTTTGATGCCGGCTTCATGTTTGAGACATCGCCGGCTGGGACGTCGATAGTTGAGCGTAGTAGGCGCTCTCGTACTCCACGGGTGGGACGTAATCCAACAGGCTGTGCAGGCGCCGGTTGTTGTACCAGTCGACCCATTCCATGACCGGGTACTCGACATCGTCGAGGGTGCGCAACGGTCCGGTGCGGAATGGGCTGTCGGGCCCGAGCGCTTCGGTCTTGAACAATCCCATCGTCGTCTCGGCCAACGCGTTATCGTAGGCATCCCCGACACTGCCGATCGATGCCGCGATCCCTTCCAGCACAAGAGTTTCCGCGAAGGTGATCGACGTATATTGCGATCCTGCGTCGCTGTGATGGATCAGCCCATCGGCAACGGCCTGCCCGTGGTGATCACGGCGCCACAACGCCATCTTCAACGCCGTGGTGACCATCGCCGTGTCTTTGACCGCACAGACCTGCCAGCCGACAATCAACCGGGAGAAACAGTCGATCACCAACGCCACATACACGAACCCCGACCACGTCGGCACGTAGGTGAAGTCGGTGACCCACTTACGGTTTGGTGCCGTAGCAGTGAAATCACGGTCCACCAGATCCGGTGCCCGGGTGGCGTTCTTGTCCGCGATCGTCGTGCGATGTTTTCGGCCCCGAACAATGCCCGACAGACCCTCGTCACGCATCAGCCGGTCCACGGTGCAGCGAGCCACCTCGATGCCCGAGCGGCGCAGATGGGCGGTCATCTTGCGCCGCCCATACATACCCTCGGGAGTGTCGACAGTGGCCAGCAGAGCATCGGTGAGCTGCGCATCAGCGATGCTGCGCGCCGAGGGCTCAGCGGTTTTCCAGTTGCGGTAGGTCCGTGGGGCAATCTGCACACCCAGTTCGCACAGGGCGTGGCAGATCGACTCGACCCGGTGGCCGGCCGCCCGCATCCGGTCGATGAATCCGCAGATCAGCGGCGGCGCGGGTCGAGCTCCCGCGCGAAGAAAATCGAGGCCGCCTTCAGAATCTCGTTGGCCTCTTTGAGATCTCGGACTTCCCGTTCGAGGTCTTTGATGCGCTGCGCCTCTGCCGAGCTGACACCGGGCCGCTGCTCCTGATCGGTCTGGGCCTGCAGCACCCAGCGGCGCAGCGATTCCACACCTACCCCGACCTTCGGGCCGATCGCCACACAGGCGGCATACACCGACCGATACTCACCGAGATGATCGAGCACCATCTTCACCGCACGCTCACGCTGCTCGACCGGGTAATGCTTGGGCACAATCGCCATCCTTCTCACAGAAGGAAGCGGCATCAAACTCGGGACGGTTCACTGTGACACGCATATACATATGAGTAGGTATTGGCGCCCAGCGTTCCACCCCTGCGGGTGGAACCCCCATATACATATGAAGGGGTTAGGAGAGCCGGAGGGCTCCTCGTCCTGTGATTTTGGTCACACGGCGAGACAAACTCAGCTTTTCGCACGCATATACATATGAAGGGCAAAAGCCCCTCGCGTTCGGCAGGTACACCCCGAACGCGCATATACGTATAGAGGGGTAAAGCCCCAGACCAGACGAGCGACCGGGCAACGGGCCCGTGAGCGCCGTCCCAGACCTCCACGCCGTTTCTTCCCAGTTTCGGGCGTGGTTGGTTGATTCCTTGGAGTGGGAATCGCCGCCCCTCGGCTGTGGCCTCGTGCCCTTCCAACGCAGCCGGGGGGCTCCAACTTTTTTGGCCTCGTGCCACAAACACACGGCAGCGTCAGCGGCGCTTGCTCACCACTCACCCGGCAGTCCGTGGCTGCCAACCCAATTGGGCGTCTGCGACGTCCAGATCGGACAACACCATGAGCACATTCTGTGGACGAGGGCACGCCATCCGATCCTCACGGGACCGGCTGCCGAATCGGACATGCCGGCAGTGCAACCGGGACGCCTGCCGCGATTACCAGCGTCGGACCCGTGCCGACGCAATGAAGTACCGGCAGCTCCAAGAGCTGCTGGCCGGATAGAGACCGGCACCCCAGACGCCCAGGTGGCGACCGGGCTCGACATCCGTTGAGCCGGTGACTGTATCCCCGAGAAGGAGATTCATGGAGTTTCAAGAGCTGCCGACCGAGTGGCAGAGGCAGATCAAGGACCTACGGCTGGAGTGTGCCCGAGCACGCGGAGAGCGAAACGAGGCCCGCAAGGCCCTCGCTGAGCTTGCCTCTGCTGTCGCTGCCAAGCTCAACGGCTGACCAATGGGTACCCCGGCAATCCTGCTGTGGGATCAAGCGTACAACCGCAACGGTGACGCCTCGCTCCCGCGAGCGGTCGTCAACGCGATACGCACCCACATGGACAACCACACCCTTGACGGTTGGGTGAAGGCCGAGACACTGGCCGACTACACCGGACTCCAGATACGGGGAGTCCGCAAGCAGATCGCCGCCAACGTGAAGGCCGGCTGGCTTGAGGTAGTCGAGAGCGGCAATTCATCCGGCAAGGCCAACACCTACCGGCTGACCTATCCGAAGGGTGTCCTACAGGACACCATTGCTCAGGAGAAGGGTGTCCCAGAGGACACCCCTAGGGTGTCCCACAGGACCGGGAAGGGTGTCCTACAGGACACCCCTACTACTCCTGTTACTTCTCAGGAGAACTTCTCCTCAAAGAGAAGTTCTACTTCTCCAGAGAAGGGTGTCCCACAGGACACCATTGCACCCGAGGCATTTTTTGCCTCGGGGGATGTATCACCCAGCGATCAAGAGCGAGTGCAACGAAGCTCAACTTCTGAGTCCAAGGGTGTCCTACAGGACACGGTTCCCGAGGCTGCAACCCCACAGCCCGCTACGTACACCACAGACCCGGCGCTAGTTGACCCGTTCGCAGACCCGCCCGTTCTTCCGGCCCGCCCCTAGCCCCCTCCACACCACCCAACCCCCGATAGGCCCTCAGCGTGGGGCGGGTTCGCGCGGTCGTCGCAACACTCACGAATGTGAGAGGTTGCGGCGACCGTGTCGTTTTCGGAGGACTGTGT
>NZ_JBYTCM010000017.1:0-29426 GCF_058790275.1 Mycobacterium sp. FW102-FHT13B02
CACAGTCCTCCGAAAACGACACGGTCGCCGCAACCTCTCACATTCGTGAGTGTTGCGACGACCGCGCGAACCCGCCCGGAAGAGGGGCAGTTTTGTATTCGGCTGAAATTTCAGTCGGCACAACCAGTCTGGGCCGGCATCGGCGCCGAATTGTGTGCAGGTGCGCGCTCGTGTGCATCGGATCGGTGGTGGCCGCCCGCTGACGGCTCGTCGTGAACGTCAATATCGCGGGCGCGGCACAGGCCGCGGGTGTAATCTCCGGGCGATCGCCGAGATCGGCGAGCGCTGAACGGGACGAGGCGTCATGGCAACTGAATTTCAGGGCAAGATCAAGCTCGACATCCGCGACTCGGAGCCCGACTGGGCGCCGTATGCCGCGCCGACGGCTCCGACGGGCGCGCCCAATGTGCTGTACCTGGTGTGGGACGACACCGGCATCGCCACCTGGGACTGCTTCGGCGGTCTGGTCGACATGCCGGCCATGCGCCGCATCGCGGACAAGGGCGTGCGCCTGTCACAATTCCACACCACCGCCCTGTGTTCGCCGACCCGGGCTTCTCTGCTGACCGGGCGCAACGCCACCTCGGTCGGCATGGCCACCATCGAGGAATTCACCGATGGCTTCCCGAACTGCCACGGCCGCATTCCTTTTGAGACGGCACTGCTGTCCGAGGTGCTGGCCGAGAAGGGGTGGAACACCTACTGCGTCGGCAAGTGGCACCTGACGCCGTTGGAGGAGTCGAACCTTGCGTCGACGAAACGGCACTGGCCGCTGGCGCGCGGCTTCGAACGTTTCTACGGGTTCATGGGCGGCGAGACCGACCAGTGGTACCCGGAGCTGGTGTACGACAACCACCCCGTCGCCCCGCCGGCCACTCCCGAAGAGGGCTACCACCTGTCAAAAGACCTGGCGGACAAGACCATCGAATTCATCCGCGACGCCAAGGTCATCGCCCCGGACAAGCCGTGGTTCTCCTACGTCTGCCCGGGCGCCGGACATGCCCCCCACCATGTCTTCAAAGAATGGGCCGACAAGTACGCCGGCAAGTTCGACATGGGCTATGAGGCCTACCGCGACCTGGTTCTGGAGAATCAGAAGCGGCTCGGCATCGTGCCGCCCGACACCGAGCTCTCGCCGATGAATCCGTATCTGGACGTCAACGGACCGAATGGCGAGCCGTGGCCGCTGCAGGACACCGTGCGTCCCTGGGACGGGCTGAGCGACGACGAGAAGCGGCTGTTCGCCCGCATGGCCGAGGTGTTCGCCGGATTCTTGTCGTACACCGACGCGCAGATCGGCCGGATTCTCGACTATCTCGAGGAGTCGGGCCAGCTGGACAACACCCTCATCGTCGTCATCTCCGATAACGGGGCCAGCGGCGAAGGCGGACCGAACGGCTCGGTCAACGAGAACAAATTCTTCAACGGCTACATCGATACCGTCGAAGAGAGCATGCGGTACTTCGACAGCCTGGGTTCGCCGGACACGTACAACCATTATCCGATCGGCTGGGCGATGGCCTTCAACACGCCCTACAAGCTGTTCAAGCGGTATGCCTCCCACGAGGGCGGCATCGCCGATACCGCAATCATCAGCTGGCCCAACGGAATCGCCGCACACGGCGAGGTGCGGGACAACTACGTCAACGTCGCGGACATCACCCCCACGGTCTACGACCTGCTGGACATCGAGCCGCCCACCGAGGTCCGGGGAGTTCCGCAGCGCCCGCTGGAAGGGGTGAGTTTCAAAGCGGCCCTGAAAGACTCGGACGCCGCCACCGGCAAGACGACGCAGTTCTACTCAATGCTCGGCACCCGCGGAATATGGCACAACGGCTGGTTCGCCAATACCGTGCACGCCGCCACGCCGTCGGGCTGGGCGCATTTCGACAAGGACCGCTGGGAGCTGTTCCACATCGAGTCCGACCGCAGCCAGTGCCGTGATCTGGCCGCCGAGGACCCGGCCAAACTTGCTGAAATGCAAGAGCTCTGGTTCTCCGAGGCCGCCAAGTACAACGGCCTGCCGCTGGCTGATCTGAACGTCTTCGAGATGCTGCTGCGTGAACGTCCTTACCTGATGGGAGACCGGCAGACCTTCACGTACTACCCGCACGCCGCCGAGGTGGGCATAGGTGCTTGCGTCGAGTTGCGGGGGCAGTCGTTCTCCGTCCTGGCCGAAGTCGACGTCGAATCGGCGGGTGCCGAAGGCGTGCTGTTCAAGCAGGGCGCCGGCCACGGCGGCCACGTGCTTTTCGTCCAGGACGACCGGCTGCAATACGTCTACAACTTCATGGGTGAAGACGAACAGTGGCTCTCCGCGCTCGATCCGTTGCCGCTCGGGCGCCATGTGTTCGGAGTCCGGTACGAGCGGACCGGCACGGTGGAGGGCAGCCACACCCCGCTCGGCACCGTCGAGTTGCGCATCGACGACGCGGTGGTGGCGACCCGGCCGGACGTTCGCGCCCACCCCGGTTCCTTCGGACTCGCCGGTGGCGGAGTGGCGGTCGGACGCAACGACGGTCAGCCGGTGTCGAACCGTTACCGGGCACCGTATCCCTTTGCCGGCGGAGTTATCGCCAAGGTTGTCGTCGACATCTCCGGTACGCCGTACCTCGACGCCGAACGGGAATTGGCCAAGGCATTCTGCAAGGACTAGGGCCGCAGATGGGCGGGATGATCTTCCGGTGTCTCGCCGTGGCCTCAGCGGCCGCCGTGCTGGCCGCGTGCGGCGGCAAAGGTAGCGAGAAGCCTTCCAGCACAACGCCATCCGGCGGGACTGTCTCCGCGGCGACGAGTTCGTCCGCCACGTCCTCGGCGTCGGTGTCGGCCATGCCCGATCTGCCGGCGTACGGGGTGGTCGAGACCACCAAACATCCCGTCGCGGCGGGGGAGCAGACCTGCGACCCGCCCAGCCCGCCCGCGCAGACCATGACGGCGACGACGGGAGCGCCCGGTGCGCCGAGCGTCATCGTCGCGGTGCCCGACGGATTCGGCCAGGGGGCGCCGCCGTCCGGCGACGTCGCGCTGAACCTGACTGGACCCGACGGCCTGACCGGCGCCGTGACGATCACCCGGACCACGCAGGATGCTGCGTCGGCGTTCCGGCAATACGCCGATGCCCGCACCGCGGGACACGAATACAACAGCGTCAGCATCCTGCCCGACGAATTGTGTGGTTACAGCGGACAGAAGCTGATGGGTGTGCTGGGGGACAGGCCCGGCTCCGGTAATGACTACGCCGACCGCATCGTGCATGTGTGGACCAACAACGGGGACTACCTCATCGCACTGCAGTTGCAGGGACCTACCGGCGCGAAGGGCATCGATGCGGCGAAGTCTGTCCTGCTGGGGGACTTCGGCATTCGGATGGGCTGAGCGGCCCGCGTCATCACCGCTACGCCGAGAATCGTGCTGACCGACCTGATCGAGCTGCCCGGCCGTCGCTAGATTCACGCCGATTCCATCGGTGGTTCCGCGTGTTCCGCTGCCGCACCATGAGCGGAAATCGGTGACGGGAGAGTGCAGTGACAGATTCGACAGGGGCGACGAGCTGGGTATCCCGGCTCGGGACCGATTGGTGGGCAACGATTCTCGGCCTTGTGGTGACAGTGCTGGCGGTGGCCGGCGTGTTGCCGAAGATCGGTTGGTGACGCGATGAGTGTGGAGGCGGCCGGCACGGCCGACCGGGTGGAGCCTGCGCCAGAGGACGATGCCGAAGAGCACACCGGTGCCCGGCGGTTCCTGGACTACCTACCCGGCCTGCTACTTCTGGCGGCAGTGGGGCTGGCCGGCAAATACGCCGAAGTCGGGTGGCTGGCGCTGGCCAAGCATCAGCACTGGCACGTGCCGGACATCGAATATGTGCTGTGGGCCATCGTTTTCGGGTTGGTGATCACCAACACCGTTGGTCTGCACCGGATTTTCCGGCCCGGTGTCGGCACATACGAGTTCTGGCTCAAGATCGGCATCGTCCTGCTGGGCGCGCGATTCGTCCTCGGCGACGTCCTCAAGCTCGGCGCCACCAGCCTGGTGCAGATCCTGATCGACATGACCGTCGCGGGCGCCATCATCATCGCTGCGGCCCGGTGGTTCGGACTGTCGGGCAAGCTCGGCTCGCTACTGGCGATCGGCACGTCGATCTGCGGGGTGTCGGCGATCATCGCGGCCAAGGGCGCCATCCGGGCCCGCAATTCCGAAGTCAGCTACGCGATCGCGTCGATCCTGGCGCTCGGCGCCGTCGCTCTGTTCGTGCTGCCGCCACTGGGCCACGCCATCGGTCTGACGGATCACGAGTTCGGGCTGTGGGCCGGCCTTGCGGTGGACAACACCGCCGAGACCACGGCCACCGGCTACCTCTTTTCCGACGAGGCCGGCAAGACCGCAGTCCTGGTGAAGTCGGTGCGCAACGCGCTCATCGGCTTCGTCGTCCTCGGCTTCGCGATCTACTGGGCCGCCAGGGGAGAGGCCGACGCCGTTGCCCCCGGCCTGCGCGCCAAGGCCGCGTTCGTCTGGCAGAAGTTCCCGAAGTTCGTGCTCGGCTTCCTGGCGGTCTCGGCCGTCGTCACCGCCGGGCTGCTGAGCAAAGGGCAGGTGGCCAACCTCGGTGCCGTCTCCAAATGGGCGTTCCTGCTGACCTTCGCCGGCGTGGGGCTGTCCACCGACTTCCGGCAGATCGCGCGCACAGGCTGGCGGCCGCTCGTCGTCGCGGTGATCGGTCTGGTCGTGGTGGCTACGGTGTCGTTGGCTTTGGTGCTGCTGACATCGCGAATCCTGGGCTGGGGTGTCGGCGGCTGACCGCACAGCGCGCGGAAAATGGTCGTTGCCATCGATTGACAGCGGCCTTTTCCCGTTTTCGGGCCCGGTTGAGCAGCGATTTGGAGCGTTATGGCTGCTCGCCTAGTATGTAGGGGTTGCCCAGGGCAGACCTGGGTCACTTCAGTGTGATGTTGTTCGCGCAAGCGCTCATCACCGTGGCCCCGAGTGCTCTTGGACAACAAGACCGCGCACGTCCAGGTCGGTATCTGGCGTGCATACAAACCCCAGGTCAGGAGATCGAGTGATTCAGCAGGAATCGCGACTCAAGGTCGCCGACAACACGGGCGCAAAGGAAATCCTTTGCATCCGCGTGCTCGGTGGCTCGTCGCGGCGCTACGCCGGCATCGGCGACATCATCGTGGCGACCGTCAAGGACGCCATCCCGGGCGGCAACGTCAAGCGTGGTGACGTGGTCAAGGCCGTCGTCGTGCGCACCGTCAAGGAGCGCCGCCGGCCGGACGGCAGCTACATCAAGTTCGACGAGAACGCCGCCGTCATCATCAAGAACGACAATGACCCCCGCGGTACCCGCATCTTCGGGCCGGTCGGTCGCGAACTGCGCGAGAAGAAGTTCATGAAGATCGTCTCGCTGGCCCCGGAGGTTTTGTGATGAAGGTGCACAAGGGCGACACCGTGCTGGTCATCGCCGGCAAGGACAAGGGCGCCAAGGGCAAGGTCATCGAGGCCTACCCGACCCGCAACAAGGTGCTCGTTGAGGGCGTCAACCGGATCAAGAAGCACACTGCGCAGTCTCAGAACGAGCGCGGTGCATCGTCGGGTGGCATCGTCACCCAGGAGGCGCCGATCCACGTTTCGAACGTGATGGTGGTCGACTCCGACGGCAACGCGACCCGCATCGGCTACCGCGTCGATGAGGAGAGCGGCAAGAAGGTCCGTATCTCCAAGCGCAATGGCAAGGACATCTGAGATGACCACTGTGGAAAACACTCAGCCCCGGCTGAAGACGCGTTACCGCGAAGAGATCCGCGACGCGCTCAACAATGAATTCAACTACGCCAACGTGATGCAGATCCCCGGCGTGGTCAAGGTTGTCGTCAACATGGGTGTCGGTGACGCCGCCCGCGACGCCAAGCTGATCAACGGTGCGGTCAACGACCTGACGCTGATCACCGGTCAGAAGCCGGAAATCCGCAAGGCCCGCAAGTCCATCGCGCAGTTCAAGCTGCGTGAGGGCATGCCGATCGGCTGCCGCGTCACCCTGCGTGGCGACCGCATGTGGGAGTTTCTGGACCGCCTGATCTCCATCGCACTGCCCCGTATCCGCGACTTCCGCGGTCTGTCGGCCAAGCAGTTCGACGGCAGCGGCAACTACACCTTCGGCCTCAACGAGCAGTCGATGTTCCACGAGATCGACGTCGACTCGATCGACCGCCCCCGCGGCATGGACATCACGGTCGTCACCTCGGCCACCACTGACGACGAAGGCCGTGCGTTGCTGCGGGCCCTGGGCTTCCCGTTCAAGGAGAACTGACAATGGCAAAGAAGGCTCTGGTCAACAAGGCCAACAAGAAGCCGAAGTTCGCGGTGCGTGGCTACACCCGCTGCAACCGGTGCGGTCGCCCGCACTCGGTGTTCCGCAAGTTCGGCCTGTGCCGAATCTGCCTGCGGGAGATGGCCCACGCCGGCGAGCTGCCCGGCGTGCAGAAGTCCAGCTGGTGACTCTGCCCGTCTCATGACGCTGTAGAAAGCCGCCTCGGTCCTCGTGACCGGGGCGGCTTTTGCGTTCTGCCCGTCGCAAGTGCACCCACATCGCGTCGCGAGTCGGTCTGCGACGGACGTTGCGCGCCCGTGCAGACAGCGGCCCGGCTCGAGAAAATACGTAGCTTCAATTCCGAGGCACTGGCAGCCATGGTGATTGAAGCCAGGGACGTTTTCGGGCCGTCGGATGTCCCTGAGTGCAAAAACCGCGGGCCCGTGGCCCCACGATTGAACTCACGTACTTGCTACGCGGATCTGCGACTTTGTGTGCAGACGAGGCACCGCCGCAAATGCCGTGAATGAGAATGAGCGGGGAAAGCGCCAGAGTCTGCGCGGCAATCCGCCGGTCCGGTCGCATATTTGTCACCGGAAGCCACTGCCTTGCACGGATTTGGCCCTGAGCTGCGCATTGTCTACACTGGGCAGGTTGCCATGGGCGTTTTCGTCCAATGGCCGATCGGTATGTGCCTTCTGAAGCTGGATTGCACTACCGATGCACGGCCCCTGACCGCACTCGGTCAGATACGGGAAAACACTTCGTAGCAGGCCCACGATGTGACGTGCCGAGCCACCGAGAGGTGGGACCAGCACGGGCGTGATGTATGGGAACCGCAGCGAGAAAGGTTGATCAACGCTGTCATGACAATGACGGATCCGATCGCAGACTTCTTGACACGTCTGCGCAACGCCAACTCGGCGTACCACGACCAGGTGACCCTGCCCCATTCGAAGATCAAGGCGAACATCGCCGAGATCCTCAAAAAGGAGGGTTACATCACTGACTACCGCACCGAGGACGCCCGCGTGGGCAAGAACCTCGTTGTGTCCCTCAAGTACGGCCCGAGCCGCGAGCGCAGCATCGCCGGCCTCCGCCGGGTGTCCAAGCCCGGTCTGCGGGTGTACGCGAAATCCACCAACCTGCCGCGGGTTCTCGGTGGCCTTGGCGTGGCGATCATCTCCACGTCCACTGGCCTGCTCACCGACCGCCAGGCAGCTCGACAAGGCGTGGGCGGCGAAGTCCTCGCTTACGTCTGGTAGGGGGCAGAAAACATGTCGCGTATTGGAAAGCAGCCGGTTCTCATTCCGGCCGGCGTCGATGTGACCATCGACGGCCAGAACGTCGCGGTCAAGGGCCCCAAGGGCACCCTGACGCTGGATGTCGCTGAGCCCATCGAGGTGGCGCGCAACGACGAGGGCGCCGTGGTGGTGACCCGTCCGAACGACGAGCGTCGTAACCGCTCGCTGCACGGGCTGTCCCGCACCCTGATCGCCAACCTGGTGACCGGTGTGACCCAGGGTTACACCACCAAGATGGAGATCTTCGGCGTCGGTTACCGCGTGCAGGCCAAGGGCTCGAACCTGGAGTTCGCGCTCGGCTACAGCCACCCGGTGCTGATCGAAGCCCCTGAGGGCATCACGTTCGCTGTCGAGACCCCGACGAAGTTCTCGGTGTCCGGCATCGACAAGCAGAAAGTCGGCCAGATCTCGGCAGTCATCCGCCGCCTGCGTCGCCCCGACCCGTACAAGGGCAAGGGCATTCGCTACGAGGGTGAGCAGATCCGCCGCAAGGTCGGAAAGACAGGTAAGTAGCAATGGCCAACACTGAGACTGACAAGCGTAAGCCGTTGGGCCAGAACATTTCTGAGACCCGTCGGGTGGCGCGTCTGCGTCGTCACGCCCGTCTGCGCAAGAAGGTCGCCGGCACGTCCGAGCGTCCGCGCCTGATGGTCAACCGCTCCTCGCGGCACATCCACGTCCAGGTGATCGACGACCTGACCGGCACCACGCTGGCCGCCGCGTCGTCCATCGAGGCCGACGTGCGGGCCGTCGACGGCGACAAGAAGGCCGTCAGCGCCCGGGTGGGTCAGCTGATCGCCGAGCGCGCCAAGGCTGCCGGCATCGCCGAGGTGGTGTTCGACCGCGGTGGGTACACCTACGGTGGCCGGATCGCCGCTCTCGCCGACGCCGCGCGCGAAAGCGGGTTGACGTTCTGATGACTTACTTGAAAATCACCGGAAGGACTGCATGATGGCCGACCAGGCTGGCGCCGGTTCGGCGCAGGACAATCGCGGTGGCCGCGGAGATCGTGGCGGCCGCGGCCGTGACGACCGTGGTGGCCGTGGCCGCGGCGACGACCGTGGTGAGAAGAGCAACTACATCGAGCGCGTTGTCACCATCAACCGCGTTTCGAAGGTGGTCAAGGGTGGACGGCGCTTCAGCTTCACCGCCCTGGTCATCGTCGGCGACGGCCACGGCATGGTGGGCGTCGGCTACGGCAAGGCCAAGGAAGTTCCGGCCGCCATTGCCAAGGGTGTCGAGGAAGCCCGCAAGAGCTTCTTCCGGGTCCCGCTGATCGGCGCCACCATCGTCCACCCGGTTCAGGGTGAGGCCGCTGCCGGTGTCGTGATGCTGCGTCCGGCCAGCCCGGGTACCGGTGTCATCGCCGGTGGCGCGTGCCGCGCGGTGCTGGAATGCGCCGGTGTGCACGACGTCCTCGCCAAGTCGCTGGGCAGCGACAACGCGATCAACGTAGTGCACGCCACCGTTGCCGCGTTGAAGATGATTCAGCGCCCCGAGGAAGTGGCAGCCCGTCGTGGCCTGCCCATCGAAGATGTTGCGCCGGCCGGCATGCTGCGGGCCCGGCGTGAGGCAGAAGCGCTGGCCGCATCGGCAGCGCGTGAAGGATCGGCATAAACATGGCTGAACTGAAGATCACCCAGGTGCGTGGCACCGTGGGTGCCCGGTGGAAGCAGCGCGAAAGCCTGCGGACGCTGGGGCTGCGCAAGATCCGCCAGTCCGTCGTTCGCGAGGACAACGCGCAGACCCGTGGTCTGCTCGCGGTGGTCAACCACCTCGTCACCGTTGAGGAGGCGTAATGAGTGTCATCAAGCTGCACGACCTGAAGCCTGCCGCGGGGTCCAAGAAGGCCAAGACCCGTGTCGGTCGTGGTGAGGGCTCCAAGGGTAAGACCGCTGGTCGCGGTACCAAGGGCACCAAGGCCCGCAAGAACGTCCCCGTGACGTTCGAGGGTGGCCAGATGCCGATCCACATGCGTCTGCCGAAGCTCAAGGGCTTCCGCAACCGCTTCCGCACGGAGTACGCGGTGGTGAACGTCGGCGACCTCGCCAAGGCGTTCCCGCAGGGCGGCACCGTCGGTGTGGACGAGCTGGTGGCCGCAGGCCTGGTTCGCAAGAACACCCTGGTCAAGGTGCTCGGCGACGGCAAGCTGGCCGTCAAGGTCGACGTCACTGCCAACAAGTTCAGCGGTAGCGCCCGTGAGGCGATCACCGCTGCCGGTGGTAGCACGACCGAGCTCTGATTGCTCTACAGAGAAGGGCCTCCGCTTCGGCGGGGGCCCTTCTTTTTTTTGCGTTGACCCTGTGCCGAGGGTGGGCGCCACTCGAAATTCTGCGCAATGAGTTCAGGGTCAACGCAGACTACGTCTGCATCCGGGCGCCGAGGACATCGTGGAAGAGCGCCTGGCGTAAGGCCAGTTCGCGGGGATCGCTGACCAGATGGAAGCCCAGCCGGTTCATCACGTAGCCGAAACCGATGCCGGTGTCGGGGTCCGCGAAACCGAACGAGCCACCGAACCCGGGCGTGCCGAACGCTTTTCCCGAAGAGCCGAAGGCGAACGTCGGGACGGGTTTGCACAAGCCGAGTGCGTAGGCGATCTCCGCGCGCATCACCTTGTCGCGGGTACCACCTGACGGGTTGCGTGGCGGCGCGGTCAACGCATCGAAAGCTTCTGGGGTGAAACCTATTTCGGTCCCGCCCACCGCTGCGGCTCCGTAGAGGTGGGCCAGGGCGCGAGCCGTCCCGGTGCCGTTGGCGGACGGAATCTCGACGCGGCGCACCCGGTCGGTGTTGTAGTCGCCGGCGTAGGGATCGATGTCGGCGGGGATGGCTGCGGTCCTGGCCAACAGTCCCCGTGGATTGAGGCTGCCGATCAGGAAGCCGGCGGGCATGACATCGAGATGCTTCAGCGACTCGTACCGCTGCCAATGATGCAGCGTCGCAAGCCGGCCGCGGTCGACGGAGTCCGGCAGGCCGATGTACAGCTCGGCCCCCAACGGCCCGGTGATCTCGTCGGCCAGATACCGCCCGAGCGTGCGCCCGTCGGTACGGCGGATCAGCTCGGACTCGTACCAGCCGATGGTGATGGCGTGATACCCGTGCCGGGTGCCGGGCGTCCACGCGGGTTTCTGCGCCGCGAGGATCGCGGAGAGCCGCACCGGGTCGGCGATATCGGACAGCAGGGGATTGGGGGTCAGGACGCACAGCCCGGCCTGGTGCGCCAGCAGTTGACGGACGGTGATCTCGCCCTTGTCCTGCGCGCCGAATTCCGGCCAGTATTCGGCGACCCGCTCGTCGTAGTCGAACAGCCCCTTCGACACCGCATGCGCAACGGCAAGGGCTGCAACGCCTTTCGTCGAAGAGAACATATTGACCATGGTGTCGGCCTGCCACGGCGCCTTGCTGATGCCGTCGCGGTAGCCGCCCCACATGTCGACGACCTTGCGGCCGTCGCGGTAGACACACAGCGCCGCACCGACCTCGCTGCCGGCCGCGAAGTTGGCCCGGAATGCGTCGGCTACCTTGCCGTAGCCCTCGTCGGCATCGCCGTGGACCAGATCGGGGGAGACGGAGACTTTCAGCACCATGGGCGTGATTCTGTAACGGTTCCGCTATCGGCAGGCCGAAAACTCGTGGAATCGGGTCAGCCCGGCCCCGCGGAGATTCCAGGCAGGGCGTCGTCGCCGTACAAGCCGCCCAAGAAGCCACCGTAACCGTAGCCGTAGCCCCGGCGGGGCCCGTAGTACGGGACGAGGTCGGTGAAGTCGTCCTGCGGTGCCGACGCGCACGCGGTATTGGGCCCGAGTCCGCCGCCGAATTGGCAGTCGGACTGCGCGCCGGCGGGCGCCGTGCCGCCCACCGAAGCCGCGGCGGTCAGTACCAACACGGCGGCAATGCGTTTGAGCGCTACCATGCTTCGCTCCTGGCCGGCGGGAAATCCTCTACACGTAATGCTGACACGTCAACGGCGAATTGGCGGCGGTTCCGCGACCCATTCGACCGGCTCGGCGAGTGGGTACGCTCGGAACATGTTTGCTTTTCGGCCCAGTCTGCCCGGTCTACCCGGACCCGATGAGTTGCGTGCCCTTGTCCGCAAGGTCGACACCGTGCGTCACCACGGCGTACCGAACGGCTGCGTGCTGGAACTCGACCTGCAGGCCGTGCCGCCGGAGACCGCCGGCTTCGACCCGGTGGCATTCGTCATGGGCAATTCCCGGCCGCTGGTGCTGCGCGATGCCGTCGCCGCCATCCACCGTGCGGCCGACGACAAGCGCGTGGCCGGGCTGATCGCCCGCGTCCAATTGCCCGCTGCCGCAGCGGGTCCGGTGCAGGAGTTGCGCGACGCCATCGCCGCGTTCAGCGCCGTCAAGCCGTCCATCGCGTGGGCCGAGACATACCCCGGCACGATGTCGTACTACCTGGCCTCGGCGTTCCGGGAAGTCTGGATGCAGCCCTCGGGCACGGTCGGGCTGGTGGGCTTCGCGACGAACGCGCTGTTCCTGCGGGACGCGTTCGACAAGGCCGGCATCGAGGCGCAGTTCGTCGCGCGCGGTGAGTACAAGTCGGCGGCCAACATGTTCACGCAGGACCGCTACACCGAGCCACACCGCGAGGCCGACGCAAGGCTCATCGAGAGCCTGCATGCCCAGGTGCTCGCCGCCATCGCCACATCCCGCGGTGTCGACGCCGGCGAACTCGACACCCTGGTCGACCGGGCGCCGCTGCTGCGTGACGACGCGCTGGCCGCCAAGCTGGTGGACCGCATCGGTTTCCGCGATGAGGCCTATGCCCGGGTCAGCGAATTGCTCGGGGGCACAGCGGAAGCCGACGGCAAGGACGCCCCGCCGCGACTGTTCCTGTCCCGGTACGTCAAGGCCACCGCGGGTCACAGCCTGCCCGAGGTACCGCCGCTGCCGGGGATCAAGCACAAGCCGACCATCGCCGTCATCACCATGGCCGGGCCAATCGTCAGCGGTCGCGGCGGCCCCAGCGCCTTCCCACCTGGTCCGTCGAGCGTGGGCGGCGACACCATCGCCGCGGCCCTGCGCGAGGCAGCTGCCGATGACGACGTCGCGGCCGTCGTACTCCGGGTGGACAGCCCGGGCGGCGCGGTCACGGGTTCGGAGACCATCTGGCGCGAGGTCGCCCGGCTGCGCGAGACGGGTAAACCCGTCGTCGCATCGATGGGTGCGGTCGCCGCGTCGGGCGGTTACTACGTGTCGATGGCGGCCGACCACATCGTCGCCAACGCCGGCACCATCACCGGATCCATCGGCGTGGTGACGGGCAAGCTGGTCACGCGGGGGCTGAAGGAACGGCTCGGTGTCGGCTCAGATTCAGTGCGTACCAACGATAATGCCGACGCGTGGTCGGCGAACCAGCCCTTCACCGAGGCTCAGCACGCACATGTGGTGGCCGAGGCCGACCTGTTCTACACCGATTTCGTGGCACGCGTCGCCGACGGCCGTAACCTGCCGGTCGAGGCCGTCGAGCAGGTGGCGCGCGGCCGCGTGTGGACCGGTGCCGACGCGCTGGAGCACGGCCTGGTCGACGAACTCGGCGGTCTGCGGACCGCCGTGCGCCGCGCCAAGGTGCTGGCCGGTATCGATGTTGAAGCTCCGGTCCGAACCGTCAACTACCCGGGGTCGTCGTTGCTCGATCACGTACGGCCCAAGGCCTCCTCGCAACCGGCCGCGGCGTCGTTGCCCGACGCGGTGGCCGCGGTGCTCGGTCGCTCACTGGTCGGTGCGCTCGGCCAGGCCGAGCGGTCGCTGACCGGGGTCAGCGCGCTCTGGCTGGGGGACTACCGCTTCTAACGGACGGTCTGCTCAGCCGAGAGTGCCGCTGATATAGATGATCTCGCGCATGGGGTCGGCGTCCCCGAGGTCTGCGGCGGTCAAACCGTACCGGGCGTAGAGATCAGCCCGACCGATGCCGGTCATCTGCCAGCCCTTGGCGGCCAGATAGCCTGCAGCGGAATGCCTTTCACCGTGGTAGACCAGTGACGGCATGTCCATGTTCAAGCCGAGTTGCTGGAACCCCGCGGCAGCTTCACGAGCCCGGTCAGGGTCCAAATCCTTGAGCCCGGGCACGAATTCGGTGGCCACGGCACTGCCGGGTGCACTCAGCTCGTGGATGTTGTCGAACAGCGTGTCCTGGGCTTCCGGCGGCAGGTAGATCAGCAGACCTTCGGCCAGCCAGGCCGTCGGCAGGCTGGGGTCGAAGCCGGCCGCCCGCAACGCTGCCGGCCAGTCCTCGCGCAGATCGATCGGCACGGTCCGGCGCTGCGCCGTCGGCTCTGCGCCGAGGCCGGCCAGGGTACGGGTCTTGAACTCGATGACCTCGGGCTGGTCGATCTCGTAGACCACCGTGCCGTCGGGCCACGGCAGCCGGTAGGCGCGCGAGTCCAGCCCGGAGGCCAGGATGACGGCCTGCCGGATGCCGCCGTCGGCCGCCGTCGCGAAGTAGTCGTCGAAAAACCTGGTCCGAACGGCCATTTCGTCGATGTTGGCGCGGGCCCGCAACGCCGCGTCCGGGGCGATGGCGTCGAGCATGGACAGATCCAGTTCACCGTCGACCATCTTGGTGAACGCCTCGATCCCGACGGCGCGCACCAGCGGCGCCGCGAACGGATCGTCGATCAAACCGTGCGGATGGGTGCTGGCGATCGCGCGCCCGGTTGCCACCAGCGTGGCCGTCGCGCCCACGCTCGACGCCAGATCCCAGCTGTCCCCGGGTGTCCGTGCCATTGCAATTATGCCTTCTGGCCCAGGACTGCGCGGACGTACTTCAGCTGGGTCCAGGCCCGGGACAGTTCGTCGTCCGGGTACTGGAAACCATTGTCGGCGTGCGCTTCTTCGACAGACCGCGCGGTGACGTCCCAGCCGAGGCGGGTCAGATAGTCGGTGACGTGGTTGCGGTCGCCCTGGTAGATGAGGTCGGCCATCTCGATGTTCGAACCGAGCGCCTTCATCCGCTCGCGCATCGCCTGCATGCGCTCGTCGTCGAAGGCACTGCTCAGGTCGCCGACGTGCTCGGTGGCCACGAAGCTACCCGGCGCCGAGAGCGCGGTGATGTTGTCGAACAACCGGTCCTGGGCCTCCGGCGGCAGGTAGATGAGCAGCCCTTCGGCGATCCAGGCGGTGGGCGCCGCGGGATCGAAGCCGTTGTCGCGCAGTGCCTGCATCCAGTCGTCGCGCAGGTCGACGGCGACGGTGCGCCGGGTCGCCGTGGGGGCGGCACCGAGCTTCGCCAGCGTCGTGGACTTGAACTCGATGACCTCGGGCTGGTCCACCTCGAAGACGACGGTGCCGTCGGGCCAGGGCAGCCGGTAGGCGCGCGCGTCCAGTCCAGCGGCCAGGATCACCGCCTGCCGTACGCCGGCGGCGGCCGCGTCGAGGAACAACTGGTCGAACCAGCGGGTGCGCACCGTCATGCCCTCGGCCGCGCGGCGCGGGGTGAACGCCGGGTTCACGTCACTGAGGTCGATCTCACCGTCCAGTGCCTTGGTGAAGAAGTCCAGTCCGACGGCCCGGACCAGTGGCTCGGCGTACGGGTCGTCGATCAACCGCTCGCGGTGGGCGAGGGCGCGCTGGCCCGCAACCATGGTGGCGGTGGCCCCGACGCTGGAGGCCAGGTCCCAGGAATCTCCGTCAGTTCGTGTCATCGCGGTGCAGCTCCTAGTTCTTGATGGCCGTCACGGAAAGTGAATTGCGCAGTGCCGCAGTGTCTTCGGTCTCGGCGAGTGGGCGGCCGTACTCCGCGAACACTTCAAGGCGTGGGCGGGCCGTGGTATTCCAGCCGCTGGCGTCGAGGTGCTCGACCACCGAGGTGCGGTCGCCTTGATACCAGAGGTCGGTCAGGTTCAGGTCCAGGCCGGCGCCACGCCACCGCTCGCTCATGGCCGCGCCGCGCTGGGCCATGCCGGCGCCGTGGTCGGTGTGGAACTCGGTGGCCAGCCGGCTGCCCGGCGCCGACAGGGCGGTGATGTTGTCGAACAGCTTGTCCTGCGCTTCGGGCGGCAGGTAGATCAGCAGCCCCTCGGCGATCCAGGCCGTCGGCGCCGACGGATCGAACCCGGCGGCGCGCAGCGCGGCGGGCCAGTCGTCGCGCAGATCGATGGCGACGGTGCGGCGTTCGCAGGTCGGCGTGGCACCGATCTGCGCCATGGTCCCGGTTTTGGCGGTGATCACCTCGGGCTGGTCGATCTCGTAGACCACCGTGCCGTCGGGCCACGGCAGCCGATAGGCGCGCGAGTCGAGGCCGGCGGCCAGGATGACGGCCTGCCGGATGCCCTTGGTGGTCGCAGAAGTGAAGAAGTCGTCGAAGAACTTCGTCCGCACCGCCATCAGGTTGGTCATCATGGCGGCGGCGGTCCCGACCTCGCCGCTGAGGTCGATCTGTCCGTCGATCAGATTGATGAAGAACTCGACGCCGACGGCCCGCACCAGCGGATCGGCGTACGGATCCCGGATGAGCGGCTCCGCTTCCTTCGTCGCAAGGGCACGGCCGGTGGCCACCATGGTTGCGGTGGCGCCCACGCTCGAGGCCAGGTCCCAGGTGTCGCTGTCGGTGCGGGTCATCGGTTCACTCCTGTCAGGGGATCAGCGCAGCGCGGTGACGTAGTTGACCTCGCCCATCGAGGGCTGGCCGTCCGGGTCGGGCTCGACAGCGGCAAGGCCGTTGCGGACTCGCAGTTCATTGGAGGTGACGACGGTGGTCTGCCAGCCGTGGCCCTGCAGGTAGGTGTCCACGTCGGCCCGGTCGCCGAGATAGACCAGATCGGCGAAGTCGAGTTCGAAGCCTTGCTCGCGCCAGTGCTCCGATACCGCCTTCATCCGCTCCCGCACCGCGTCCTCGTCGCGGTCCGGTGTGGCCGGTACGCCTTCGGCGCCCATCCGGCTGCCCGGTGCGGACAGTTCGGAGATCTGGTCGAGCAGCCGGTCCTGAGCCTCGGGCGGCAGGTAGCCGAACAGTCCCTCGGCGATCCAGGCGGTGGGTTTGGTGGGGTCCAGGCCCGCGGCGCGCAGCGCGGCCGGCCAGTCGTCGCGCAGGTCGATCGCCACCGTGCGCCGCTGTGTGGTCGGCGCCGCGCCCAGGTCCGAGAGGGCCTTCGACTTGAACTCGATGACCTCGGGCTGGTCGATCTCGTAGACGACGGTGCCTGCCGGCCAGGACAAGCGGTAGGCCCGGGCGTCCAGCCCGGCGGCGAGGATGACCGCCTGCCGGATGCCGGCCTTGCCGGCGTCGTGGAAGAAGTCGTCGAAGAATCGGGTGCGGGCCGCCATCCCGTTGGTCAGCTGCGACATGGTCGGGCCGTTCCCGGCGTCGAACTGCGTGGGATCGGCAGCGCCGTCGACGAGCTTGGTGAAGAAGTCGACCCCGACCGCGCGGACCAGGGGAGCGGCGAACGGGTCGTCGATGATGGGGTCCTCGGCCCGGGTGGCGAGGGCGCGGGCGGCGGCCACCAGGGTCGCGGTGGCTCCCACGCTCGAGGCCAGGTCCCAGGTGTCGTTGTCAGTGCGTGCCATCGCGTCGTTCCTGTCCTGAGTTATCCGCTGCGTAAGGCGGTAGTTAGCTTGTGTAATGACCCTGGCGGCGACTGTACGCGCCGTTCCTGAACATGGCAGAAATGCCGGGTCATGGCAGATTTTGACTGGACTGGGCCGGGTAGCAAGGGGTCGGCGCCGTGCGGATGCGGGTCGTGGGGGCGGCAACTGTTATTCTCGGAGACTGATTTGACGGCGCGCCCAGGCAGGTCGAGTACCTGCTGTTGGTCGTGCACGGAATTAACCAAACGCTGGACCTGACCAGCCCCATCAGCACGCCGCGGCCAGAGCTCGGCTGCGCAGGAGGAAGAGTGCTTTCGGCTTTTATCTCGTCCCTGCGGACGGCCGATCTGCGACGCAAGATCCTCTTCACGCTGGGTGTAGTCATCCTGTATCGGGCCGGCGCTGCGCTGCCGTCCCCCGGGGTGAACTACCCGAACGTGCAGAAGTGCATCGAGCAGGTCAGTGGCGGTGACGCGGCCCAGGTCTACTCGCTGATCAACCTGTTCTCCGGTGGTGCGCTGTTGCACCTGTCGGTGCTGGCGGTCGGCGTGATGCCCTACATCACTGCGAGCATCATCGTGCAGCTCCTGGTCGTGGTCATCCCGCGCTTCGAACAGCTGCAGAAGGAAGGTCAGGCCGGCCAGGCCAAGATGACGCAGTACACGCGTTATCTCGCGATCGCACTGGCAGTGCTGCAGGGCACCTCGATCGTCGCCATGGCCGCCAGCGGCAACCTGCTGCAGGGCTGCTCGCTGAGCATCATCCAGGACCAGAGCATCTTCACCCTCGTGGTGATCGTGCTGGTCATGACCGCGGGCGCCGCCCTGGTCATGTGGATGGGCGAGCTCGTCACCGAGCGCGGCATCGGCAACGGCATGTCGCTCATGATCTTCGCCGGTATCGCCGCCCGCATCCCGTCCGAAGGCCAGTCCATCCTGGAGAGCCGCGGCGGCGTGGTGTTCACCGCGGTTCTGGTCTCAGCCCTTGTCATCATCGTCGGCGTCGTCTTCGTCGAGCAGGGCCAGCGCCGCATCCCGGTGCAGTACGCCAAGCGCATGGTGGGCCGCCGGAT
The DNA here is from genome assembly GCF_058790275.1 of Mycobacterium sp. FW102-FHT13B02. Lineage (NCBI taxonomy): Bacteria > Bacillati > Actinomycetota > Actinomycetes > Mycobacteriales > Mycobacteriaceae > Mycobacterium > Mycobacterium sp. FW102-FHT13B02. Next base: position 18,235 of record NZ_JBYTCM010000017.1, read on the forward strand.
GTACGGCGGCACCTCGACCTATCTGCCACTCAAGGTCAACCAGGCCGGCGTCATCCCGGTCATCTTCGCGTCGTCGCTGATCTACATCCCGCACCTGATCACCCAGCTGGTCACCGCCGGCGATCCGGCCGCGTCGAACGGCTGGTGGTCCAAGGCCGTCGCCAAGTACCTGACCAACCCGGCCGACCCGGTCTACGTCGCGATCTACTTCGGCTTGATCATCTTCTTCACGTACTTCTACGTGTCCATCACGTTCAACCCCGACGAGCGGGCGGACGAGATGAAGAAGTTCGGTGGCTTCATCCCCGGCATTCGCCCGGGCAAGCCCACGGCGGACTACCTCCGGTACGTCCTCAGCCGGATCACGCTGCCAGGCTCGATCTACCTCGGTTTGATCGCCGTGCTGCCTAATCTGTTCCTGCAGAGCGGCGGCAGCAGCGTGCAGAACCTGCCATTCGGCGGTACGGCCGTGCTGATCATGATCGGCGTCGGCCTGGACACCGTGAAGCAGATCGAGAGCCAGCTCATGCAGCGCAACTACGAAGGGTTCCTCAAATGAGAATGGTTCTGCTGGGACCGCCGGGAGCAGGCAAGGGCACTCAGGCCGAGAAGCTGGCCGAGAAGTTCGGCATCCCGCAGATTTCCACGGGTGATCTGTTCCGTAGCAACATCAGCAAGGGCACGCCGCTCGGTGTTGAGGCCAAGAAGTACCTCGACGCCGGCGACCTGGTCCCTGCCGAGCTGACCAACGCACTGGTCGACGACCGTCTCGACGCCGACGACACCGCCGCCGGATTCATCCTCGACGGCTTCCCCCGCTCGGTCGAGCAGGCCGTGGCGCTGCGCGACATGCTGGCCAAGCGCAATCTCAAGCTGGACGCGGTGCTGGAGTTCCGCGTGTCGGAATCCGAGCTGCTGACCCGGCTGAAGAGCCGCGGTCGCGCCGACGACACCGAAGAGGTCATCCTCAACCGGATGAAGGTGTACCGGGACGAGACCGCCCCGCTGCTCGACTACTACCGCGACGAGCTCGTCTCGGTCGACGCTGTCGGCAGCCTGGACGAGGTGTTCGCCCGCGCGCTGCAGGCGCTGGGCAAGTAGCCGTCCGCGGCTGAAGTCAGTAGTTATCGATGATTGGTCTACCCCGACGCGGCCGCAAGGTCGTCCCCCAGCGGAGCCCCGGCGAATTGGACGCGATGGCGGCTGCCGGCTCGCTGGTGGCGGCGGCGCTGAGGGCGGTCCGTGAGGCCGCCGCGCCCGGGATGTCCACTCTTGAGTTGGACCAGATCGCCGAGTCCGTCATCCGCGATGGTGGCGGCATCCCGTCGTTCCTGGGCTATCACGGTTTCCCGGCGACCATCTGTGCGTCGGTCAACGACCGTGTGGTGCACGGGATTCCGGCCGCCGACGAGGTGCTCGCGAGCGGCGACCTGGTGTCCATCGACTGCGGCGCCATCCTGGACGACTGGCACGGCGACTCCGCCGTGACGTTCGGGGTCGGTCCGCTGATCGACGCCGACCAGAAGCTGTCCGACGCCACCCGCGAGTCCATGGAGGCGGGTATCGCCGCCATGGTGCCCGGTAACCGGCTGACCGACGTCTCGCATGCCATCGAGGTGGCGACTCACGCCGCCTCCGCCCGTTATGACCGCAAGTTCGGCATCGTTGCGGGCTACGGCGGCCACGGCATCGGGCAAGAGATGCACATGGACCCGTTCCTGCCCAATGAGGGATCGCCCGGCCGGGGTCCGTTCCTGGAGCCGGGTTCGGTGCTGGCAATCGAACCGATGCTGACGTTGGGTACGTCGAAGACGGTAATTCTCGAAGATGAGTGGACCGTGGTTACCAAGGACGGCTCTCGTGCCGCGCACTGGGAGCACACCGTTGCTGTCACCGAGGATGGACCCCGAATCCTGACCCTGCTGCGCGACTGATCCAGTGAACCGGATCGCCCCTGATCTCGTGTCAATGACGGAGGTTGGTGCATGAGCGATCCGGAGGCCGCCATGATGCGGGTGCTTTACGACGAGCACGCAGGCGCCCTTTGGCGCTATGCCCTGCGACTGACACAGGACCCGGCGCGTGCCGAGGACGTCGTGCAGGAGACTTTGCTGCGGGCGTGGCGGCACCCTGACGTCGTGGCCGACACCAATCAGTCCCCGCGGGCGTGGCTCTACACCGTCGCCCGCAACCTGATCATCGATGAGCAGCGCAGCGCCCGGCGCCGGCACGAAACCACCTCGTCAGAGGTTGTGGAGGCCGACAACCGGACGGACCCGGCAGCCACCGATGAAGTGGATACCGCCTTGGATCGGATGCTGCTCGGGGGTGCCCTGAGCCAGCTCTCCGTCGACCATCGCGCTGTGATCGAGCGCGCGTACTACCGGCAGTTGAGCGTCGCGCAGATTGCCGCGGAGCTCCAGATCGCCGAGGGCACGGTGAAATCGAGGTTGCATTACGCGGTTCGGGCGCTGCGTCTGAATCTGCAGGAAATGGGGGTGACTCGGTGAGCACACACCTGATCGAGTCCATCGGACCCTTTGACGGCGACCGGTACGCAACCTGGGACGCCGCGTATGTGCTGGGTTCGTTGTCGAGTGCGGAACGTCGCGAGTACGAAGCGCACCTGCAGACGTGTTCCCGGTGCCGGGATGCGGTCGGTGAGCTGAGCGGTATGCCGGCTCTGCTGGGCCTGCTGACTCTGGCGGATGTCCAGGAGATCGGTGCGGAGCAGCCGGAACCGCCGTTGCGCCCCGAGGTGCTCGATTCGGTTCTGGCCAAGGTGCGGTGGCGCCGGCGCCGGACGCGCTGGGTGACGACGGCAGTAGCGGGCCTCGCCGCCGCGGTATTGGCCGTCGGTGCGGTGGCCGTGGTCCGGCCGGAGTTCTTCGGTGGTGGTCAGACACAGGAGCAGGTCGCGCAGTTGCCCATGCAGCACGTGGCTCCCACGCCGTTCAATGCGACCATCGCGTTGAGCAGCTACGGTTGGGGTACGCGGATCGATATGGCCTGCAGCTACGGCGACTGGTCCAGCGGACCTGCCGCGCCGCCGAGCAATCTGGGCATGGTCGTGGTGGGCCGTGATGGTAGCCGTACACAGATCGCCACGTGGTTCGGCATGTCCGGAGCCACTGCGTTGCCGAGCGGTAACACGCCGATGCAGGTTTCGGAAATTGCTGCGGTACAACTGGTTTCCGCCGACAACGGCAAGGTGCTGCTGGAGCGCAATCTGTAGTTGTTTTCGCCGGCGTTGAACCATCCGGCGGTCCGCTTCGTGTTCTTGGGCAGACGAGCGGAAGTAGGTGGCAGATGGTCGGCAGGTATCGGGTGGTGGACCACATCATCACGCAACTGGCGGCGGCGGGCACCGAGTATTTCTTCGGTGTCGACGGGGCCAACATCGAGGACCTCTTCGACGCGGCGTTCCTCAGCGGCGAGATCACCCCCATCCTGGCCAAGCACGAGTTCTCCGCGGCCACCATGGCCGACGGATACAGCCGGGCGATATCCCGGATCGGGGTGGTGGCCGCGACATCGGGTGGCGGATCGCTGAACCTGGTTGCGGGACTGGGGGAATCACTGGCCAGCCGAGTGCCGGTGCTGGCCCTGGTGGGGCAGGCGCCGACCGGCATGGACGGACGAGGCAGCTTCCAGGACACCAGCGGGCGCTCGGGATCACTCGACGCGGTGGCGCTGTTCTCGGCGGTGTCGGTGTACTGCCGGCGGGTGACGGACCCGGAGGACATCGTGTCCGCTCTGACGGAGGCGCTGGCTGCGGCCGACAGTGGCGGCCCGGCGGTGCTGCTGCTGCCGAAGGACATCCAGCAGGCCATGATCGACGTGGTCGATCCCGTGGAAAGTGCTGTGGTGGTCCGTGATTCGATCTTGGCGGACCCGGATTCCATCGCCGAGGTGCTGCGCCGGGCGCTGGGGCCGGTCACGATCATCGCCGGCGAGCAGGTGGCCCGCGACGACGCCCGTCGTGAACTCGAGGAGCTGCGCTCGGTCCTGCGAGCCTGGGTCGCCACGGTTCCGGATGCCAAAGACGTCAGTGGCTCACCGGGATTGGGCCAGTCGTCGTGGCTGGGCGTCACCGGGGTGATGGGTCATCCACGAGTGGTCGACGCGATCTCCCGCAGCGCGGTGTGCCTGGTGGTCGGGACCCGCCTGTCGGTGACGGCGCGCGCCGGCCTCGACGATGCGCTGGCCGGGGTGCAGATCGTCTCGCTCGGCGCGCAGCGTCCGTATGTCCCGACGACACACGTGAATTCGACGAACCTGCGGGCGTCGCTGACGGCGCTGACCCGGGCGTTGACGGGAGCCGGCCGGCCGCACGGCCTCCGGGTCCTGGATCCGTTGCCGCACAGCGAACTCCAGCCGCCGCCGCACGAGGGCCCCGGCATCCGGTACCGCGACACCGTCACACTGCTCGACGACCTGTTGCCCGACGGCGCCGACATCGTGGTCGACGCCGGCAACACCGGCGCCTCGACGGTGCACGGCCTGCCGGTGCGCCGCGCCGGACGCTTCGTGGTGGCGCTCGGTATGGGAGGCATGGGGTACAGCTTCGGCGCTGCCATCGGCATGTGCTTCGCGCGGGCCAAAACCGCTGGAGCGCAGTACCGTACGGTGGTGGTGGCCGGCGACGGCTCGTTCTTCATGCATGGCATGGAGCTGCACACCGCGGTGCAGTACCGGCTCCCGATCACCTTCGTGTTGTTCAACAACAACGCCCACGCCATGTGCGTCACCCGTGAGCAGCTGTTCTACGGCGACCGCTACAGCTACAACCGTTTCTCGCCGGCGCGGCTCGGCGCCGGACTGGCCGCGATGTTCCCCGGTCTGCACGCAACCGACGTCAGTGAGCTGCCGCAGTTGGCCGGCGCACTGACCGAAGCACTCAGCCAGCACGGGCCGTCGGTGGTCAGTGTCGAATGCTCGGCCGACGAAATCCCCACGTTCGCACCATTTCTCGATTCAGTCATCCAACAGACGCAGAAAGAGAGCTCCCAGCATGTCGCTGCCCGCGCTTGAAGACATCACGATGCCGATCGACGGTGTCACCCGCATCGAGACCTCGCCCCGCGAGAAGGCCACGCCCGTCATCATGGAGATGATGCGGTCGGTCTACCCGCACGACGTGGTTTTCGGTGACTACTGCACCGTCAACGACTACATCGACTGCCCGCCGGACGAACTCTTCGAATACCTGTCGGACACCCGCAGCCTCGAGGAATGGACCTACAGCCTGCGCGGGTTCACCGAAACCGAGGAGCCCGGCCTCTGGCTGGCGTATGACCGGCTGGGCTCGGAAACCGAAATCTACACGCGCACAGTGGCGAACCGCGACGCGATGACCGTCGACTACCACTGCGCCTGGGACCAGGGGCAGCACCTCTGGATGATCTACCTGATGCGCGTCGTCGACGCGCAGACCGTGCTCAACAAGCCCGGCTCGGTGGTGCTGTGGACCAACTGCCACCACCCCTTCTACGACGACAACCCCTACCCCGAGACCGCGCCCGCGCAGCGACCCGTGTGGGTCGGGGACTTCTGGGACATGTTCGGGGCGGGCCACCGCCTGGAACTGGACAACCTCAAGGCGATTGCCGAGTACCGGCACCGCAATGGACTGCCGATCACCCCGGCCTGGATGAAGTGAGCGAAAAAATGGAGCAGCCTGCCGTCAGTCTTCTGGATGTCTCGACCTATCTACCGGGAGAGCCGATCGGCGCCGATTACTACGCGCAATTCGCCGGTTCCGACGACCTGCGGGACAACCTCATGTTCCGGGCGCCCAAGTTCCGGCATCACGTCGCACCCGACGAGACCGCCATCGACATGGTCGAACGCGCCGCCGCGGGGCTTCTCGACCGCCACGGACCTGACGTCCTGGCCGACGTCGACGTACTGATCACGCACACCCAGTTGCCCGACATGCCGTTCTACGGCGGCGGTGGTGGCATGGCCAATCGTCTTGGGATGAAACCGAACTGGGTGATCGATCTACACAACGGCGGGTGCGCGGCCTTCATCCTGGGGCTCAAACTGGCGCGCCAGTTGCTGGCCTCGGGAGAGGGGCGCACCGCACTGGTCGCGGTGGCGCAGAACGCGGCGGGCCAGGTCTTCGACCAGGAGACCATCCGGCCCAAGGCGCAGGCGGCGGTGCCGGGCGACGGGGCTGCGGTGGGACTCGTGGCGCTGTCCGATGTTTCGCCGATCCTCGACGTCGAGTGCCGCACATACGGCGAGTACGCGGGCGATATGACCATGTCCGTCGATCCGCCCCGGAAATGGTGGCAGGCGGGCCCGGGGGAGGGCTGCATCGGCTTCACCGAAAGCAAGATCACCAAGGTGCTGGCCCGGGGTAACCGCCAGGTGCCCGAGGTGGCGTACGCGGTGTGCGACCGGATCGGGTTGGCGCCCAAGGACATCGGCTTGCTGGTCACCAACCAGCCGAACCGCGTGTTCCTGAGGAACTGGCGGGAGGCGCTGGAATTGCCCGCCGAGCGGCACCGCGACACCTTTGACGAGTGCGGCAACCTGTTCGCCGCGGGCGTGCCGGTCAACCTGGACCGGGCGATCACCGACGGCCAGGTGAGCGAGGGCGACGTGGTGATGATGGCGGCCTTCGCGCACGCCGGCGACTTCGCCGGTGCGGCTGCGGTCCGGTGGGGCGGACGGCGATGACGCCGACGTGCGCGCTGGCCGACGCGGTCGGTTCGCTGCCCGCGGCCGACGACCCGTTGGCCTTGGCGCTCAACGAGAATCCGTTCCCGCCGCTGCCGGCGGTACGAGCCGCACTGACTGCGTCGATCGCTGCGATGAACCGCTATCCGGAGTTCCTGCCGCAGCGGTTGCGGTCGCTGATCGCGGGCCGGGTCGGCGTCGCCGACGAACAGGTGGTGGTTGGCGCCGGTGCCACTGGAGTGATCATGCAGGTGCTGCAGGCCGTCACCGAGCCGGGAGATGTGTTGTTAACGGCAACACCGACCTTCGACGGCTATCCGATCTTCGCGCAGATGGCGCGACTGCGGTCGGTGACCGTGCCGCTGGATCGGCACGGTCACCACGACCTCGGCGCCATGGCCGCGGCCGCGGTGGGGGCCCAGGTGGTGGTGATCTGCCGCCCGCACAACCCGACCGGGACCGTCGAGTCGGCGGCCGACCTGTACCGCTTCCTGGATCGGGTGCCCTCGGGCACCGTCGTCATCCTGGACGAGGCGTACGTCGAGTTCCTGGCTCCCGACCTGTGCCTCGACATCCCGTCGCTCGTGGTCCACTACCCCAATCTGGTTGTGGTTCGCACCTTTTCGAAGGCCTACGGTCTGGCCGGTCTGCGTATCGGCTATGGCGTCTGCGCGCCGTCGTTGGCGTGCGAGCTGTGGGGGATGCAGCTGCCGTTCGGGATCGGGATCACCGGGCTGGTGGCCGTCGCGGCGTCCTACGATGCGGAAGATCAACTACGCCAACGTATCCGGATGATCACCTCGGAAGGAGCGTTCCTGCGGGCGCGGTTGCGATCCATGGGTGTCTACTGCACCGACAGCCACGCCAACTTCGTGTATCTGCCGAGCGGAGCGCGGGCATGGACGTTCGGCGACGACGGCCCGCGGGTGCGTAGCTACGCCGACGGCGGGGTCCGGATCACCGTCGGGGACCGCAGGTCGTCGCGCGCGGTGCTGGCCGCCATCCGTAATGCGATGGACGGGACGACCGTCCGGCCCTGACTGCATGGGTTCGGCCGGGCCCGTGCGGTATGAATAAGTCGTGAGCAGTGACCCCATCGCCCGGGCCCGGGCCAACTGGGAACGGGCCGGCTGGGGCGACGTTGCCGACGGCATGGTCGCGGTGACTTCCGTGATGCGCGCCCACCAGATCCTGCTGGCCCGCGTCGAAACCGCGCTGCGGCCGTACGACTTGAGTTTCTCCCGCTACGAGTTGCTGCGGCTGCTGGCGTTCAGCGGCAGCGGTGCGCTGCCCATCACAAAGGCGTCGGACCGGCTGCAGGTACACGTCACCAGCGTCACGCACGCGATCCGGCGGCTTGAGGCAGACGGGCTCGTCGAGCGCGTCCCGCACCCGACGGATGGCCGGACGACGCTGGTGCAGCTGACCGAACTGGGCCGCTCGACCGTCGAGGACGCCACGATCACGCTGAACAAAGAAGTGTTCGCCGACGTCGGGATGTCCGACAGGCAGTCGGCGGACCTGGTGGCCGCCATCGAGACGCTCAGGCGCAACGCCGGCGACTTTTAGCGGCTCGCCGCACGTTTGCGACTACTCGCGGACGGTGGCCAGCGGGATGGTGGCGGTGACGATGGTGCCCGAGCCCGGCCGGGAGCGGATGTTCAGCCGGCCGCCGACGATCTCGGCGCGTTCGGCCATCGACAACAGCCCGTAGCCGCCCATCTCGTCGGCGCCCAAGGGACGCTCGAAGGTGTCGAAACCGATTCCGTTGTCGATGATCTCGAGCCGGGCATGGTCGGCGTCGGCCGCGAATTTCAGCAACGCGTTGGTGGCGTGGGCGTGCTTGACGACGTTCTGCAGGCACTCCTGGGCGATGCGGTACAGCGCCAGCTCGATGTGGTCGGGCAGCCGGACGTCGGCCAGCTCGACGTCGACGTCGAGTTGGCCGATGGAGCGGGCCAGGCTGGCGAGCCCACCGGCCAGGCCCAGGTCGTCGAGAACCGGTGGGCGCAGGTTCCCGATGGCCGCCCGGGCCTCGCCGAGGGTCAGGTCCACCAGTTCCCGGGCCAAGGTCAGCTGCTCGGCGGCGACGGCCGCGTCCGATCCGACCGCTCGGCTGGCCGCATCGAGCCGGTAGGACAGGGTCACCAGCCGCTGGGAGATGCCGTCGTGGATGTCGCCGGCCAGCCGGCGGCGCTCGATCTCCTGGGCCTCGATGACCTGCTCGACGAAGTTCTCGTGCGCGCGTTCGCGAGCCACGAGCTGGCGGTGCAGCCGAGCCTGGTGCATGGCCCCGGCGATGAGCCGACCGATCACGAGCAAGAGCTCGACGTCGCGCGCGGTGAACTCCCGGCGGTCGACGGTGTGCACGTTGAGCACGCCGACCAGCCCGCCCGGGTCGGTCTCCATCGGCACCGACACCATGGACGCGAAATCACTGCCGCGCAGCGATTCGAACGGCCGGTAGCGCGGGTCGGACTCCTTGTCGGCGGTGATCACCACGGGTTCGCGGTTGCTGGCCACCCAACCCGAGACGCCTTCGCCCAGCGGCAGCCGGATCTTGCCCACCTCCTGGTCGAACGGTGGCGTGGCGCCCGTCAGGGTCAGCGACCGTTCGGTGTCGTCCAGCACGTGGACGAAGCAGACATCGGTGGCGGTGGCCGCGGTGATCATCCGGGCTGCCGCCGCGGCCAGCGGCTCGACGCCGGGACCGCTGGAGGCGGCCTGGATCAGCTCGCGCAGCAGGGCCAGTTCGCGGTCCGCGGTCAGCACCTTGCTCGTCGGTTCGCGGTGCAAGCGCTCGTCAGGGTTGCGCGCCGTCATCGGTAGATACCTTCCCGCAGCGCCGTCGCCACCGCACCCGCACGGTCGCTGACGTCGAGCTTGCGGTAGATGGACCGCAGGTGGCTCTTGACGGTCTCCTCACCGATCACCAGCCGCGTCGCGATACCGCGGTTGGACAGCCCGTCGACCACGAACGACAGGATTTCGCTCTCCCGCTGGGTGAGGCCCTGGCGGGCGCCGGGCCAGAACTCGTCGCGCTGCATGCGGGCCGCGGTGTCGGCAGCCCGGGCCGCCATGCCGGGGTCGATGGCGGTGGCCCCGCCGTGTACCAACTCGAGCTGACGGACCAGGTCGTCGCTGCTGATGCTCTTGAGCAGATAGCCCGACGCGCCGACCCGCAGCGCCTGGTAGAGGTACTGCTCGTCGTCGTACACCGACAGCATGACCACTTTGCGGTCGGGGTTGCGTTCCCGCAGTTCACGGCACAGGTCCAGGCCGCTGGCGCCCTGCATCCGGACATCGCACAGCACGATGTCGGGCTGTAGTTCGTCGACCACGGCGGCGGCTCGTTCGGCCCCGACGGCCTGGCCGACCACCCGTACCCGGTTGCTGAATGCGGCCAGCATGGCCTTGAGTCCCTCGATGACCATTTCGTGGTCGTCGACCAGGATCAGCCGCACCGGCGTGCCGGTGTCCGCTTCGGCGTCGGTGGTCATGCGCGATGCGCCTCCGGCTTCTCGCTGGTGGTCATGGCAACACCTTAGAGCGGCGCTTCCGCGCAGGTCGGGAGGATCGGCTGTGGACTGCCGCGAAAGTTCACCGGCAATCTCGCCCGTCCAATCCCCCGATTGGGGGAGGCCCCGGACGTGTGACGTGGGACACCCTGGTACCCATGTCGGTGAGTTGTGTGGAGCGCACGTTCTGGTGGGATGTGGCGCGACCTGCCCATGCCGTGGTCGACCCGCTGCGCGCGGTGATCTTCGACCTCGACGGAGCGGTGGCCGACGTCGAGCGCGATGCCCACCGGGTGGCGTTCAATGCTGCCTTCGCCGAACATGGGCTCGATATCTCCTGGTCTGTGGCCGAATTCGGTCGGCTGGTCCGCATCGCGGACGAGCCACGTCGCATCGCGTCGGCGCTGCGGCGGCGCGGCTTCGGGCGGGTCAGCAACGAGATTGCAGCGCACGTGTACCGCACCAAGACCGAGCTGTTCGAGACGTCGGTGCTCGACGGTGACGTGAGCCCACGCGACGGCCTCGCCGATCTGGCGGCCGGGCTGTTCGGCGCCGGGGTATCGGTCGCCGTGGTGAGTAGCGGTAGCCGGTCGTGGGTGGAGCCGCTGGTGCGTCAGCTGCTGGGCGATGGCATCGCCGAGACAATCGTGACGCCCGATGATCTGCCGCGCCCCAGCCGTGAACCGGATGTGCACGGCCACGCGCTGTGGGAGTTGGGGCTGGGACCGGAGAGCGCGCTGGCGGTGGCGGGCGGCGTCCGCGGCTTCCGCGCCGCACGGGCCGCCAAGCTGGCGACGTTGGTGGTCACCACCGGCTACTCGGCCGGACACGATTTCCCCGGGGCGGTCCAGGTGCGCGCGGAGTACGACGGCCTGTTGGCCGCCGGGTGCGAGCGCCTACACAAGAACTGGTGGTCAGCCCAGGGCTGACCACCAGTTCTTCAGAGCTTTTCAAGTGTCGAGGGGGGGGGGGGGGGGGGGGGGG